>JANLWK010000319.1:0-10172 GCA_031364505.1 Candidatus Eiseniibacteriota bacterium | reverse complement strand
CGCCTCGCCGCTCAGCTGCGTGGTCCAGGTGCGACCATTGTCGGGCGAGCCGAGCAGCGTCGCCGTGGCCGGTGCTCCGGGTGCCGCGGGGGCGTGCGCGAGCGTGCCGGCGAGCGGCGTGTAGACGACGGGCACGGACTGCCCCGCGACGAACTCCTCGCCGCCCATGGGCGAGGCGACATCGCCGCGCCGCACGTTGACATTCACCGTGGTGGTGAATGGCAGCAGTCCCACCGTACCGGCGATCGTGACGGGGATGCCCGTCCCGATCGGAAGCACCGCTGCGAGGTCCACGCGCCGGAACGGCACCGCGCACTCGGTGACGGTGTCCTCGTTGTGGTCGACCAACGATGAATCCGCGAACGGATCGAAGCCGACGATGTCGTTCAGCCGCACGCTCGTGGGAATGACCTGGTCCGCCGTGAACGGCGAACCGGGCTGGATGTAGGCGCGGACGTCACCGGGCGCCGCCAGGTCGAAGGCGTCGAGATCGAATTCAACGCCGGCCGACGGCGTCAGCGTCGACAGGATCTGCAGCGTACCGGAGCCCTGGTTCGCGACGAGCCCGAAGGTCCCCTGCGGATCGAACGCCAGGCCCGCCGGGGACTGCCCCACCTCGACCGTGGCCGAAGGCGTCAGCGTGACGGCCTGCCCGGGCGCCGAGGACGAAGCGTAACTGGTGTTGCCACGGCCGATCAGGAGGCCGAGGAGCAGGTTGAGATCCCGGAGCGAGATGTAGAGCATGGTTCCGTCCGGCGACACCGCGATGGTCGTGCCGCCCGCGCCGACTTTGATCGTCGTGACGATCTGGTTCTGCGTCGCACTGCCCGAGGAAATGTCGACGACGGCCACGGTGCCATCGCCGGTCAGGATGAACAGCAGCGTGCCGTCCGGGCTCACCGTGACCTGCGTCCCGCCCGATCCGACCTTGATGGTCGTGACGATCGCGTTGGTGCGCAGGTCGAGCACGTCGATCCCATTCGACGTGGCGATATAGGCGCTGCCTCCGTCGGGCGAGACCACGATGTTCGTGCCGCCCGATCCGGTCTTGAGCGTCGTCACGATTCGGTTGTACGTCGAATGGTCGGGGTTCGCGTCGATCACCCGCACGGTCGAATCCCCGGCGCACGCGACGATGACGCGCGGCCCCGTGGCGGTCACCGCGAGATCGGTCGGGCGGCTGCCGACAGGCACCGTCGCGACGACCTTGTGATAGGTCGGCGAGTCCTCGTCGATGTCGATGACCGTGACGTCGTTGCTGCCGCGATTGGCCACGTAGGCACGCGTGCCGTCGGATAGCAGCGCGATGGACTGCGGCTCGAGTCCCACGGGCACGATGGCAAGCGTCTTGGACGGGACGATCCGGAACGCCGTCACGCTGTTGCTCGTCGGATTCGTGGCGTAGGCGCGGTTCTTCTTCGGCATCACCGCGAGGTCGCGGATGCCGCGGCGCGCGGGTTCGGTTTCCAACAGCTTGAGTGGCTGCGGATTCGCGGGCAGCACGCTCAGGTGGAGCGCATTGCTCGTGGCCGAGCCCACCTTGACCACGAGATCCCCGCTGAGCGCGTTCGTTGGAATACGCACCACGAGCCCCGTCGGCGAAGCGCTCTGCGCGGGCACGAGCGTCTGGTTCAGCAGGATCGTGTTCTGGGCCGCGACCGAGCTGAACCCCTCACCCTGGATCACGATCGCGGCACCCGGCGGGCCCGCGGGCGGGCTCAGCGACGTCAGCGCGAGGGCGGGCTGGCTCTGCACCGTGAATGCCGTGATCGAGGAAGCCGCGAGCCTCAGGCCATCCACGTCCGGTGCGCGCCGCACCACCTGCAGCGTGCAACTCGACGAGAACACCATCGGCACCGGCGGCCGGTAAATGGCGACGCGGCCCCCTTGTTCCAGCGTCACGGCACCGGTGGCGAAGCCGTTGTCTCCCGTCTTGAGCAGCAGATAGAGACCGATCGAATCCGGGTTCATCGCCTTGCTGAAGCGCGCGAACAACGGGCTTCCCGAGGCGATGCCGGTGGCGCCGTTCGTCGGGCCCAATTCGACGACGACGGGGGGCGTCTGGTGGTCATCGCCCGTAGAGAGCGCACCCAGCGTGAGCGCGCCGCCCGGAACCCCGAGTGCCGTCACGTCGAGCGAGACGGCCTTCACCTGGTATGGCATCGTCCACGCACACTCGCTCTCGCCATCCGCGTCGGTCGTCGCGAAGACCTCCATGGCCTGGGCGGCGCCGCCGAGCGTTCCGTGACTCGTGTCGGCCACGGCGAATCGGACCACAACGCCGGCCTGGGGCCGCCCCGTCGCATCCGCGATCTGCACGCGCACCGGCAGCGGCAACGGCGTGCCGAGCGGCGACTCCTCCCCCGTGCCGGTGACGACCGACAGTGCCGCGGCCTCGCTCAGGCTGAACGCGCGCACTTGCTCGCCGAGCGGCCCGGCCCAGATCAGCCGGCCGTCCACGGAGCGCGCGATGTGCGGCGCGGGTTCCCCGATGTCGGCGAACTCCGCGACGGGGCCGCCGGGTGCGTTCGTCAGGCGTATCAGCGAATCACACTCGGCGCATGCGGCGATCACGCCGACGCCGTCCGGCGCCGGAACCCAGTCGCCGGTGGCGAGCGGATCGGGAATCGGCGACCCGAACGAGAGCTCCGAGCCGATCGCGCCGGAGGCGGCGGCGAGATTCCACACCCCGACCTCGCCTCCGGAGAACCGGCCGAACACCCTCGTCCCGCCGGTGGGAACCACGAGCCGGTCGATCGCGCCCGCGCGCCCGGGCCCCATGCCCAGCAGGGCGAGGCCGGATGCCTTCACGCCGAACACCGATGCCACCCCACTTTGCGCGACCACCAGCATGCGGCCATCCGGCGTGGCCTCGAGGGCCGTGACGCCGGCGAGCGGCAGGACGTCACGCAGGGTGCGATCCAGGTCGTAGCGCGCGATGCCGCCCGCGGACGACGACGACAAGTACATCCAGCGCCCGGCCGGGTCGGCCGCGAGGCGGGCATCGGAGGGCAGCGCTCCGAGCGGAATGCTGGACGTGAACTGTCCGAAGCTGCTGCTGGCGGGATCCGTGTCGAGCACGCGAATCTCGGCGGCGACCGAAGGATCGATCGCCAGCCACAGCTCGCGTCCGTCCGGGGTGAAACGCGCATCGATCACGACACCGAAAGGTGTGGCGACCGAGGCCAGCCGGCGGCCGAAACGGCCCTGCGCGTCGACCGTGACGTCGACCAGGTCGATGACCACGCCGCACGCGGGGGGCGCCACGGCCTGCTTGAACGCGGCGAGCAGGTGCCCATCCGGTGACGCGAGGAGCCGCTCGAGCGGAACCGTCTGCGAGTCGGGCGGGCACGCCACACGCGTGGTCGTCGCCACGAGTCCCGTGGGCCGCGGCGCGAAGCTCGGAATCGGATCCACGACGCGGAACGGCAGCGCCAGCGTGCGCTGCTCGGGCGGAATGCTCAGCGAGACGTGTCCTTCCTGCTGCGTCGTCGCGGGCAGGACGAAGGCCGACAGGCCCGGCTCCGAATTCGCGTCGTCGATGACCGGGAATTCTCCTTCGCCGAGATCGGCGCGCGTCCCGGGCGTGACGGTGCCGCCGGACAGCGCGAGCACGACGGCGTCACCGGGCGCGGCCACCGGCGGCGTCGCGCGGACGAGGCTCACGGCGCCTCCGATGTGCAGCACCGAGATGCTCGATTCGCCGAAGTTCGCCACGGCGAGAAGCCCCCCGTCGCCGCTCCGCGCGATCGCGACGGGATTGGCGCCGAGTGCGGCCTCCGCGATCGTGCGGTGATGGTTCGGATCGGCCGGGGCTCCCAGGCCGATGACCTGCAGCCGCGAGAAGGATTCGTTCACGATGAACGCGGACTGGCCGCGCGCGTCGATGACGAGATCCCGCACGGTGCCGCCGAGCGAGAGGGATCCGGCGCCCGCGCCACCGGGCAGCGGCGCGAAGACGAGCGGCGGAGATCCGACGTCGCCCGAGGGACAGGCGAGCACTTCGGTGCCGCCGGGCGTGGCGGCCACGGCATCCGACGTGGCCTGATCGCTGAGCACGGTCCACGTATTGTCTTGCGCCAGGTCCACCGCGATGAGGCCGTAGTTGCGGGTCGTCGCGAGCAACCGCTCGGCCTGCGGGTCCATGGCCAGGCCGCCCGTGAAAACCGCCAGCGGAACCGTCCGCCGGCCGACGACGTGGCGGAAGGTGACGCTGGCCGGATCCATGTCGATCTCGTGGATCTGGTCGAGCAGCACGTCGCTCACGTAGACGCGACGCCCGCCCGGGGCGGCGACGATGCCATCCGGCGTCCCCGGGATGGCGATGCGCGCGACGACCTGGCCGAACTGGCCGCTCGAGGTGTCGGCCACGACCTCCACGACGTCGGCGGAGTCCGGCCGCGTGATGAAGAGCCGGCGGCCGTCGGGAGACAGCGCGAGGTGATGTCCCCGGCGCAGCGCGTGGAAAACGGCGGCACGGAACGGCGGCCGGCAAGCGCACAGGCTGATGGTCACATAGCCCGTGTCACCGACGGCGAACACGCTCGTCCCCTCGGGCGAGACGGCCACGTCGGTCGGCGGGAATCCCACCGAGATCGCATCCCCGCTCGGCGCGGGCGCCGATGCGGGAACGGGCGTCAGAACGGTGACGTTGAACCCGTTGCTCACTTCGAACGCGGTTCCGATCACGTGCACCGGACCCGTCACGGCATTGTCGGGGATTCGCACGACGAGCGAGGTCGGTGTCACCTGGGTGCCCGGAATCGAATCGGCCGTGCCGGCACCCACGGTGAACAGGGCGACGTTGTAACCGCCGGGCGTGAACCCGACTCCGCTCAGGGTCAGCAACGCTCCGGGAATCGCCTCGCGTGGCGCGACGTCCGTGATCGCGATGTTCGGGCGCAATTCGGTGGTGAACACGTCGGAGAAGGTCGCGCCGAGCGGCACGCCCGCGCGGTCGGTGAGCGACGTCGTGAGCTGCAGTTCGTAGGCCTGCCCGAACTCCAGCGCGTTCGTGGGCGTGAACACGAAGCTCGTCCCGGGCGGCAGCAGCTGCCCGCGCCCGCCCAGCGTTCCGCCGTTGCCGTTCAGGCGCAGCTTGAACGCCTTCGCCACCGTCGTGTCCGCCACCGGCTCGCTGAACGTGACGAGCACCGCCGTATCGATCGGGATGTCCTGTCCGCTCGGCCCGGGTGACGCGCTCGCGACGGTCGGCGGCGTCACGTCGATGTTGGTGATGATGTCGATTCCGGAAGTCGTGGTCCCGCCGGTCACGGCGACCGGCGCGATCGCGTCCGGGTCGTCCTCGAAGCTCTCGGGGCCGCCATACCACTCGGGCGGGAAGTTCGTGCGGGCGATCGAGGCGACGCGCGCGTTGATCGCTTCGGGCACCGCGCCCTCGATCGTGCCGTCGAGCGGGAGGATGCGAACGGCGTAGTTCCCCGGCGGGAGATGGAACAATCCGAACGTCCCGGCCTCGTCGGTGTAGTCCGAGGCGGCGGTGTCGACCGGGGCGCCGAGCCCGTCGAGCCGCACCGCGAACACCGCGGCACCCGGCACGGGGTCGGTGGTGACGTGGTTCTCGCGCACGGAGAGCACGTGGCCGCCGACGGCGCCGAACCCGGGATCCGCGACGGGCGGCGGGTAGGCCGCGACGAGTGCCGCCTCGTCGTCAGGCTCGAGCGATGCCGCGGCTTCGCCGGGCTGGAGCACGGGGAACATCGTGGACCGGAGCACCGTCGAGTGGCTCAGGCCCAGCAGGTGGCCGATCTCGTGCGTGGCGACACTCTGGATGTCGAATGCGCCGGACGGCGAGGTGGCCGTGCGGAAACTGCTGTTCGGGTTGAAGATCACGTCGGCATCGACGATCTGGCCGGGCAGCACGCCGACATCGAAGAAGCTCGTGTTCCGCGTGAACGAGGTGGTCGGCGTGATCGCCAGCACGTTCGGCGGGAAGGCGAAGCTGTCCTCGAAGGTCACGAGGTTCACGCCGTCCAGCGGCATGGCGTGGGTTTGCGGGGTCGCCGGATCCTCGACCAGCGCGAGCGCCGAGCCGGTGACGTTGGCCCAGGCCGCGAAGCCGTCGCGAACGGCCGTCGTGTCGCTGCCATCGGTGATCGCGGGGAGCCCGCGCTCGGACATCGCCCAGTGAATGGGTCCGTCCGCGCGCGCCCAGCTCTCGACGTGGCGCAGCGTCGCGGAGGAGTCGGGGCATCCGTTGGCGTCGGCGTCGCGGCCGGTCGCGTCCGCGGAACACGTGTCGGTCGCCACGCCGTCGCCATCGGGGTCGACGCCCGTCTGGGTGAAGGAGACGCGCGAGAAGTAGGGAAGCTGGGTCGGCCCGTGGCCCGGCAACAGGCCGAACGGCGGCATGCGCTCGGGCTGATCCGAGAACTCGATGACGAGCTGGACCGAGTCGACGGGCGTGCCGAGCAGCGGCGTCTGTTGCGTGAACGAGCCCGGGTAGGGCTCGATCTGCTGGAAGAACTGTGAATACGAATCGTCGTAGCCGGTCGCGCCGAAGTAAATGAACGGCTCGAGGGCGACGAGCCGGGGGTGCGTGTCTCCGGCGCGCTTGCCGCGAACGATGAAGCGATTGAATTCACCCATGAGACCGAAGCGGGCGTCGAAGTCGACGTTGAATGCTGTCCCGCCCCCGAAGACGTGCACCCACGGTGACGTGAGCCTGGACATGGCGCCGTTCGGGATCGTGTCCCCGGCGCCCACGAAGGTCCACAAGCAGCCCGGCGACTCGGGGAACAGATCGCTCCGGAGCGACGGTACCGTCGAGGGCGCGTTCTCGCGCTGGACGTTCAGGATCGACGGATTCGGCCGGACGATGCCGTTCTGGGCGGACGGGGTCCACGCCCCGGTGCCGCCGTCCTCGAAGTCGAGCGTTTCGAACGTGCTGTCGAGATCCGCGAGCACCACGTTGTCCAGCACGACGCCGCCGCCGCGCTCGGGGTTGGACGGGATCGGGGCCTGGCCGTCCTCCTGCGTGAACGTGGCGGTCGTGTTCATGATGAAGCGGAGGCGCGTCGGTTCGGCGAGACCGAGCGTCGGATTGCCGTCGGCCGTGAAGCGGACCTGGCCGTGGAACGCCCCGGAACCTCGCACCGCGCGCGCCGTGTCCGTGAAGCCCGTGCCGAAGCGGGGCGTGATGAACGTCTCGAGGAACGCCCACGTGCTGTCCGTGAGCTGCGCCTGCACACCGAACAGCTTGGTCCCCCCCGACGTCGTCTTCGTATACGACGTCACGTTGGCGGCCTGGGCGATGTCCACCGTCGCGTCGAAATCCAGCGTCATGCCGGCGTGCGCGGCCAGCGAGACCGGAGCCGACGTCAGTCGCTGGCTCCAGTTCTGGCCGTGGCCCTCGAGGTAGTACCAGTTGCGGACTTCATCCGGCGCCGACGTGACGTCCGCGCCGAACCAGAACGCCTGGGTGCCCATGAACATGGGCGAGGTGTTGGTGACGTGCCGGCTCGAGACATGGCCGAAGAGCTTGTTGACGCGATCCTCCACCGTCCAGCCGCTGGCCTGGCAGCCGCCGCTGCGTGCGTCCCACGAATGGTTAACGATCACGAATGTGTCGCCGAGGGCGGTGGTGCCCGTTCCGCGCCGCGAGAAACTCGGCCGCGGGGTGACGCGTGGCGCCCACGTGATCTCGCCCGTCTCGGGATCGTAACGGCCGACCGTGCCCGGCGGCTGGGCCTGCGGGGCCGGCGCACCGGCGGCCCGCGCGATGGCCCCCGGCGCGGTCAGTGAGCTCGCGAGTGCGAGCGCGATGCATACGGCGAGAGGGGCGGCGGGGCGGGACATGCGGCTCACCGTTCCGCGGAGTTCAGCGCGCGATGGATCTCACGCACCAGGGATTGAAGCGGGAGCGGGGCAGCGGCCTGGCCAGGTGGTACGCGCCCGAGCGCCTTCACGTCGCTCACCTCGAAGCCCGGTGTCTTCCGCTGGACGAACATCTCGCCGGTTGCGCGATCCCGCGAGATGTCGAACTTGCCCTGCGCGAGCCCGTTCACCTGCGCATGGCCTTGTGGGTCGCGCCAGACGAACAGCAGCGCTTCTTCGCCGGGCTTGAACACCGGGCAGCCCGGCACGCTCACGCGCACGTTGCCGACCGTGCCGCCGTACTGGGTGAGTGTCAGCGATCCCGGTCCCGCGCCGAGGAACGACTGGCTCACCGCGACGGACACGTCGGTCAGGATGCGGGCGTGATCGGGCGTCCAGTACGAGCGGACGCGCTCGACCTTGCCGATCACGATGTCGCTCGACTGAAGCGTCAGCGAGCGCGTGTCGAGGTGGGCCATCGTCGTGGCACGCGCCGCGGTGGCCAGGGTCGCGGCGGCCAGGCACGCGGCCCACGCGGCGGGAAGCATTCGGGTGAACCGGGGCCGAGGGGCCATGGCGCGTGAGCTCCGAGGGGGATGGGATGGGCGCCGCCGGGGAGGCGAGCACGCCGTCCCATGAGTCTAGGCGCCGTCTATTTACAATTCATCAATATTCTCGCGACTCTTGGCGAGGGGCGGAGAATTGTCCCGATTCAATGGGATACACCGTCACCGCGCCCGAGTTGGAGTTCCGAGCCCGCGGGGTTCGAATGGGGGGCCGCGATCGCCCGGAATCCGTTGCGCCCGAGGTGATTCGGGGAGCGGCAGGGTGCCGCGAGATCGGCGGCGGGGATTCCCGCTGGCGCCGCGCGTCAGCGTCGGATGGCGTTCAGATTCGCCGCCAGCGCCGGATCCAGCGTCACCGCGCGGTCGAACCGGCGGCGGGATTGGGCCGTGTCGCCGCGCTGGAGGGCGATGATGCCGAGGTTGAACTCGGCGGCGGCGAAGCCGGGCTGCAGGGTGAGGGCGCGCTGGAACTGCTGCTCGGCCTCGTCGAGCCGGCCCGCCGAGCGCAGCGTCGTGCCCAGGTTGTTGTACGCCTCGACATAGTTCGGATCCAGCCTGAGCGCCTCGCGATATTCGGCGATCGACTCGTCGGCGCGGCCGCGCCGGCCGAGCGCGTTGCCCAGGTTGTTGTGCGCCGCGGCGAACGCCGGGCGCAGCCGGATCGCCGTGCGGAACGTCTCGATCGCCTCGTCGGCGCGCCCCCGGCGGTTGAGCACGTTCGCGAGGTTGTAGAGCGCGTCGGGCTGATCCGGCTTGGCACTCAGCGATTCGCGATAGCGCGCTTCGGCCTCCTCGAACCGGCCGGACTTCTCGAGCGCGCTGCCGATGTCGTAGAGCGTCACCGGGTCCTTCGGGTAGCGGGCGAGCGCGTGGGTGAACGCCGTCACGGCTTCGGCCGCGCGCCCCGAGTCGCTGAGCGCCACGCCGAGGTTGCGGTAGCCGAGCGGGTTGTCGCGGATCACCTGCGTGTCGCGCGTGAACAGCGTGATGCCGTCGCGCCAGTACGCGGTCTGCGCCCACGCCTTGAACGCGCACGCCGCCAGCGCCACGACAGCGACCGTGGCGACGCCGGCGCGCCACGCGGGGCGGCGCTCGACCCATTCCGCCACGCCCCACGCGACGACGATGAAGAAGCCGATCGAGGGCAGGTAGCTGTAACGATCGGCGATCGACTGGGTGGCGACCTGGATGAGTCCGATCACCGGCACGAGCATGCCGAGGTACCAGAACCATCCGACGAACGCCCACGGCCGCCGCGCGCGCCCGCGCACGACGAGCCAGGTGATGAGCGCCAGCACGACCGCGGCGCCCGCCGCCGCGGCGACGGGAAGCTCGCGCGGGTACGGGTAATAGAACGCCTGCTGCACCGGGACGAGCAGCTTCCCGGCGTAGCGGACGAAGCTCACGAGCGCGTTCGCGACGCGCATCGCCGGCGACAGGTCCTCGAGCGAGCGCACGACGCCGCCCTTCGACTGGGCCGCCAGCGTCAGCGCCGAGGACGCGACGACGAGTGCGACAAGCGGCAGCTTGTCCAGCCACGGCAGGGGTGCCGTGGCACCGCGCTCGCCGCCGCGCGCGGGCGCGACGTCGGACCGGCGCGCAGGCGCGCCGATGCCCGGCCGCCGCAGCGGCCAGACGTCGAGCAGCAGCAGCACGAACGGCAGCGTCACGAGCATCGGCTTCGCCATCAGCCCGAGCGCGAACGCCACGACGACGGCGGCGTACCGCACGAGCCCGGGCCGCTTCGCGTAGGCGGCGTAGAGGGCGACC
>JANLWK010000355.1:0-2788 GCA_031364505.1 Candidatus Eiseniibacteriota bacterium | reverse complement strand
CGGATCTCCGATCACGGACTCGACGATCCGGTTCTCCTTGTCGTGGATGTACTCGGAGTTGAAGGTGAACTGGTAGAACGAGCTGGTGTTCCGCAGCGGCGGAACCGGGTCCGTGGCCTGGGTCCGGAACTCCATGGCGGTGGGCAGCGACGCATACACGCCGGGGTTGTTCACGAACCGGCCGAGCTGCCGGGCGATGATTCCGCTCGACGCGCGCGCGTTCATGAACTGGCCCTGCCACCGGGCGGCGTCGAACATGAAGCGGCCCGGGCCATACTCGCGGCGGGGACTATCGATCGAGAACAACGTGTAGCCGCCGCCGGGCGGATCGTTGGCCACGTCGTTGTAGGCGGTGTTGGTGGCATACCCGATGCCGCCGCCGAGCGCCCAGACCTCGCCGCCCTGGCGAACGTAGGCGGCCAGCGTGTTCAACCGGCCGGGGCTCGCCATGTAGCGCAACGCCGTCTGAGGATCGGCCCCGTTCGCGCCGGGATTCGCGAACACGGCGCTCTCGAGATCCGTGATCCACACGACGTGCCGGTACTTGCTCAGCGTCAGCAGCGGCACGTTCAGGTCGACGATGCCGATGCGCGTGCCGAGCGTGTCGTACGTGTACCCCTTGAGCACGCCGACGGGGCTGGTCGTTCCGTCCGGGTACTTCTTCCACGGGTATCCGCCGCGGGCGAACAGGAACGTGTCGAGCTCGGCCTGGTTGGGCCAGCTGCCCTGCAGTGGCGCGAGCGTCCCGTCCGAGCGGAAGCCGTCGGGCCTGAGCCGCGTGTCCTTGACGATGAGCAGCGGCCTCTCGAACGTCGGCGCGACCACGGTGAAGTGGATCGTGCCGAGGCTCTTGAGTCCCGTGTTGTCCTCGGCCTCGATGAAGAAGAAGTGATTGCCACCCGTGAACGGCCCGACCGTCGCCGACGTCACGTTGGCGCTCGGCGTGCTCCAGTACTGTGTGTCCGTCGCCTCGTTGATACGCGGATGCTCGTCGGGCACGTCGCCGTCGAGCATCCAGCGATAGGCGCGGATGTCGGCGCCGTCGGGCGGGTCCGCGAACCAGCGGAACGTGATCCGCTGGAACGCGGGCACCTCGAGCCGGACCTCGGTCAGCGGGCTCACGATGTAGCTCGCGCCGGTGTAGGCGTAGAAGAAGAAGTCGTTGAACATCGTGATCTTGGGGCCGAAGACCGACGCAAAACCGATCTTGAAGACCAGCACGTTGCCGCCCAGGTTGAAGTTGGGCGAGTAGGCGCCGGCCTCGTCGAACGCGACGACGGCAAACAGGTACTCGGCGCCGGGCACGAGATTCGTGAAGCGCACGAACGTCGTGTCACCGCTGACGTCGTTCCAGCCGTCGAAGTTGGGCGCGAAGACGCGGCGCAGGAGCAAGCCGGTCTGGAGCGGCTTCTTGAGCGCCTCGATGCCACCCGGGAAATTATTGTTGGGCCCGAGCAGGATGTACTTGTAGCGCACGGGCTTCGAGTTGAACACGCCGTCGACATCGGTGCCGGACCAGTTGATGCGGATCGCGGGCGCGAGCTGGATCGGGTTGCCGGCCGGATCCCCGCGCGGGGACTGGATCGTGACCGTCGGCGCGATCGTGAACGAGAAGAACGTCCGGTCGGCGCGCGGGCCGATCAGGCCGTCGTTGTCGACCGCGGCGACGACGAACGTGTGGAAGCCCCGCAGGATGCCGAGCGAGTCGGCGCCGGGGGACGGACGGGGCGCCTCGAAGACGAGGCGCTTTTCGCTGTCCGTCGTCGTGATCCACAGCGTGTCCCCTTCCCCGGGGCCCGCCTCCGGGGGATCGACGGCATAGATGTAGTGGTCGACCCGGCCGTCCGGGTCGTAGCCGATCCAGTTCAGGGTGAGCGAATAGCAGCTCCGCTGCGGATCGGGTTGGCAGACCACGTTGGTGTCGATGGGTGCGGACGTCAGCGTGACCGTGGGGCGGAACGTCTGGACCGGCAGCAACGACAGCTTCTTCGTGCAGCCGGCCACGGCGGCGACCCCGAGGGCGATCGCGGTCAGTGCGAGCAGGACGCGGAATTTGGAATCCATCGACTTCATCGCGAATCACTCCCGTTCGAGTCGCCTCGAACGCTCGACCCGGTCGGGTGAGTGGAGGGGTTGCCGGCGGCGCCGACGAGCGGCGGGATCGGCGCAACGGTCACGGGGATCGTGGTCGTGGTGCATCGTCCGGTCCCCGGGCTCGCCTCACAGTTGGCGCAGTCGCAGAGCTGGATGTCGAGCGTGAGATCGGTGCCGGTGATGTAGGGGGCGTCGACCGGCAGGTCGATGGTGTACGAGCTGAGGAAGTTGATCGGCGCCGTGTAGCTGGTGTCCCGCGTCACGCCGCCCGACGTGTAGGTGCCGTGCACGGTCACGTGGGTGCGCAGGATGGTCGCCGTCGACGGCCCGCCGCCGCCGCCGGTCGGTCGCGTCGCGAAATCGTACGGGTCGGGATCGGTCGCACGGAGGCTCAGCCGCAGCTTGCGATCGGGCGATGACGCCACGATACCGCCGTTGAACTCCGTCGGCTTCGGGAAGAACGAGAAGTCGTCGAAATTGAAGAATGCCGTGCGGTTGACGAAGAAGGTCAGCACGCGTGAGCGGAGCGCCACATGGTTGGGATCCGTGTCCAGCCCGCTGTCCACGTCGTCGGCCAGCGCCTGCGCCGCACGCGCGTTCGTGAACCGGTCGTCGGTGGCCCCGTCACCGTCCTGGGAACGAACGACGAAGTACACCTTCCCCGACAGGTTGAACGTCTGGTAGCCGTTGATGA
>JANLWK010000336.1:0-12325 GCA_031364505.1 Candidatus Eiseniibacteriota bacterium | reverse complement strand
CAGGTCGGCGCGCCCGGCCTGGCGGTCGTAGATCGCCGCCGGCGACTCGAGCGTCCCCTGGCGGTCGCGTGCGCGCACGTGCCCGTTCAGCCGCACGATGTCGTCGTTCTCGGAGTACGACGCGTCGTCGCAGGTGATCGTGCTCGCGCTGTCGACGATGGTGACGCCACCCTGTAGGAAGAGCATTCCGGTCGCGCGGTGGTAGGTGCCGGTGCGCGAGGTGATCACGGTGCCCGCGCGCATGATGCGCACGCTGCCCTCGAGCAGCACGACGTCGCCGAGCTCGTCGTGCGTGCCCGACATGTGATCGGCGGAGATGCGCAATGGCGAATCCGCGGCCGGAGCCGGGGGGCCTTGGGAGCTTGGTGTTCCTTTCACGCCCTGGGCGCCAGCGGCGCCGGCGGTGAGCAGGCCGAGCAGCGCGAACGGCATCGCGAATGTTGCGAGCGAGGCGACGCGAAGCCGGATCGGCGTCACACCGTCTCCCCCGGCGCACCGCCCATCTCGCGCATCGCCTCGCCGACGGCGAACAGCGACCCCGCGAGCAGCACGTGTCCCGCGACGGATGCGAGCGCCTCGCGCAGGGCGGCCCCCGTGCCGTCCCGCTCGATGGGCTCCCAGCCGAGCGAGCGCGCCCGGGCGCCGAGCTCCTCCACGGACTGGGCTCGCGCGTTGCGCGTGCGCGTCACGAACAGCCGCGCGTCGGGCGCGAGCGCCCGCAGCGACCCGAGCATCGCCAAGGCGTCTTTGTCGTGCGACGTCGCGAACACGATCGCGTCGGGCGGCGGCAGCCGCAGCCCGCGATACCACGTGGCGGCGAGCCGGGCGATGCCTTCGGGATTGTGCGCGCCGTCCCACCACAGCCGCGGCTCCGACGGACACGGCTCGAGGCGGCCGGGCCAGCGCGCCGCGGCGATCCCGCGTCGCACGGCTTCGCCCGGCAGCGCGACGCGCGCCTCTGCCAGCGCCGACAGCACGGCCAGCGCCACGACCAGGTTCGAGACCTGGTGGGCGCCGCGCAGCGGCAGCGACAGCTGAAGCGTTCCCCACGGGTCGACGTCCACGACGCACTCCGAGCCCCACGCGTGCGTGCGAACGTCCAGCACACGCGCGCGGTCCGCCGCGGCGATCCACGGCGCCCCGGCGCCGGCCGCGACCGCGCGCGCGGCCGCCTCCGCCGTCGGCGGTAGGGCTCCCGCGACGAGCGGAACGCCGGGCTTCGTGATCCCCGCCTTCTCGCGCGCCACGAGATCGAGCGTTTCGCCGAGCATCTCGGTGTGATCGAGACCGACCGACGTGATCGCGGTCACCTTCGGGCTCAGCACGTTCGTCGCGTCGAGACGCCCGCCGAGCCCGACCTCGACCACGGCCCACTCGACGCCGCCACGCGCGAACGCGTCGAAGCCGAGCGCCGTCGTGATCTCGAAGAACGTGCGGCCTCTCGCGGCCTCGAGCGACTGGATCGCCGCGAGCCGCTGTTCCAGCTCGGATTCGCCCGGCCACCGGCCGCCGATCCGGATGCGCTCGCGGAAGTCGACCAGGTGCGGCGACGTGAACAGGCCCGTGCGCACGCCGGCTTCGCGCAGCACGCGTTCGACCAGCGCGCACACCGAGCCCTTGCCGTTGGTCCCGGCGACGTGCACGGCGGCGAAGCGGTCCTGCGGCCGGCCCAGGTCGTCGAGGAGGCGGGCGACGTCCTCGACGCGGAAGTCGCTGCGGCGGCGCTCGAGCCCGTACAGGGCCTCGATCGCGCTCTGGAGCCCCACGTTCACCCCGTCAGGCAGCCGGCCCGGCCGTGGGCGCGCCGGCGAGCGAGGCCGCGGCGGCATGCGGCGACGTGCCGCCGGCCGAAGCGAATCCGCGCGTCGAGCGCCAGAAATATTCGAGGAGCCGTCCGACTTCGTCCCGCATCTGCTTGCGATGAACGATCAGGTCCACGAAGCCCTTCTCGAGCACGAATTCCGCCCGCTGGAAGCCGGGTGGCAGATCCTCGCCGATGGTCTGGCGGATCACGCGCGCGCCCGCGAAGCCGACGAGCGCCCCGGGCTCGGCCACGATGACGTCGCCGAGCGACGCGTAGCTCGCCAGCACGCCGGCGGTCGACGGATCGGTGAGAATCGAGATGAACGGGAGCTGGGCATCCTGGAGCCGCGCGAGCAAGGCCGACGTCTTCGCCATCTGCATCAGCGACAGGATGCCCTCCTGCATACGGGCGCCGCCGGTCGCCGACACGACAACCACGCCGCGCCGCTCCTCGATGCCCGTCTCGATCGAGCGCGCCACCTTCTCGCCGACGACCGAGCCCATGCTGCCGCCCATGAAGAAGAAGTCCATCAGCGTGACGCTCACGGGCTTGTCCTTGACGGTGGCGATGCCCGTGATCGCGGCGTCCTTCATGCCGGTCTCGCGCTGCGCCGTGCTCAGGCGCTCGGGGTAGGGCATCTTCGCGTCACGGAACTCCAGCGGGTCGGCCGCCTCGAGATCCGCGTGGCGCTCCGTGAACGAGTCCGGATCGACGAGGTAGCCGAGGTAGTCGCGGGCCGGGACGCGGAAGTGATGGCCGCAGTTCGGGCACGTCCACAGGTGCTCCTCGAGCACGGTCTGGAACAGCGCCTCGCCGCACCCATCGCACTTGGTCCACAACCCCTCCGGAATGTCGGGGCGGGACTCCTTGCGATCGGTCTTGATGCCCGCGCGCTCACGCTTGAGCCAGGACACGTCGTTCCTCCTTAGGGACGCCACTGCATGACGAGCGCGTCCTCGTGCGTGTCACGATAATACCGGCGACGGAGGCCGGCCAACTTGAACCCGTGCCGGCGGTACAGCCCCTGCGCCCCCGCGTTGGACACGCGCACCTCGAGCGTGAGGGTCTCGATGCCGCGCTCGCGGCACTCGCGCAGCAGATCGTCGATCAGAACACCCGCGACACCGCGCCGGCGCGCGCCCGGAACGACGGCCAGGTTGCCCAGGTGGCCGGTGCCGACGCCCAGCCAGGCCACGGAATAGCCCGCGAGGGCGCCCCCGCGGTCGGCGATGCGCGCGTACGCGAACGCCGCGGCCAGCTCCTCGGCGAAGAACGAGGCGGGCCAGGGGTCGCCGAACACCTGCTTCTCGATCTCGACGACGGCGGGGATGTCGTCGGCGAGGAACGGCCGCACGGTCGTCGGCGTCTGGGCGGCGACGCGGTGCCGCACGCGCTCCTCGGCCTGCGCCGGCCGCACGTAGAGCGGCTCGAGCCGCCCGCCCGGGGCGGGCAGCCCGGCGGCGGGCCCGCGCGTGTCGCACGCCGCGCGCGCGAGGTCGAGCGCCGACAGACCCCCGTGCCGAAAGTCCGGCGAGGTGGAGCCCGGGAACGCCGCCTCGAGGGCCTCGCGCTCGCGCGGCACGCCCGGGCCGATGAACCGGACGTCCGCGCGCAGCAGCGCCAGCGCCTCGCGCGTGCGCTCGATCACGCGCGCCGCGTCGCCGACCTCGGCCGCGGCGAGCAGCGACACCTGGCCACGAGTGTCGGCGCGGAACCAGCCCGCGTACACGTCGCGGCGGCCGGCGGGGACGAGCGGCACGACGAGGGCGCGCCGTGCGCCCGCGCCGGCCGCCAGGGCGGCGAGCGAGGTGGCGCCGCGGCACTGAGCACCGGCCACGAGCGCCAGCGCCCGTGCCGTCGCGAGGCCAACGCGCACGCCGGTGAACGAGCCGGGCCCGAGGTCGGCGGCGATCCAGTCGAGGGCGGCGGGCCGCACCCGCGCCTCGGCGAGCGCCTCGCCGACGAGGGCGGTGAGCCGCCGCGCGTGACCGTGCTCCACGTCCTCGGCGCGGTGCGCGAGCACGGCCGCATCGGGCCCGCACACGAGCACCTCGACGTGGCCGGTCGCCGTCTCGATCGCGAGCCCCGTCACGCCAGCGCTCCGGGCTCGGGCAGTCCGCGCCACGCCTCGAGCAGGGCGAGTCCGCGGCCCGCCGCCGCATCGGCGTCGAACGTGCGCCCGCCCGCGGGATCGATACCGATGCGGATCTCGAGCGCCTCCTCGTGCCAGACGGACGGCAGGCGCTCGGCCCACTCGACGACCAGCACGCCGCGCGCGACCATCTCCTCGAGCCCGAGACCGTCGACGGCCGCCTCCTCGAGCCGGTAGAGATCCAGGTGGAACAGCGGCAGCCGGCCCGCGTACTCGTTCACCAGCGTGAACGACGGGCTGCGCACGCGCGAGGCCACCCGGAGCCCGCGCGCGATCCCCGCGGCGAGCCGCGTCTTGCCCGCGCCGAGCGGGCCCGACAGCGCGACGACGTCGCCGGCCGCGAGCGCCGGGGCGAGCGATTCGCCGAGCGACTCGGTGGCGCCGAAGGACGAGGTGCGGCGAGTCGTCGCCGCGGGCGGATCGGGGATCACGCGCGACGGGGCTTGAGCGTCACGAGCGGCAGCACCATCTCCTCGAGCGAGATGCCCCCGTGCTGGAACGATCCGCGATACAGCCGCTCGAACTCGTGAAAGCGCGTCGGGTAGACGAAGTAGAAGTCCTCGCGCGCGAGCAGGTAGTTCTTGTTGATGCCATCGTCCGGCAGCATGTACTCACGCGGGTGCCGCAGGATCACCGCCTGCTTCGAGTCGGTGTTGAGGTTGAGGCCGTACTTGTAGCGCAGGTTCGTCGAGGTGTCGCGGTCGCCGTACACGAGTGCCGCGCGGCGCGCGAGCACGGCGCCGTGGTCGGACGTGATCACGACGACCACATCCTGCGCGGCCAGCGCCCGCAGGATGTCGTGCAGCGCGCTGTGCTCGAACCACGCCTTCATCACCGCGCGGAAGGCCGCCTCGTCCGGCGCCAGCTCCTTCAGGATCTCGCTCTCGGAGCGCCCGTGGGCGACGATGTCGATGAAGTTGAACACCAGTCCGACGAGCGGCACCTTCGAGAACGAGCCGATCTGCCGCTTGATCTGGTGGGCCTCGTCCGCGTCGTACACCTTGGCGTACTTCGGCGACCAGTCGCCGGCGAGCCCGAGGCGCTTGAGCTGCAGATCGAGCAGCTGGCGCTCGAAGCGGTTCTTCGTCCGCTCGTTCGCGGCGCCCTCCTGCCACATGTCCTTTTGCTGGTCGTGGATCTCGGCCGGCAGGAGACCGCTGAAGATGGCGTTCCGCGAGTACGGCGTCGCCGTGGGCAGGATCGACATCAGATGCTCGCGCTGGATGTCGAACGCGTCCTCGAGCAGCGGCTCGAGCACCATCCACTGGTCGAGACGCATGCAGTCGACGACGATCATCACCACCCGCCGCCCCTCGCGCAGATGGGGCGCCACGGCGTGCGCGACGACATCGGTGGACAGCAGCGGCCGGTCCTCGCCGCCGTGCACCCATCCCGAGTACGCTTTCTCGACGAAGCGGGCGAACTCGAGGTTCAGCCCGCGGTGGAGATCCGCGTGGGCCTGGCGCAGCCCCTCGTCGCCCGCGCCCTCGAGCCGTACGTCCCACTGGGCGACGCCGATCGCGAGCTGCATCCAGTCGGCCGGGGTCAGGGCCGCGAGATCGAGTTGGCGCCAGCGCGCGCTCTCCGTGACGTAGTCCTGCACGCGCTGCTGGTCCTGGAGGCGCGGCGAGTCGAGCACGCGCTTGCAGGCGAGGAACACCTGGGACGGGTTCACCGGCTTGATCAGGTAGTCCGAGATGTGGCGCCCGATCGCGTCGTTCATCAGCGACTCTTCCTCGCTGCGCGTGACGAGCACGACGGGCACGCTCACGTGCCGCGTCTTGATCTCGTCCAGGGTCGCGAGCCCGCCGAGGCCCGGCATCATCTCGTCGAGCAGCACCACGTCGAAGCGCCGCTGCTCGAGGGCCGCGAGCGCGTCCTCACCGCTCGGGACGGGCGTGACCTCGTAGCCCTTCTGCTCGAGGAAGCGGATGTGGGGGCGCAGCAGATCGATCTCGTCGTCCGCCCACAGGACGCGGCGAGGCTCGGGTGCGTTCATGTCGAGTGCTCGGTGAGGGGGAGCCGCGCGGGACTTGGCCCCCGCGGGCGGCGGGATACCGGGGAGTGCCCGCATGATACCCCGAAGGACTCGAAATGGGTCCTCATCCGGCGGCCGGCAGCCGTATCGCCACCGCCGTACCCTTGCCGGGCGCGCTGTCGCGAATCCAGATCCGGCCCCCGTGGGACTCCTCGACGACGCGTCGCGCCAGCGGGAGCCCGAGCCCCCAGCCGCGGCGGCGGGTCGTGTAGCCGGGCTCGAACGCCTTGCGCCGCTCGCCCGGCGACATGCCGCGGCCGTTGTCCGACACCACGATCTCGACCTCGCGCCCGTCCGCCACGGGCCGCATCGCGACCTCGATCCAGCCCGGATCCTTGTCGAGCGCCGAGAGCGCGTTCGAGATCAGGTTCTCGATCGCCCACTGGATCAGCTCGGAGTTGAGATCGACCGGCGGCACCGGCTGCAGGCGCTCGCGCAGCTCCACGGGACGGCCGGCGCGCGGTAGCCGCCTGCGCATGTAGCCGACGACCTCGCGCACGGCGGCGGCCGGGTCCTGGCGCGTGAGGCGGGCCACCGAGCCGACGTTGCTGAACCGGTCGGACACGCGGCGCAGCCGCTCGATGTCGCGTTCCATCTCGGTCACCGCCTCGGCCAGCTCGGCGTGCCCGCCGGCGGACGGGCCCTCGGCGAGCTGGGCGCGCAGCGCATCGTTCCAGCCCATCAGCGAGGACAACGGGGTCCCGAGCTGGTGGGCGGTCTCCTTGGCCATCCCGACCCAGATCGACCGCTTCTCGGACTGCCGGAGGATCGCGAGGCCCCAGAATCCGAGCCCGAGCAGCAGCAGGGTGCCGCCCAGCGACACGTAGGGCGTCCAGCGCAGCGTATCGAGCACGCGCGGGGCGCCGTAGTGCACCCAGCCCATGGTGTCGGGAATCGCCAGGCGCGTCATCGGGACGGGAGCGTTGCGCGCATCGAGCAGCGGAACGGCGCGGCGCACGAACGCGACGCGTTCGGCGATCGCCGGCGCCACCGGCTGGCCGGCGGCCAGGCTGTCGAGCGACTCGTCGGGCACGAGCGCCGGATCGAGCCCGATCCCCTTCCACGCGCGCGGAACGCCCGCGGCGTCCGTGATGACGATGGGGAAGTCGATGTTCTGGATGATCCGGCTCACCAGGATGCGGAGTTCGGTGTCGTGTGTCGCGGGGAACGACGCCTGCGCGCAGAATTGCGCCAGCATGCGCGACGTGGTGCTGATCTCGCGCGACATGCGCGAGATGGCGTAGTGCGCGAGCAGGAACACGGTGATCGCGAGCACGCTGCCGCCGAGGAACAGGCCGAGCCTCATCACCTGCGACAGCGTCATCCGCGAACCGGGGGTGAGCCGCACGGCGCGCCTCAAGCCTCGGGCGTCAGCGCCTCGAGCCCGCCCAGGTACGGCCGGAGCGCTTTCGGAATGCGCACGCCGCCATCGGCCGTCTGGTGGTTCTCGAGCAGCGTGGCGTACGTCCGTGGCAGCGCCACGCCGGAGGCGTTGAGCGTATGGGGGAACTCGACCTTGGCGCCCGCCTCGCGGCGGAAGCGCATGTTCATGCGGCGGGCCTGGAAGTCCTCGAAATTCGAGCACGAGGAGCACTCGAGCCACGTGTTGGTGCCCGGCGACCACACGTCGAAGTCGTAGCACTTGGCCGCCGCGAAGCTCAGGTCACCGCTGCACAGCAGCGCGACGCGGTAGGGCAGCTCGAGCGCCTCGAACACGTCGGACACGTCGCGCGCCAGCGCCTCGTGCACGTCGTAGCTCGTCTCGGGCGCCACGATGCGCACGAGCTCCACCTTGTCGAACTGGTGCACGCGCACCATGCCGCGCGTGTCCTTGCCCGCGGCCCCGGCTTCGCGCCGGTAGGAGGCGCAGTAGGCGGTCAGCGCGCGGGGCACGACGCCGGGCTCGAGTACCTCGTCGCGGTGCATGTTCGTGACGGGCACCTCGGCGGTCGGGTTGAGGAACAGGTCGTCCTCACCGATCAGGTACATGTCGCCTTCGAGCTTCGGCAACTGGCCGGTGCCGAACAGCGACGCGCGCCGGATCAGGTGCGGCGGCCAGACCTCGGTGTAGCCGTGCCGGTCGACGTGCAGGTCGATCATGAAGTTGATCAGCGCCCGCTCGAGCCGCGCCCCGCGTCCCGTGAACAGCAGGAAGCCGGCGCCGGCGATCTTCGTGCCGCGCTCGAAGTCGACGAGACCGAGCTGGGTGGCGAGGTCCCAGTGCGGCTTCGGCTCGAAGTCGAACCGCGGCGGCTCGCCCCACGTGCGCACGATCTGGTTCTGCGACGCGTCGCTTCCGGGCGGTACCGACACGTGCGGCAGGTTCGGGATCCAGGCGGCGAGGCTCTCGCTCTCCTCCTCGAGCTGGCGTAGCTCCGCGTCGAGCGCCTTCACGCGATCGCCGACCTCACGCATGGCGAGGATGTCGGCCTCGGCGGGCTCGCCCGACTTCTTCTTGCGGGCGATCTCCTCGCTCGCGGCGTTGCGGCGCGCCTTGAGCTGCTCGGATTCGTGCAGCACGGCGAGCCTGCGCTCCTCGATCGAGTAGAACCGCTGGAGGTCGAGGTCGACGCCCTTGAGCGCGATGCCGGCCTCGACGCGCTCGCGATTCTGCCGGAGGAATTTCAGATCGTGCATGCCCGCTCCTGTTCGAGACTCATGGATGCACGGGCGCCGCGTCCCCACCCGCGGGCGTGGAGCTATGCGCGAGCGACCGCGCGCGCGTGTACGCCGCACGGGCCTCCTCGTCACGGCCCAGCTTCGACAGCGCCATCCCCATGCCATAGTACGCCGCCGGATCGTCCTTCCGCACCGCCGTCGCGGCCGCGTACCGCCGGACCGCGAGCCGGTAGTCACCCTGGCGGTAGGCCGCGTTCCCCGAATCGATCAGCGCCTGGGAACGCGCTGCCCCGTCGGGCCCCGTGCCGGCGCGCGGCGTACAACCCGCGAGCACGCCAGCGAGCGCGAGCGCCCAACACTGCGCGAGCGCCCCCCGCAGCGCGCGCATCGACCGGACGCCGTCGCGACTCACTTCGCCGCGGCGGCCTGCTTGGAAGCCTGGGGCGCGGCCGGCTTCGTGCCGGCCTTCTTGCGCGCGAGCTTGCGCGCGGTGTTCCGCGCCGAGGCCTTACGCGGCGCGGCACGCTTCTTCGCGGGCTTGGCCGACGTCGCGGCCGCGGCCTTCTTCTTCGGCTTGGACGGGTTGCCCCACGTCATGCCGGCCCGCCGCAGCAGCGAGGCGACCTGCGTCGAGGGCTGAGCACCCTTGGTGATCCACTTCTGGACCTGGTCCTTCTCGAGCACCAGCTCGGCCGGCGAACGCATCGGGTCGTAGTGACCCAGGATTTCGAGAAACCGGCCGTCGCGCTGGCGGCGCGAATCGGCGGCGACGACGCGGTAGAAGGGTCGCTTCTTCGCGCCCGCTCGCATCAAACGAAGCACTACGGACATGCATTCCTCCAATGACGGTTTGCCCGGGGCCGACAGGGAACGGGGGCCCCGGAACGAGTGCCGCTATCGCTTGAACCCGCGCAGCGCGGCGAGCCCGCGCGGGCCATGGCGCATGCGCTTCATCAGCGTGCGCGCCTGATCGTAATCCCGGAGCAGCTGGTTCACCTCCATGACGACCGTCCCGCTGCCCGCCGCGATGCGGCGGCGGCGGCTGCCGTCGATGATCTTCGGCACGCGGCGCTCGCGCAGCGTCATGCTCAGGAGGATCGCCTCGTACTTGTTGAGCCGCCCCATGTCGGGCCGCGCCTGGTCGAGCATCGCGGACGAGACGCCGGGCAGCATCTTGAGCAGGTCCTCCATCGGCCCCATCTTCTTCAACTGGCGGAGCTGGTCGAGGAAGTCCTCGAGCGAGAAGTCCGACTTGCGCAGCTTCTGGGCGAGTTTCGCGGCGCTCTCGACATCGATCGCCTCGCGGGCGCGCTCGACCAAACCCACGACGTCGCCCATGCCGAGGATCCGGCCGGCCAGCCGCTCGGGGTCGAACGCCTCGAGGCCGTCGAGCTTCTCGCCGACGCCGAGGAACACGATCGGACGCCCGGTGGCCTGGCGCAGCGACAGGGCGGCGCCACCGCGCGCGTCGCCGTCCATCTTCGTGAGCACGAGCCCATCGACGCCGATCCGCTCGGCGAACGCCTGGCCCACGCGCACGGCTTCCTGGCCGGTCATGCCGTCCATCACCAGCATCACCTGGTGGGCGCCGAGCCGCTGCTTGAGCTGTTCCAGCTCGGTCATCAGCGCATCGTCGATGTGGAGCCGTCCGGCGGTGTCGAACACCAGGAAGTCGAAACCGCGCCGGCGCGCCTCGTCGAGCGCCTGGGCGGCGATGTCGACCGGGGCGGTGCCGTCGGCCGCGCGCCAGAACGAGACTTTCGCGGGCCCAGCGAGGCGCTCGAGCTGGTCGATCGCCGCGGGCCGGTATACGTCGGCGCTGGCGAGCAGCACGCGCTTTCCCTTCAGGCCGAGCCAGCGCCCGAGCTTGCCCGCGAACGTCGTCTTGCCCGAGCCCTGGAGGCCGACGAGCAGCACGACCGTCGGCACATGGGGCGACCCCGCGAGCGTCACGGGCGTGCGCCCGAGCAGACCGATCAGCTCGTCGTGCACGATGCCGACGACCTGCTGGCCCGGCGTCAGGCTCCGGAGCAC
Organism: Candidatus Eiseniibacteriota bacterium; assembly: GCA_031364505.1. Taxonomy (GTDB): domain Bacteria; phylum Eisenbacteria; class RBG-16-71-46; order RBG-16-71-46; family RBG-16-71-46; genus JANLWK01. The sequence goes on along the minus strand of JANLWK010000336.1, from coordinate 1,678 downwards.
GTCCTCGCCCACCGCGCGCTGCTCGACCCGCGCCACGAAGTCGCGCGCGACGCCGAGCTGGACGTCGGCCTCGAGCAGGGCGCGCCGCACGTCGCGCAGGCTCTCGCGCACGTTGTCGGGCGTGAGCCGTCCCTGACCGGTCAGGTTGCGGGCGATGGTCTGGATGCGCTGGGAGAGGTTTTCGAACACTCGAGGATTCCGGGTTCAAGCCAGTGGGGCTAGTGGGACCGTAGGGGCAAAGCGCATGCGGCGGCGCGGCGGATGCATCGTGCTGCGCCCCGTCGAAAGCGCGCGAAGATATCACACGACCGGGATCGGGCCGAAATGCAAGCGATCGCGTGTGTTAGGATGTTCGCGACGATGATCCGCCGCACCGGATCGCGCGCCGCGACGCTGCCCCTCGCACTCGATGCCCTGGCCGTTCTCTTCGGCCTGGCATTTCTCGTCGTGGTCATGCTCCGCATCGGATATCCCTACGAGCTGGAGTGGATCGAGGGCGGCAGTCTCGCGATGGTGCGGCGCGTGCTCGATGGGCAGCCGCCGTACGTCGCCCCGTCGCTCGAGTACGTCCCGTTCAATTATCCGCCGCTCTACTACTGGATCGGGGCGATGAGTTCGCGACTGCTCGGGGATGGCTTCCTCGCGCTGCGCCTCGTGTCGCTCGCCGCGACCCTGGGTGCGGCGGCGCTGATCGCGCGGTTCGTCGCCATCGACACCGGCGGCGGACGAGCGCCGTGGCTCGCGGCGGCGCTGTTCATCGCCGCCTTCCGGCACACCGGCGCCTGGCTCGATGTGGCGCGCGCGGATTCGCTGGCGCTGGCGCTCGTGCTCGGCGCGTTCGTGACGCTTCGCATGCGGCGGCACCCGCTACGGGAAGGCGTGATCGCCGGGATGCTGGCGGGGCTGGCGTTCCTCGCCAAGCAGACGGCGCTCGTCACCATCCTTCCCGCCGCCATCGTCCTGCTCGCCCTCGAGCGGCGCCGCGGACTGGCCTTCGCGTGCACGGCGGCCGCGGTGATCGCTGGCAGCACCCTGGTCGCCGACGCGGCGAGCGGCGGGTGGTACCGCTACTACGTGTTCGGACTCGCGGCGCACTCCACGGCCGACGCGGCGCTGGCGGCAAAGTTCTGGACGCGCGACCTCGGAGCCCCGTTCGCCCTGGCACTCCTCGGCGGTGCGTACGCCGCCGTCGCGCCGGCGGGCGAGACGCCGCGGCGCGATCCGCTGGCGTGGGCGGCGGTCGCCGGACTCGTCGCGTCGTCCTGGGTCGTGCGCGCGTATCCAACGACGTTCGACAACGTGCTGATGCCGGCGGGGGCCGCGGCGGCGATCCTGTTCGGCTGGGGCTGGGACGTCGTGGGCCGGCAAGCCGGCACGAACCGCGGGCGCATCGCACTCGCCACAGCCGCGGGGCTGCTCCAGTTCTCGCTGCTCGCCTACGACCCGCGAGCGCAGGTCCCGACGCGGCTCGACCGCGCCCAGGGCGACCGGCTGGTCGACGGATTCCATCGCGCGCCCGGCACGCTGCTCGTGCCGTGTCACGAATACCTCGCGGTGCGCGCGGGCAAGGGCACCCAGTTCCACGAGATGGCCTTCATGGCCGTGGCGAAGAGCGGCACCGATTCCACGGCGACCCGCCTGCTGAGCCAGCTCCGCGAGGCGCTGGCCGAGCACCGCT
>JANLWK010000332.1:0-3396 GCA_031364505.1 Candidatus Eiseniibacteriota bacterium | reverse complement strand
CCGACACGCCGATCACGGCCGCCAGCGTCGACATGGACGCCAGCAACAACGCCTCGATCGACACGCTCACGATCGCCGGCTCGGGCTCGTTCTCGAACAGCTCGCAGGCGCTGGCCGGCGCAGGCGCCGGGTCGGGCAACTACATCCACGCCACCACCGAAGCCAGCATCACCAACCCCTCGGGCATCCAGGTGGTGAACGCCGCCGGCGGCGCCGTCTCGGTGAACGCGCTGGACAACAGCCGCGTCAACGCCGATGCGGGCTCCGGCGCGGTGGCCGTCACGACGGCCAGCGGCGGCAACAGCAGCAACGTGGGTGCCGTGGCCATCGGCGCTTCGATCGCGGTGAACCACATCACCAAGACCACGACGGCCAGGATCGACCAGGCCGACGTCCAGTCCGCGGCCTTCACGGTCGAGGCCGAGTCCACCTCGGACATCGATGCCTTCACCTTCGGCCTGTCGGGCTCCGTCTCGTCCGGCAGCGGCACGTTGGCGCTTGCGGGTGCCGGCTCGGGGTCGGGCAACGAGATCACTTCGGACGTCAGCGCCATCGTGTCCGCCAGCGAGGTTGTCGCGACAGGCCCGGTGAAGGTCAACGCGTCGGACGCCTCGACCATCGACGCCATCACCGGGTCGGTGGCGGTCGCGATCAACGCCGGCAGCGGCGAGGGATCGAAGATCGGCGTGGCCCTGGGCGCTGCCGTCACGATCAACAAGGTCGACGCCTCGGTCATTGCACAAGTTGACGACACGACCATCACGGCGACCGGCCAGGACGTCGAGATCACCGCCTCCAACTCGGCCTCGATCGATGCGACCGCCTTTGGTGTAAGCCTGACCGTGTCGTCCTCGGAGAGCGGCGCCGCCGTCGGCGTCAGCGCGAACGTGGCGATCACGCTCAACGACATCGACCTGACCACCCGCGCGCTCCTGACGGACAGCGAAAGCGTCGTCGACCAGGACGAGATCGTCGCCGCGAAGGACCTCATCGTCAGCGCGACCGACAGCGGCAACATCACCGCGAACGCCGTCTCGGCGTCGCTCGCGGTGTCGTCGTCCAGTGGCAGCAACATCTCGGTCGCGGGGTCGGTGACCGTGTCCGCCTCCGACAACGTGATCAAGGCGACCACCGAGGCGCTGGTCGACGACGTCGATGCCACGCTGACCGGCGTGGTCGACATGGATGCCTCCTCCGACAAGGCCATCAGTGCCATCGTTGTGGCGGCGTCCGTCAGTGTCAGCGCAGCGAGCGGCAGCGGTGCAGCCGTTGCCTTGAGCGGCGCGGGAACACGGTCTTACAACGAGACCGACAATTCGGTCCTCTCCGTCATCCGCAATGCCGATGTCGTGGCGGCCGGCGACGTGACCCTGGACGCTGTCGACTCGACTGAGATCAGCGCGACGCTGGTCGCGGTGGCCGCGTCGGTGGGCGTCAGCGGCAGCGGTGCATCCGGCTCGCTGACTGTGGCGGTGAGCGACTCGAACAATGACATCACCAACACCACCCGCGCGGTGATCGAGGGCGGCTCGACGGTCGAGTCCACCGGCGGCAACTTGGGCCTGGATGCCTCGTCCGACGGCTCGATTACCGCAACCGCCATTGCGGCCTCGGTCGGCGTGGGCGTCGGCGGCGGCCAGGTCTCTCTGACGGGCGCCGGGGCGGGTGCCAACGCGACCAGTGCGATCGCGAACAAGATCGAAGCCGGTGTCATCGGCGACTCCACGGTCGTCGTGGACGGCGGCGCCACCATCAGCGCCACGGACTCGGCGAGCGTCAATTCGAACGTCGCGACTGCTTCGGTGAGCGTGACTGCGGGCAGCTCGACCGTCTCCCTGAGCCTGGCCGCCGCGGTGTCCATCGCGACCAACACAATCGACAACGTCGTCCAGGCGCACGTACTGGATTCGTCGCTGGATGCGGGCGGCGCGCTCGACATGACGGCAACGTCCGACAAGAACATCGACGCGCTGGGCCTCGCCGCCGCCGTGGCGGTGACCGCCAGCAGCGGCACCGTCGCGATCAGTGGCGCTTTCGGTGCGGCGATCGCGAAGAACACGATCGGCGGCACGGTGGAGGCGCTGATCGTCAATGCCGATGCGGCCGAGTTGCCCGACGCGCAGTTTGTCCACGCGGGCGGCCCGATCACCCTGCTGGCCGACAACGCCAGCACGATCGACGCCACGCTGGCAACGCTTGCGGCGTCCGTCTCCGTCGGCTCGGGCACGGTCAACCTCGCGCTGTCCGGCGCCGTGTCAGTCACCGAGAACACCATCACCAGCGAAACGCTGGCCGGCATCGACAACTCCGACGTCGACAGCGGCGGTGCCGTGTCGATCGGCGCCAACGCCGGCAGCGAAATCCATGCCAACACGATCGCCGTTGCGGCGAGCGTGGCGGCGGGCAGCGGCACGGTCACCCTGGCCGGCGGCTTCGCGGCGGCCTCGGCCGCCAACAGCATTGGCGGTTTCACGCAGGCCCTGGTCGAAGGCCACAGCACGCTCGACGCGGTGGGCAACATCGGCGTCCATGTCACCGACACGGCCGAGATCGATTCGAACGTGATCGCGGCCGCGGTGGCCGTGTCGGCGTCGAGCGGCTCGGTTTCCGGCTCGCTCGCGCTGGCCGTGTCGCTGGCCCAGAACACCATCGACGGCGCCAGCCGTGCGTCCATCGACCATTCGGCGGTCACGTCGAGCGGCGGCGACGTGAGCGTCTCGGCCCTGGCGGACAACCAGATCAATGCCATTGCGGCGGCCGCCGGCATCAGCGTGGCGGCCAGCACCAGCGTCGGCGTGTCGATCGCCGGCGCCGGCGGGTGGGCGAAGAACGTGACGACGAACGAGATCGAGGCGTCGATCGTGAACAGCACGGTGGATGCGGCGGGAGACCTGGACGTCCTGGCTGTGGACAGCTCGTCGATCACCTCGTTGCTGGTGTCCATCAGCACCTCGGTCGCAGTGGGCAGCACTGGCGCCGTGGGCGTGGGCCTGTCGCTCGCGCTGGCGGAAAACGAGATCGGCGGCACCACGACGGCGACGATCAAGGACTCGACCACCTCCGCAGGGGGCTCGGTCAGCGTGCTCGCCAACGACGGTGACGTCATGGCCCTCAGTTCTGGCGCATGGGGCACCGGAAGCAACGCGCTGGTCGTCGACGGCGCGCGGCGCTACGCCGACCTGACGGAGCCCGATCAGCCGGTCGATCTGAAGGCGGCGGACCCGTGGAGCAGCGGCACGACCACGCTCGGCGGCGTGACGCTCGACGGCAGCGTGACGGTGGACACGACGACGGACGCCATCTCGCTGGGCGGCGCCACGGTCGATCTTTCGGCGTCGGCGCCCTGGTCCAGCGGCAAGAGCTCGCTCACCACCAACAAGGGCGCCAAGGCCGAGC
>JANLWK010000325.1:0-5177 GCA_031364505.1 Candidatus Eiseniibacteriota bacterium | reverse complement strand
CCGGGCGGGCTCGGCCTCGCCGCCGGCCTCGCCGCCGCCATCGTCGTCGGCGTCGCGCACCGCACCACGCTCGCGGCTTCGACCGAGACGGCACTCGCGCGCCACGCGCTCGAGCGCGCGCCGCTCAACGCGCTCGCGGCCGCGGAGCACGCGGCCTCGCTCTTGCCCCGCGACGACTTCGTGCTGGAGACGCTGTCCGAGGCACGGCTCGGCGTGAGCCTGCGGACGGGCCAGCCGCCGATCGCCGAGGCCGAGGAGGCAGCGCGCCGCGCGGTGCTCGCCGAGCCCCTGCGCTGCCAGAACTGGCAGCAGCTGGGTGGCGTGCTCGCGACGCGCGTCTCGCAGGGAGACAAGTCGAAGACGGCCGCCATGGACTCGGCGTTCACGAGGGCGATCGCGCTGGCGCCGACGAGCGCGCTGCCGATGATCGAGTACGCACGCTGGCAGGTGCTGCTCGACCGCCCGCAGCGCGCGATCGAGCACGCGAGGCACGCCGTGGAGCTCTACCCGCGGGAGGGCGTGGCGCGCACGACTCTGGCCTCGGCGCTCCTGGCCCTGGGGCTTCGGGACAGCGCGCGGAGCGTGCTGGAACGGATCGATGGGGCCTACTGGCACGGGCGCGACGCCGACCGGAAGCTCGCCGAGGACGTCCTGGCGCGGCTGAGGTAGGCGTCCCCCCGAGCGCCGCGCCCGCGGGGGTCCCGGTGCGGTACGATCATGGCCGCCGGCGCCCCCTCTCAGGGCCCCGGCCCCAGGAGCCGATAACCCAGCGATGACCGAAACTCTCGCGGACCGCCCGCCCGCCCCGTCGGGTCGTGTCGTGGCGGGCTACGCCCTGATGGGCCCGCTCCCGACGCTGTTCCTCGCCGCGATCGTCGGCGCGCTGGGCGAGACGGGTACATGGGTGCTCGCGTGGTTCGAAGTCGTCCTCGGCGGCATCCTGTATCTCATCCTGAGGCCCGCGATCGGCCAAAGGTCGCCGTGGCGTTCGGCGCTCGGCGTGGTGTGGTTGACCGCGCCCCTCGTCGTCCTGGCATCGACGTCGCTGCCGAGCTTCGAGCTGCTGGATCCGGCGCCGTCGACGCCCGTCTTCCAGCCGCGCCTCCCCGAGGTCTGGGCGACACTGTGGGTGGCGTGCGGATACTGCGCCTGCTTCCTCGCCGCGATCGCCTCGGCGATTCCACGGGATGCGCAGCCCGCGGCGACTCCCGTTCCGGACTCCGCCCTCTCACCTTCTCCCGTCGAGTATGGCGCCGGCGAGATCGCCCCCCCGAACGTCGCGAGTGCCGCCGCGGACGCGCCCTTTTCGTCGCCGTCGTTCGTCATGGGCTACGTGCGGTTCGCGCTCGTGCTCGCGACGCTCGTGACGACGGGGCTCGTCGCCGTGCCGACGTACATGTTCCTCAGTTTCGGCGCCGCGCTGTCGCGCTCGCACATCGAGGGCAACGTGCCCGACGGCCGGCACTTCGACCAATATCTCACGCGCGATCTCAACGCCTACTTCTCGCGTGGCGATTCGACGTTCGCGAGCGTGCGGTACGAGTTGCTGCGCCGGCAGCCGACCCAGTCGGGTGTGTCGTTCCCCAGGTACTACCTGTGGGTGCGCGTCCGCCACTGGGGCGCGCTGCCGGAGCAGGGCGCCGTGCGCGTCGCGGCCATTGATCGCCAACGCTTCGAGGTCACGGACTGGCTCCCGAGCGGCGCCATCGTCGCCGAGCCCGAGAAGGTCCAGGAGGACTTCCCGGCCCCGCTGGTCGACGAGATCCACCGCCGCGCCCGAACCGCGCGGCGCTGATCAGCTGATCAAACGCGTATCGACGCGAAGGCCGCGGGGGTGCCAGCCCCCCGCGGCCTTGCGTTCCCGCCTCGCGTGATCCCCCTACCGGATCAGCACGATGCTTCGGCTCAGCGTGCGGCCGTTCGATTCGATGCGGCTGAAGTAGACGCCCGGCGACACGGGCGCTCCCGAGTCTCCGCGCCCGTCCCACACGCGCACGTGGCGTCCCGCGGCGAGGGGGCCGTTCTGCAACGTGCGGATCGTGCGGCCGGCGACGTCGTAGAGTTTGAGCGTCACGGGTCCGGAGCGCGCGACCGAGAAGTTGATCGCCGTCGCGATGCGGAACGGATTCGGCGCGGGGGACGCCATCGCGAAGGTCAGGCCCGACCCCGCCGCGTCGATTCCCAGCGTGCCCGACGAGGCGCAGATCTGGCTCGTGATCGTGTAGTGGCACGTGTCCGGGTTCGTGAACGCCGTCACGCGATAGATGTAGTTGCCCGCGGGCAGCGCGCCCGTCTGGATCACCTCGGGGTTCGACACGCTCGCCGAGCCGCCGACGGCGTTCGAGTCGCTGTCGAGCAGCGTGAAGTCGAGGTCGCGCGTGGGGCCGCCGAACCAGAACAGCGACGCGGTGAGGCTCTGCGTGTTCTCGGGCACCGTGAACGCCTGGTAGCTGTAGGCCACCGAGACCGGGTCGATGCCACTCTCCACCACGCCGCCCATGACCGTTTCGGGCTGCTCCGTGCAGCCGCCGGACGGCGGCGGCGCGTCGCCGGGGAGCGCGATGACGAGGAAGATCGTTTGGGCGTCGCTCGCCTGGTCGGGATCCGTCGTGCGGAAGGTGACCTGGTGGTAGCCCTGGTCCACGATCTGCGGCATCCAGTCGAACAGGCCGGTGCCGGGATCGAGCGTCGCGCCCGACGGCAGGCCGGTCGCCCCGAACGCGAGCGCCGCCCCCTCGGGATCGTGCGCGGTGACGCGGAACTGCATCCGCTGGCCGACCTGGCCCTGGCGGTCAGTCAGCGCGTCGAGCCGCGGCGCCAGGTTGGAGCCCGGCTCGCGGTCGTTCACGGTGATCTCGACGCGCTCGGTGTCGGCGGCGGCCGTCGGGAACGCGTTGTCGGTGACACGGAACTCCACCGTGTACGTGCCGGCGTCCGAGTAGCCCGGCGTCCACGAGAACTGGCGCGTCCCGGCATTGAACGTGGCGCCGATCGGCAGGCTGCCCGTCGAATACGTGAGCGCCTGGTTGTCGGCGTCGGTCGCGTTCGCGAAGAACGTGAGCGTGAGCCCCTCGCCCACCGCGCGGGCGCCGATCGGCGCGAGCACGGGCGCGTGATTGACCGACGTTGCCGGGTCGAGCGGGACCCAGAACACGGTCTCCTGCTTCTCGACCGTCGGCGTCGCCGGGTCGAGCGCGGTGTACGTCGTCGGCGTGTTGCCGTCGTACACCGTGACCGAGAAGGTGTTCACCGTGCCCTTGGTGTTGACGAACCCGCCCTCCTTGACGCTCAGGAACCACGGGTTCGCCGCACTGGGCGGCAGGTATCCGCCGACCATGTCGGCGGCGGTGAGATCCACGTGGAAGAAGTGCTGCCGATTTCCGGTCAGCGGCGAGCCGGTGACCGTCTTGATGGAGTCCGCCGACTGGGCGCCGAGTCCCTGGCGGAACCACGCCGGCGTGAACGTGCTCGTGCCGGTGCCGAAGCGCACGTACAGGTCGCCATCGGAGTAGTTGTGCGTCCACGAGTAGCGCACCTGCGCCACCGTCGGGCTATCGGCGATCCGTGCGCGGATCGGCGGCTCCGCGTGCTCGCGGCCGACGTCGTCCGTCCAGCGCAGGCGATACCAGTAATAGGCGTCGGCGACGAGGCCGCCGTCGAGATCGGTGTAGTCGTACGCATGGCGGTTACCGACGCGATGAATCTGCACACTCGGCGACGCCACCGCCTGCGCGTCGATCTGCGCGTACGCTCCCGGGACGCCGTTCGCGTCGGGCGCGCGGTCCAGTTGCCAGCCGGTGAGCCCCGCCTCGCGCTGCGACACCCAGCCGATGGCGATGCCGTCCGGCCCGCGTTGCGGCGTGGCGGTGATGCGGGTGACCTGCGTCGTCGCCGCATTCTGCGCCTCCTTGACCGCGGCGTACGCGTCGACCTCGCCCCACCCCCATGAGGGGTGATAGTTCGGATCCACGCCGAACGGATCGGACGCCGACGGCGGCTGCTTGCCGCGGTCGGTTCGGTGGTCCGCCGTATCCATCAGGATCTGGCGGACCTGGTCGGCCGACAGCGTCGGGTTCGCGCTCCGCACGAGGGCCGCCACACCCGCGATCGTCGGCGTCGCCATGCTCGTGCCGTTGATGTGGTGATACCGGTCGCCGTCGGTCGTCGGGTCGCCGAGCGCCGAGTTGATGCCCGTGCCGCTGCCCAGCACGTTGGGCTTCATCTCGTCCAGGTGGTCGGCGTCGGTGTCGGCGTCACGCGGGCCCTCGTTGCTGTAACTGGCGACGTAGTCGTCGGCGCGCGTGACCGAGTTGTCGTCGGTGAAGGCGCCCACCGTGAGCGCCAGGTCGGCCGCGCCCGGCGACGGCATGAACGCGGTGTTGCCGTCGTTCCCCGACGCCACGCAGACGACGATGCCCGCCTTGTGCGCGGCGTTCACCGCGGCGCAGTTCGCGTCCGTCCCGTCCGAGGCGTCCGTGCCGCCGAGCGACAGGTTCGCGACGTCGATGCCGCGGTAGATCGAGTCCGCGCCGGTCAGGCCCCACGCGTCGTTCTTGTGGTAGATCATCCACTCGAGCGCATCGGCCGAGCCGAAACCGAGCCCGGCGTCACTCAACGCCTTGCAGTCGACCAGCCGGGCGTCGGGGGCCAGGCCCGCGTTGAACCCGGGCTCGGCGCCGTTCAGCACGCCCTGCGGGCCGCCCGAGCCGATCGCGGTGCCGGCGACGTGCGTGCCGTGATAAGTGACCTCGGGGTCGATCGCGTGCTTCGGGTTCTCGCTGCCCTCGAGCGGCGTGTTGAGCAGCGGGTCGCCCGCGAAGAACGAGCCGCCACCCACGAACTTGCCGCGCAGGGATTCGTGGCCCGGGTAGCCGGACATGGCATCGGCCTCGTCGTTCACGCCGGTGTCGCAGATGCTCACGACGATGCCCTTGCCCGTGACACCCAGGTCCCTCCACACCGACGGGAACAACTCGTTGCCCGACTCGCGCGCGCGGAGCGCGCGGGTGGCGACGTCGTTCACCGCGTACATGATAGGGATCGACTCGACGCGCGTGACTCCCGGCAGCGTCGCGACCTCAAGGATGCGGGCGAAGCTCACGCGCGTCCGCACGTAGTCGATGTAGCGGTAACGCACCTGCACCGGGACGCCGATCGACTGGAGCGCCGCGATGTCG
>JANLWK010000322.1:0-2347 GCA_031364505.1 Candidatus Eiseniibacteriota bacterium | reverse complement strand
CGTGCTTCTCGACAAGACGCTCGGCTCGTCGTTCGGCTCCATCTGGTCGTGTCACAACACGGTACCGACCGTTCTCCCGCGAGCTTCATTTCTGGCTGCTTCAGCGACTGTTCGACCAGCACGTCGTCTTCTTTCGGATTGCCGGTATCGCCCTGTGGCTGGGTGCGCTCGTGCTCTATCGCACGATCCTCGCGTCCCTGTCATCCGAAGCTCGGCGCCCTTCGGACGCGACCGGAAGCTCTCTTGATGACTGGAGTGTGCTGGGAAGCGACGGACGACTCGGCTCGCGCCGCCGCTCTCTACCGATCGGGCGCGGCCCGGTTGCAGTACACCCCGGCACAGACCGACGTCCAGGTGGGCCACTTGCGCCGCTCGGGAGGCCGCTGCAGGAGACTCCGCCGCCCTCGGGACCGCGTCGTTAGCGCGTCGTCGCGGGCCGCTTCGTCGTACGGCGAGGTGTCGCGGGCGCCTTCGTCGTGGGCGCCTTCGTCGTGGGCGTCGTCGTCGCGGGCGACTTCGTCGTCGCGGGCGGCACGACGCTGCGGCGCGGGCGCGGGCGGCGGACGATCGGCTTCGTGGGCGTGGTCGGCGTGGCCAGCGTGCGTTTCGGCCGCGCCTGCTCGAGTTGCAGGTCGTGTTCCTGGGCTTCGCCCTTGATGTCTCTGCCTTCGGAGTCGACGAAGACCATTTCGACGCGGCGGTTGAGGGCGGTGCCGCGGCGGCTGTCCTCGACGGAGTACAGCTCGGACTTGCCCTTGTACTCGACGCTCAGGCGGGTCACTTCGATGCCGAGATCGAGGAATACCTCGCGGACGTTTTCCACGCGGTGGCGCGACAGGTCCATGTTGAGCGCGGCGCTGCCGCGTGAGTCGGTGTGGCCGACCAGCCGCACCGTGATGCTCGGGTACTTGTTCAGTATCTCGGCGATGCCACCGATGATGCCGATCGACGTTTCGGTCACGACGTCCTTGCCCAGCGCGAAGTGCACGTTCCGCGGGATCTTGAGCTCCTCCGCCGTGGGCACGGCGACGGGCGGCGGCGGCTCCTCGACGACGGGCGTCGGCACCTCGGGTTCGGGCTCGGCGGCGACCGGCGTGGCGAAGCAGCCGTTCACCTTCTCGCGCGCCTGCGCGGCCCAGTCGATGGCGCGCGCGAGGTGCGGCGAGGTGCGGCAGTTGCCCTGGTCGAGCTGCTCGTTGCCGGCCCACGCCAGCTCGACCTCGAGGTTCGCCAACTCGGGCATGGCGCAGCGGAAGCCGGGCGCGTGCTTGAGCGTCCACAGCGTCGCGTACAGCGAATCGGCCACACGCACCGAGCCGGCCATCCCGACCTCGGGCGGCGGCGCCTCGTTCGTCGGCACCGGCGCGTGCCGGTCCAGCTCCGTGATCAGCGTGACGGCGCGCTCGAAGGCGGCCTGCGGGAAGCCCTGGCGATCGTTGTCCGTGTATTCCGAGCGCGCGGCCTCGAGCCAGCGGCGTGCGGCGGTGCTGCGCCACGGATCGTCGGCGGCGCCGGGCATCGAATCGAGCTTGGCGCTCCACGCGTCGAGGGCCGCGAGGTCGCGGGCGATCACCGCGTCGTTCGTCTGGGCCGACAGCGGCGCGAGCCCCTTGGCCGCCGCGATATCGGCGACGACCAGCGGGCACGTGACGGCGAGCGTCGCGATCGCAAGGCTCTTGATCGAGCGCCGCATGAATGGAATGGATCTCACGGTGCGCTCCCTTCCTTCGGCGCGGCCACGGGGACGCGCGTGGCGTCGGGCGTCCCCGCGGCGTGGCCGAACTTGAAGCCGAAGTCGATGTACGGGCCCTTGTCGGTGTGATCGACGCCGAGCAGGTCCTCGCCGCGGAAGCCGAACACGTTGTAACCGCCGGCGACGCGCAGGTCGCGCATGTGCAGCACGCCCAGCTCGACGCCCGCGCCGTAGGTGCGCGTGCCCGAGATCTTCGCGCGGCCGGCGACACCGGCATCGAACCACCGGCCCAGCTCGACGATCGTGCCGCCCGAGACGAGGCTCGAGCGCGTGCGGCTCTCGAAGCCGTCGTGCAGGTCGCGCGCCCACTTCGCGGCGATCTGCGCCTGGAACGTGAGCCGCGCGATGGGCTGCCAGTTGCCGTTCGCGGCCGCGATGTGCGCGGTCTTTCTGAACGTGTCGCCGGTGTGCTCGGCGCGGTTCTCGTAGCGCGCGAGGCCGCTCAGGCGATTGCGGTCGGTCTCGCGGAACGCCAGGCCGAACCGCGTGCGCCCATCGATGCGGTCGTCGGCCGGAACCAGCAGCCACTCCGTGCTGCCCAGCGCCGCCCAGTCGCGGCTGATCTTCCGCGTGATGCCGCCGGTCGAGAGCCAG
>JANLWK010000282.1:0-2558 GCA_031364505.1 Candidatus Eiseniibacteriota bacterium | reverse complement strand
ACCGCCTGGGCATCGCGATCGCGTTCATGTTCGCGCTTGCGGCGTGTGGCGCCGGCGGCGCACCCTCGGCACTGGCGTCAGGCGACGCGAAGACCCACTTCGGCCGCTCGTCCGCCGACCTCATGAATAATCGAGGCTAGGCGTCCAGCCATTGTGGGGCGGGGTGCTGGCGAAAGCGTCACGCCGCTTGACGCGCCACGTATCTCGGGATGTGCAGGATCGATGAGGTCCCCGTTCCCATCCCCCTTACCGGAGTGTCACGATGAACCGTAAACACCGCGCGATGGTCCGCATTTGGTCCGGCGCGCTCGCCATCATCGCCACGATGCTCGTCGCGCCGGCGGCGCTCGCCGCGCCCGCGGCGTCCCGCGCGCCGTCGGCCCCTCATTCGACCGAGACCGCCACGTTCGCCGGCGGATGCTTCTGGTCGATGAACGCGATCTTCGAGCGCCTGGAGGGCGTGCAGAGCGTCACCGCGGGGTTCTCGGGCGGCGACGTCCGGGCCCCCAGCTACGAGCGGGTGTGCAGCGGCACGACGGGCCACGCCGAGTCGGTCGACATCGTCTTCGATCCGGGCGTCATCTCGTTTCGCGACCTGGTACGCGTGTTCTTCGCGTTCCACGATCCGACGACGCCGAATCGACAGGGCGCCGACGAGGGTACGCAGTATCGTTCGGCGATCTTCTGGCACTCTCCGGCACAGCGCGCGGCGGCGACCGAAACGATCGCGGAGCTGACCCGGCGTCACGCCTATCCCGACCCGATCGTCACCGAGGTGCGGCCCTTCAAGGCGTTCTACGCGGCCGAGGGCTATCACCAAGCGTACTACGACAAGCACACGATGCTGCCGTACTGCCAGTTCGTCATCGCGCCCAAGGTGTCGAAGCTCGAGAAGCTCTATCGCGACCGGCTGAAGGCCTCGCGGTAGCCCGAAACGGCGCGACGCGCCGTGCGGATGACATCCCGCGCGGCGCGTCGTGCCATTCGGTGTCCTAGCGCAGGTGCGTGAGGCGCACCGTCTGCGCGTCCGCCCCTTCGTGTTCCACGCGCACGAAGTAGATCCCCGCCGCCGCCTGCCGCCCGCCGCGCGTGGCCCCCGCCCATGTCAGCGCGTGCTCGCCGGCCTCGAAGCCGCGGTCCGCGAGCGTCGCGACGACGCGTCCCGAGACGTCGAGCACCGTCGCCTTCACCCGGCCCGCGCGCGCGATCGCGAATCGCAGTGACGTCGACGAGAAGCTCGGGTTCGGCACAGGTGTGCTGATCGCGAGGGCCACCCGCGGGATGCCGGTCGGGAATACCGACGCGGACGGCGGCGCGACCGCGAATTCCGCGATGCGCACGTCCGCGAGGCCGCCGTCGAGGCACTGGATGCCGGTCGGCAGCACGGTGATGCGCTCCAGCCGCGAGACGGGTGACTGCCCGGTCGCGTGCATGATGACTTCGTCGCACGGATGGGGCACACCCGACACCGTGCACTGCGTGCCCGGAGCGAAGCCCGAACAGCGCAGGTCCGGAATGCCGTCTCCGTCGACGTCACCGATGAACTCGAGCGTCGACGGCGGGTTCGTGAACGAGATGGGGCCCTCTCCGGAGTAGCTCGCCTGCAGCTGGCCGCCTCCCTGGAAGTCCCAGTTCGTATTCGATCCCAGGTCGACCGAGGACGACTTGATCGTCGAGGAACCGCCGCCCGTGCCCATCGTCACGTCCCACACTTCGACCTGGACTTGCCCCGGTCGCGAGGCCTCCAATTGGACTTGGAGGATCGTCGGCGTGGCCTTCGCCCGGCGCGACTCCATGTCGCATGTGAACATCACACCCAGGGGACTGGCACTGCGGAGATCTCCGGTCAGGCTGCCGCCGTACGACCAATCGGGGCTGAGCGAGTGGGCGTTTGCGACCACGAGGTCGGGCATGCCGTCCCGTTCGAGATCGAGCATGCGAAGCGGCCCTTCGACCTGAACCCACGTCGGGACGATCGGGTGTCCGTTGAACGTGCTCGTCAGGCCCGGAGTTCCGACCTGGGCGCCCGCGGTCTGGACGCGCGGAGGCGCGACCTCGAGCGTACCGATCACCGGCGTGCCGGGAGGCAGTCCGTTGAGGCGCACGACGGCCGGCTCGGGCGAATCCGTTCCGCCCGCGCCGCCGGGAGAGACGCGCCACAGCGTGACCTCGTTCGTGCTGAAGCTGGAGCCCCGAATCGTGATGTGAACGGGACTCGCGAATCGAACCGAGTGGCTCTCGAGTCGCGGCGTGATCTGGCGCATCTGGATGCTCGACGGAACGACGCCGGCCGGCGAGGTGGGGCTCAGGTTCGCCTGTCCATCACCGTCGGTGTCCGCCTCGAGCACGAGATGGTAGCGCCCGTTCTCTTCGAGCCAGAGCTGGCTGTTCGGCGTCGAATACGTGACTCCCATCTGGGGCGACGACGACGTGCCGTACAGACCGGAGAGCGTCATGGCGCAGGTCGGCGGGCAGTTCTCCGGGAGGCCGGCGCACGGATACGGGTCCGGGTAGCTGCTCATCGTCATCGACGCCAGGTTCTCCGTCGACGAGCCGGC
>JANLWK010000272.1:0-8979 GCA_031364505.1 Candidatus Eiseniibacteriota bacterium | reverse complement strand
GGGGCATCCGGAGGCACGCGGACAGGGCGTGTGAATGGCGCGCGCAGCCAGGATGGCGGAGCGCAGCCAGAGGCAGCGAGCCGTAGCAGGAGCGAAGGCGAGCGTGCCCTGTCCGCGTGCCTCCGGATGCCCCTCCCGCGCCGGAGCATCCGGTGCGACGTGCAACGACGTTACTTCACGCCCTCCACCACGGTGACCTTCGCCTCGGCGCCGCGGACGAGCAGCTCGGGTTCGTACATGCCGCCCGCTTCGGGTGGCAGTGCAGTGAACGTGCCGGCCAGCTCGGGGCGCACCAGGTACTCGATCGCAGTGTCGCCCGGCTCGAGATGGTCGACGAAGAACGCGACGTGGTCGTCGTGCTCTTCGCCATTCGTGCCGTACGGGCGGTCGACGCCCTCGGGCAGCAGCGCGTCCACCTCGAAGCCGGCGGCGCGCGGATCAACGATCAGCAGGTGGTCGAGCGCCTCGGGTGCCGTGAGTGTCAGGCGCACCATGATCTGTTCGCCCACGCGCGGCGGCGTTCCGGGCTCGAGCGGTGACGACAGGTACTGCGGCCGGCCGCGCCGGTCGGCGGTGCGCTCCACGCGCAGGAACTCGCGCGTGACGCGAAGCCGCGTCTCCTTGCGTGTGTCGGGGCCCGGGCTCGGCACGCGGGCGCGCGCCTCCCACGCCACGTATGCCGGCGCGCCGCCGCTGACCGTGAGCGCCAGCCGGTTGTCGCCGGGCTTGAGCCTCGAGCCCGGCACCACGACGCGCAGCGGATTCGACGCGTACACGTCGGCGGGCTGCAGCGTGCGATCGAGCAGCGTCTCGCCGTTCCAGTCGATGCGCATGCGCCCCGCGGGCGCGGCTTCGGCGGCGCGCGTGGCGGAGTAGGCGGCGAGGCCAACGGTGATCGGCGCGGTCGTGAGCGTGGTGCGCCAGCCGAGGCCGGTGCGCCGCGCCGCGAGCCAGCGCACGACCTCGGCCGCGCGGGCGTCCTTCGGCGTGACGCGCGCCATCGCCGCGAGCGCATGGCCCGTGGCGTCCAGGTCCTCGCCGTACCATGCACTGGCGCGGTGCGGGTCGGCGGTCCAGTGGAGTCCGTGCGAGTCCTTGATCGCGCGCGACATCAGCAGGCTCACGAGCTCCGCGGCCTGCGTGGCGCGGCCGATTCCCGCGAACCCCTGCGCGGCGAGTGCGAGCCCCGCGTTGCCGAGGTCCTTGCGGTTCGCGTAGAGGTTGTCGGCCAGCGAGCCGAGTCGTGACTTGAGATCGCTGAGCCGCTCGTCGACCGCGGGGATGCCCGGCAGTGCTACGAGGTGCGCCAGCAGGTACGCCTCGCCGTCCAGGTCGCGCGTCTCGGCGAACGTGCGCGGCAGGCGGCTCGCGCCGTTTGCCAGTGCCTGTCTCGCCTCGGCGGGCGCCAGCTCGAGCCGCGTCGCCTGCGCCAGCGCGTCGAGCGCGAGCGCCGACAGGTACGGATCGAACTCGCCCGGCTTCCACCAGCCCCATCCGCCCTCGTCGAGCTGCATCGAGGCGAGTCGCCGCAGGTATGGCGCGAGCCGGTCCGCGGGCGCGCTCCAGCCCGGCGGCGGCTGCGGCGCCGGTTTCACCGCGCGCACGAGCGCCGTGCCGGCGAGGATCGCGTTCGCGGTCTGTTCGGTGCAGCCGTACGGATAGAGCATCAATCCGTCCGCGCCGGCGAGCGCCATGCCGAGCGCCGACGGCGACACGTCGATCGTGACGGCGCTGCCCGCGCGCAGGAGATCGTTCGGCAACGGCACCGGCAGCGTGCGCCCGGGGGCGCTCGCGACGCCGCCGCCGCTCGACCGCACCGTGACCGCGCGGGGGCGCAGCAGGATCGAGATCTCCAGCGCGTCCGAGTCGGTCTTCGTGCGGGCGCGCAGCGTGAGCGTGGCCTGGGCGCTGTCGGCCGGCGCCTCGGCCGGCACGCGAATCGCCCACGTCGCGCGCGCCTCGCCGCGGGCGGGCGCGCTGAACGCGGCCTTCGCCGGGCCGGCCAGCGTCACGCCCTTCGCCTCGAGCGTCGTCTCGCCGCCCGTGAGCGGTGCTGCCGTCCGGTTGTTCACGACGCTCACGAGCGAGGCCTGGTCGCCGGCGATGAAGAAACGCGGGCCCGCGAGCCGGGCCACGATGTCCTTGGTGACGAGCGTCTTCGCCACGGTGCGACCGACGAGTGTCGCGTCGGTGAGTCCGCGGCTCGTCATGCGCCACGTCGTGAGGTTGTCCGGGTACTTGAGCCCGACGCGCGCGCGGCCGTCGGCCCCGGTCGTGACGATCGGCGCCCACAGCGCCACGTCGCGGAAATCACGGCGAGGCTCCTCGCGCCCGCTTTTGTCGGCGCCGCCGAGCAGCAGGCTCGGGAACGCGATCGACGTCGTCACCCAGTTCGGCCGCTTGCCGTAGAACACGTCGTGAGGATCCGGCGTCGCGTCGGCGCGCAGCGAGTAGATCGCCTCGCCGACCACGCCGAGCGACAACTCGGCGGCCACGGGCGCCCCCGCGCCGTCGTGGGTCTCGACGGCGACGTGCGCGCTGTCGCCGGGGCCGTACTGCTCGCGGTCGGGCGTCAGCGTGATCTTCAGGTCGTGGCGGTTGGCGTCGACCGACAGCTCGAGCGCGCGCGAGTGCACCTCGCGGCCCTTGCGTACGTGCACCGAAACGAAGGCGTTCGGCGCGTATTCCGGCTTCAGCACGAACGTCGCGAGCCCGGTGCCGCCGTTGAGCGTGACGATGCGCGTGTCGTACAGGTCGCGCCCTTCCAGCGTCGCGATGGCGGGGGCGTTCTTCACCTCGCTGTTGATCAGCACGCGCACCGTGTCGCCGGGCGCGTAACGATCGCGGTCGGCCATCACTTCGAGCGCGGGGTAGCGGTACGCGTAGTCCGTCACGTCCTCGTCCCACGCCCACACCGAGGCGTCGGCCGTGATGCGGTTGCGCCGCGCATCCTCGGCGCGCGCGTGCACCATGATCTGGCCCGGCCGCGCCGGGCTCGGCGTGAGGTTCACGACCGCGCGGCCCGTGCGGTCGGTCGTCACCGTCGTCGTCGCGAGCGGACGTGTGGAACGCGTGTAGCGGTGGGTGATCGGGTTCCACGCCTGCTGGTCCAGCTCGATCGTGACCGCCGCCGACACCGGAGCGCCGGTGTGGTCGCGCGTCAGCACCTCGATCGGCACCGCGGCGCCGGCCGCGACGACCCAGCTGCGCGGCCGCACGCTCAACGTGAACAGCCCACGGCCCACGATCGTCGTGCCGCGCCCGCTCACCGTGCGGTTCGACGCGTCGATGACTTCGACCTCGAGTGTCAGTTTGCGGTCGTACCCCGCTCGATCGGGCGTCACGATGACGTCGGCGCGGCCGTCGAGATCGGTGCGCGTCTCGCCGGTCTTGAGGACGCGCCCGTAGCCGGTCGGGCCGCCCTCGTCGAAGTCGCGGTCCCAGTCGTCGCCGATGCGCGACTCGAACAGGTTGTAGCGCACCGTCGCGCCGAACACCGGCGCGCCGAAGAAGTAGTTCGCGGCGATCCGGAACCGCACTTCGTCGCCGTTCACGTACACCGCGCGGTCGGGCTCGACGTCGACGCGGTATTCGGGCTTGCGGTATTGCTGCACGCCGACGGTGGCGCTTCCGGCCGCCGCGCCCGCGCGCGCCGACAGCGTCCAGTCGCCGAGCGCCAGCTCGTTCGGCAGCGTGATCGACCCGTCCGCCGATCCATGCGCGGACAGCGTCGCCGCCTTCACGTCGAGTGTCGCGCCGTCGGGGCCGCTGAGCGTGAGCGACACGGGCGCGGGCGGCGGCAGCGCATACTCCGGGCCGCGCGAGCGCCGCGCGAATGCCTTCCAGTTGATGGTGTGGCCCGGCCGGTAGATCGGCCGGTCGGTGTAGAGGAACAGCGCGTCGCCGCCCTGCTCGGCCGCGGCCGCGAGCGGCGCGTCGGCGACGGCGACGCCGTGCGCCTCGCTCACCGCCACGATGCGCAGCCGCACCGGGCCCGCCACCCTGCCGCCCATGGTCGCGGGGACTCCGTTCGGCGTCGCGATCGTCGCGATCCCGCGCGCGTCGGAGCGGATCGGCGGCTGGCCGCGGCGCACGGCGAGCGCTTCCGCCCAGCCCTTGGCATCCTTGAGCGGCGTCATCGCGATCGGGATCGCATAGATGCGCGCGTCCTCGACGGGCTGCCCGGAACGCAGCGAGGCCACCGACGTGAACACCTGCGAGCTCGAGCGCTTGACCAGGAGCCCGAGATCGGTGACGAAGAACGGAATCGCGCGAACGAGCCCGCCGCCGGTCCCGCGCAGCACGTAGGCGCCCGGCGAGAGGGGCTCGGGGATCAGCAGCTCGCCCTCGCGCCACGTCCACTCGGGACCCGCGCCCACCACGTGCCGCCACGTCGTCAAGCGCGCGAGCCCGGTCGTGTCACCGGTGGCGGCGTTGCGACGCACGTCGCGCGTGTCGTCGAGCAGGCGCTCGGGCGGGATGCGGAAGACCGCGAGATCGACGCCGTCGACGCGGAACGAGCGCAGCCCGACGCGCACGGTGGCTTCGGGCAGGAACGCCTCGCGATCGATCACGAAAGCGAATTCGGGCGGCTTCGGCGTGACGACGAGCGACACGCCTTCGCGCGAGTCGCCCTCGCCGAGCGCGTAGGTCTCGCGCGAGACGAACGAATCGAACCCGTCGCTCGACACGTCGAGGCGGAAGCGCCCCGGCGGCAGGTCGCCGATCGCGAAGGCGCCATCGGCGTCGGTGGTGCCGACGCCCTCGGCCGGCCCGCGCGCGGTGACGGCGATGCCGGAGACGGGACCGCCGTCGGCGAGCTTCACCGTGCCCGCGAGGCTCGCGGGCCGCGTCATCGGAAGCGGCAGGGTGCGCGTCTCGCCGCGGCGCACCTGGACGTTGCGCGCCTCGGCGGGGCGCAGCCCGGCCACGTCGGCCGTCACCGTGTACGTCCCGGCCCTGAGTCCCTCGAATCGCGTCGAGCCCTTGTCGTCGGTGAACCGAGGCGCCGGCGGCGGGCGCCAGCCTTCCCACCAGCTGTCGCCGCGCTCCTCGATCAGCGACACGCGGGCGCCTGGCACGGGGGTGCGGCCGTCGCTCTTCGTCGCGCGTACCTCGACCGCGCCGGCCTTGTCGAGCGGCACGAGCAACTCGACCGCGCGCTGCGCGGCCGGAAACTGCCAGCCGCCGAGCACGAAGTCGGCGTAGCCTTCGGCACCGACCGTCAGCGTGTACCAGCGGTCGGATGGGATCCGCTGCATGGCGAACTCGCCGCGCGCGTTCGTGCGCGAACGAAAGTAGCCCTGGCCGCCCGACTGGTTCGACAACTCGACGTCGACGTTCGAGATCGGCGCCTGGGTCTCGGAGTCGATCACGCGCCCCGACAGTCGCACGAGCGCCGCGGCGTGCGCGGAGGCGGCGGCCACGGATCCCGCGAGCAACGCGGCGAGGACGACGGCGGTGAAGCGAAGGCGCGCGAAACGTGCGGCGGGGCGAGTCTCGTCAACCTGGGGAACCATGCGAACCATGGGGGGCGATTTCCTCCGAGCCTAGCGTGGCTCCTGAAGTGTCACGACGGGAAACGTCTGGTAGGTGGCATCCGATGCGCGCGCGAGCAGGCCGATGCGACGGGCCTCGCGCAGCGCCCACGACACGGTGCGCGCCTCCCCCGGCAGGAATGCCACGCTGCCGTTCGGCGTCACGACGAGCAGGCCGTCGCGCGCGGGGGACACCTGCATCGGATCGGTGATCGAAACGGGAGTGCCCGCGAACGCGATGATGACGCGCAGCGAGTCGGGCTCGCCGCGGCGCAGCGGCGCGTGGCGGGGGTCCGACGCGACGATCAGGCGGCTCAGCTCGCGCAGCGTGGCGCCGAGCGTGGCGCCGAGCGGCAACAGGCTGCCGACGCAGGCACGTGTCGAAGACCCGCGCGCGAGCGACAGGTAGACGCCGCACGGGGCGCCCGGCCAGTCGGGCAGCGACGTGTCCGCGGGCGCGACGGCCGCCGCTGGCCGGGCATCCAGCGCGCTCGCGATCTCCTCGCGCGCGAAGGCGAGCACGCGCGCGCCCTCGCCGGACGTCACGAGCGCGCGGTAGGGCTGGAGCATCTCGGAGCCCGATGCGGTCGAGACCATGAGCGCCGTGCCGAGGACGGCCGCCGCAAGCGTTTTCATCGGCCCTCCGCGCGTGAGCGTCGCGCCGACGGGATGAGATCGCGGTGCACGAACTCGCGCTCGACCTCGACGCCGTCGACGTGTCGCACGCGGTACAGTTCGATCTCGTGGCCCGGCAGGTTCTCGTCCGACGAGGCCGGGACTTCGCGTTCCTCGGTCAACAGGTCGAAGCGCCCGTCGGTCGGCGAGGCGCCTTCGAACCGGGCCGCGAGCGTCGAGCCCACGATACCCACGCGCAGGCGCACGGGCTCCTCCAGGTCGTTCCGGATCTTGAGGTCCTTGAAGCCCCACGCGATCGTGGCGTCCTCGCCGAGCGCGATGTAGTCGACGGGGCTCGAGTGGCGCGAGCGCTCGGTCACCGTGAGCCCGGCGAGCAACGCCGCCGCGAACACGGTCGAGGCCACCTGGCAGATGCCGCCGCCGAGCTGGAGCTGGCGCACCTCGCGCAGGATGACCGGGGCTGTCGCGTAGCCGCGCTCGGTGGTGCGCGGGCCGACGACCTGGTTGAACGACAGCTCGGCGCCCGGTTCGAGCACGCTGCTGTCGAGGGCGGCGGCCGAGAGCGCGACGTTGTGCGTGCGCGCCGGCAGGCTGCCGATCATCGTCGTCGAGAACGAGCCGCGCTCGACGGGGAAGTCGTTCGGCGACGGAGGCGCGTCGTCGGAACCCCGCGCGCGCGCCGCCGTCATCAGGGTCGCGACGACGATCAAGCCGAGCACGACACGCCGGTCGAATTGGGGCATCCCTGGCTCCCGAATGACACGAGGCATGCGGCCGATGTTGCTGGGAACGCCGCGGACTCTAGAGGAGCGCGCGAAGCAGTGTCCACCGCCGCGGGCGTGATACTCTCCCGCGACCCCCCGCCACTCCCCTGGAGCACGCATGCCTTCGTTCATCCGCACCGACATCGCCGACGGCGTCGCCCGCATCACGCTCGACCGGCCCGAGGCGCTCAACGCCTTCGCCGGCGACATGCGCGAGCAGCACGTCGAGGCGCTCGATCGCGTCGCGGCCTCGGCCGCCGCGCGCGTGCTCGTGATCACCGGCGCCGGCCGCGGCTTCTGCGCCGGCGGCGACGTGCGGCACATGGTGGAGTTGACCGCACGCGGCGCGGGCTTCGAGGAGCTGCAGCCGCTGCTCGACCTCGGCCGCGCGATCATCACCCGCATCACCGCGCTGCCGTTCCCGACGTTCGCCGCCGTCAACGGGCCCGCGGCAGGCGCGGGGCTCAACCTGGCGCTCGCGTGCGACCTGCGCTGGGCCTCGTCGGCCGCCACGTTCGGCGAGACGTTCGTTCACATCGGCCTCCATCCCGACTGGGGCGGCACGTACGCGCTGCCGCGCCTCGTCGGCGTGGCGAAGGCGATGGAGTTGTGCTGGAGCGGCGACATGATTGACGTAGGCGAGGCGCTGCGCATCGGGCTCGTCCAGCGCGTCATCCCCGCCGAGTCGTTCGAGACCGAGGTGGCCGCGTTCGCCGCGCGCCTCGCGGCCGCGCCGGCCGCCAGCGTGCGCGCGTCGAAGCGGACGCTGCGCGCGGGCGTCTCTCGCGCGCTCGACGCGTGCCTGGATGCCGAGAGCGAGGCGCAGGCCGCATGCTGGGCGTCGCCCGACGTCGCGGAGGGCCTGCGGGCGTTCGTCGAGAAGCGCGCGGCGCGCTTTGGCGCCGGGTCGCGCGAGCCCGTCGCGGCCGGTTCCCGCGCCAACGCCGGGCCACGGTTCGAGTAGGCCATGGCCGGCGCCAATGGATATTGCGACGTCGCCCCGGGACACCCGGATCACGGGCCGTATCACGATCGCGAGTACGGGTTCCCGCTGCGCTCGGACGCCGAGCTGTTCGAGCGGCTGGCGCTCGAGATCAACCAGGCGGGGCTGTCCTGGCTCACGATCCTGCGCAAGCGCAAGGCGTTCCACACCGCGTTCCGCGGTTTCGATCCCGAGGTCGTCGCCCGTTTCGGCGCGCGCGATCGCGCGCGGCTGCTCGCCGACGCCGGCATCATCCGCAACCGCCTCAAGGTCGACGCCGTGATCGCGAACGCGAAGACCGTGCTCGAGCTGCGCGACCGCCACGGCTCGCTCCGGGGCTGGCTCGACGAGCATCATCCGCTCGCGAAGCCCGAATGGGTGAAGCTGTTCAAGGGCACGTTCCGCTTCACCGGCGGCGAGATCGTGGGGGAATTCCTGATGAGCACCGGCTATCTTCCGGGCGCGCACAGCGAGTCCTGTCCGGTGTACCGCCGGATCGCGAAGCTCAAGCCCGCGTGGATGCGGGCGCATGGGAGGTCGAGATGACGTCGCGGCCGGCCCCGGCCATCGTCCGGCTGGACGGTGTCACGGATGCGAGCCTGTCCGCGCTGTCACGCGGGCTCGTCGGCTCCGAGGTGCTGCGCATCGCCG
Source organism: Candidatus Eiseniibacteriota bacterium (assembly GCA_031364505.1). Classification (GTDB taxonomy): domain Bacteria; phylum Eisenbacteria; class RBG-16-71-46; order RBG-16-71-46; family RBG-16-71-46; genus JANLWK01. The sequence continues at coordinate 409 of JANLWK010000272.1, read as the reverse complement.
GCGAGGTGCGCGCGCTGATCCAGTCGGGCCAGCCCGTCTGCAACCTCACGGTCGGCGACTTCGACCCGCGCGAGTTCTCGCCGCCGCCGGCGCTGGTCGAGGGCATCCACAAGGCGCTCGCGGGCGGGCACACGAATTACCCGCCGTCGAACGGCATGCTCGAGTTGCGCCAGGCCGTGACGCGCTTCACGCTGCGCGAGTTCGGGCTCGACTACCCGGTCGAGGCGGTGCTCGTCGCGGGCGGCGCCCGGCCGCTCATCTACGCGACGTACCGGGCGCTCGTCGATCCGGGGGAGAGCGTCGCGTACCCGGTGCCGTCGTGGAACAACAACCACTACTGCTACCTGACCGGCGCGCGCGGCATCCCGATCGAGGTCACGCGCGCCTCGCGGTTCCACCCGACGCCCGA
>JANLWK010000220.1:0-2766 GCA_031364505.1 Candidatus Eiseniibacteriota bacterium | reverse complement strand
CTACAACATCGAGGAGTTCCGCACCATCGCCCAGCGCGGCCTGAGCCTCAGCCCGGTGCACGAAGTGCTGCTCGAGGAATCGGTCATCGGCTGGAAGGAGTTCGAGCTCGAGGTCATGCGCGACCGGGCCGACAACTTCGTGGTCATCTGCTCGATCGAGAACATCGACCCGATGGGCGTGCACACCGGCGACAGCATCACCGTCGCCCCGGCGCTGACGCTGACCGACAAGGAATACCAGCGGATGCGCGACATCGCGCGCCGGATCATCCGCCGCGTCGGCGTGGAGACCGGCGGCTCGAACATCCAGTTCGCCATCAATCCCAAGGACGGCGAGATCGTCGTCATCGAGATGAACCCGCGCGTCTCGCGGTCCTCCGCCCTCGCCTCGAAAGCGACCGGCTTCCCGATCGCGAAGATCGCCGCCAAGCTGGCCCTCGGCTACACGCTCGACGAGATCCCGAACGACATCACGCGGCTCACACCCGCGTCGTTCGAGCCGACCATCGACTACATCGTCGTCAAGGTGCCGCGCTGGGCGTTCGAGAAGTTCCCCCGCGCCGACCGGACGCTCACGACGCAGATGAAATCGGTGGGCGAGGTGATGGCGATCGGCCGCACCTTCAAGGAAGCCTTCATGAAGGCGTTCCGTTCGCTCGAGCTCGGTCGCGGCAACATGCTGTTTGCCAAGAGCGGCGGCCGCATCAACGCCACCGCGGCCGTTGACGGCGACGGCGACGACGATACGGCGCTGCAGCGGTCGCTGGCCGTGCCGAACGACCAGCGGATGTGGTCGATCTTCACCGCGCTCGAGCGCGGCTGGGCGCTCGAAGAGATTCACCGTCTCACGAACATCGATCCGTGGTTCCTGACGCAGTTCAAGCAGCTGGTCGAGCTCAAGGAACAGGCGGTCCTCGTCGGGCTGCGCGGCATCTCGCCCGACCTGATGCGATCCCTCAAGCGGGCCGGCTTCGGCGACTGGCAGATCGGCAACATGCTCGGCGCCGACGAGGACGCGGTCCGCGCGGCGCGGCTCGAGCAGGGGCTGAAGGTCGCCTACAAGCGCATCGACACCTGCGCCGCGGAGTTCGAGTCCTTCACGCCGTATCTCTACGGCACCTACGAGAAGGAGTGCGAGGCCGAACCGACGCCGCGGCAGAAGGTCGTCATTCTCGGGAGCGGTCCCAACCGCATCGGCCAGGGCCTCGAATTCGACTACTGCTGCGTGCACGCCGCGTTCGCGCTGCGCGACGACGGGTTCGAGACGGTGATGATCAACTGCAACCCGGAGACCGTCTCCACCGACTACGACACCGTCGATCGCCTCTACTTCGAGCCGCTGACCTTCGAGGACGTCATCGCCATCATCGACCGCGAGCGCGAAGGCGGCGGCGAGGTTGCCGTGGTCGTGCAGTACGGCGGGCAGACGCCGCTGAAGCTGGCGCTGCCGCTGCAGGACGCGGGCGTGAGAATCCTGGGCACCTCGCCGGATTCGATCGATCTGGCCGAGGACCGCGAGCGGTTCTCCAAGCTGCTGTGGGAGCTCGGCATCCCGCAGGCGCCGAGCGGCATCGCCACGTCGCCGGAAGAGGCGCGTGACGCGGCGCTGAAGATCGGGTTTCCGCTGGTCGTCCGCCCGTCATACGTCCTCGGCGGCCGCGCCATGGCGATCGTCTACGACATGGCGGCGCTCGACCGCTACATGACGACCGCCGTCCAGGCGGCCCCCGACCGGCCCATCCTGATCGACAAGTTCCTCGAGGACGCCGTCGAGCTCGACGTCGACTGCATCGCGGACGCGACCGGCGCCGTCGTGATCGGCGGCATCATGGAGCACATCGAGGAGGCCGGCATCCACTCCGGCGACAGCTCGTGCGTCGTGCCGCCCCATCGCGTCGCGGCGCGGCACCTCGATCAGATCCGCGACTACACCCGCCGCATCGCCCGCGCCCTCAAGGTCATCGGCCTGATGAACACGCAGTTCGCGATCAAGGACGACACGATCTACGTGCTCGAGGTCAACCCGCGCGCGTCGCGCACCGTGCCGTACCTGTCGAAGGCGACCGGCGTGCCGCTCGCGAAGATGGCGGCGCGGGTGATGGTGGGGAAGACCCTCGCCCAGCTCGGCCTGACCGAGGACCTCGAGGTGTCGGGCGTCTTCGTCAAGACGCCGGTCTTCCCGTTCGTCCGCTTCCCTGGCGTGGACACCATCCTCGGGCCCGAGATGAAGTCGACCGGTGAAGTCATGGGCGGCGCCGCGACCTTCGGCAGCGCGTTCGCCAAGGCGTATCTCGCGGCGGGGATCAAGCTGCCCGCCGAGGGCGCCGCGTTCATCAGCGTGAGCAACCACGACAAGCCGGCGGTCGTGCAGATCGCCCGCGATCTCCAGGGGCTCGGCTTCTCGCTGATCGCGACGCGCGGCACCGCCAACTACCTGCGCGCCCACGGCATCGACGCCGAGATCGTCTTCAAGGTCAACGAGGGGCGGCCGCACGTGGGCGACGAGATCGTCAATCACAAGATCCAGCTCGTGATCAACACGCCGCTCGGGCGGGAATCGTTCTTCGACGACAAGTTCGTCCGCCGCACGGCGATGATGCAGCAGGTGCCGTGCATCACGACGCTCACCGGCGCCGCCGCGGCCGTCTACGCCATCCGGTCGCTCGCCACCGAAGGGCTCACCGTGCGTTCCCTGCAGGAGTACCACGCCGACGCCGAACGCCTGCAGCCCAAAGCCCTCATCCCCGAGCCCTGAGCCTGAGCCCT
>JANLWK010000216.1:0-1577 GCA_031364505.1 Candidatus Eiseniibacteriota bacterium | reverse complement strand
GACTCGCCCTACCAGTCGTTCTCGGCGCTCGCCGGCAACCCGTACCTCGTGAGCCCCGAGCGGCTGGCCGACGACGGGCTCCTGGGCCCCGGCGATCTCGACGCCGCGATGCTCGGCGAGGGAGCGGTCGACTTCGGCGCGGTCATCGACGCGAAGCTCCACATGCTCGACCGCGCGTACGCGGCGTTCCGCGCGGCGCCCGGCCCGCTGGGCTCCGAGTACGAACGCTTCCGCGCCGAACACACGGGCTGGCTCGAGGACTTCGCGCTGTTCATGGCGCTCAAGGCGGACCAGGGAGGCAGGGCGTGGACGGAGTGGGACGCCGGACTCGCGCAGGCCGAACCCCAGGCCCTCGCCGCCTCGCGCGCGCGGCTCGCCGACGCAATCGACTCACAGCGCTTCCGCCAGTTCCTGTTCTTCCGCCAGTGGCACGCCGTGCGCGACCACGCCCGCGCCCGCGGCATCGCGATCGTCGGCGACGTGCCGATCTTCGTGTCGCACGACTCGGCGGACGTCTGGTCGCACCGAGGACTCTTCCAGCTCGACGACGCGGGCCATCCCACGTCCGTCGCCGGAGTGCCGCCGGACTACTTCTCGGCGACGGGTCAGCTATGGGGCAATCCGCTCTACCGCTGGGACATGCACGACTGGAGCGGCTACGCGTGGTGGATCGAACGCCTGCGCGCCACGCTCGAGATGGTGGACGTCGTCCGGCTCGATCACTTCCGCGGCTTCGAGGCGCATTGGGAAGTGCCCGCGGGCATGCCGACCGCCGAGAAGGGGCGCTGGGTCGCGGGTCCCGGCCCCAAGTTCTTGGACGCCGTGCGCGGCGCCGTCGGCGAGGTCGCGATCGTGGCCGAGGACTTGGGCGTGATCACGCCCGAGGTCGAGGCGCTGCGCGATGCCTATGACCTGCCCGGCATGAAGGTGCTCGAGTTCGCCTTCGGCGGCACCCCGAAGACGATGGGCGCGCATCCGTTCCTGCCGCACAACTATTCGAAGCACTGCGTCGTCTACACGGGCACGCACGACAACGATTCGGCGCGCGCCTGGTTCGACGCGGCGCCGCCCGCAGAGCGCGCGTTCGCCATGCGCTACCTCGAGTGTGACGCCCCCGGTGTGCCGTGGGCGATGATCCGCGCCGCGCTGTCGAGCGTTGCGCACACGGCGATCGTTCCACTGCAGGACGTGCTCGAGCTGGGGATCGAGGGCCGCATGAACCTGCCCGGGCGTCCGTCGGGCAACTGGGCGTGGCGGTTCCGCTGGGACGAGCTCGACGACTGGCGGCTCGATCGCCTCGCGAACTGGAGCGAGGTCTACGGCCGCGTGCCGGTGGCCGACGAGGCGGAGCCTGGCGTGGAGCCTGCGGGGTCGCCGGCAGTGGAGCCTGGGGGCTCGCCGGCCTGACCCTGCCGCGCGCCGGCGGGCAGGAGGCCGTCGGTGCGCCAGCCGGAGTCGCGCGCGCGCGCGCCGAGCCGGGGGCGCCCGGCGGCGATAGACTCGGCGGGAGCCGTCCGGGCGCGCGCGGTGCCCGCGGGCCCCAGCTGCTGCGGCTGCTCGGTGCGCGCCGCGGCGCC
>JANLWK010000199.1:0-9392 GCA_031364505.1 Candidatus Eiseniibacteriota bacterium | reverse complement strand
ACGAGCTACTCCGATTCCTCGACGACTCAGTACAACGTCAAGGGCTACGGCAAGGCGGCCGCGATCAGCGTCACGCTGACCTCCGGTCAGTAATCGTCAGGGATGGCTTCGATGGGGCCCCGGGATCACTCCCGGGGCCTCGTTCGTTTGCCCGCCGCGGCACGGGCGGCGAGCGCGAGCAGGCCGAGCAGGCCGGCGCCGCTCACCATGGCGCCCGCGCGCCGCAGCGGCGGCGCGTAGTCGAGGCGGATCGTGTGCGCGCCGCCCGGCAGCGCGAGTCCGCTCAGGCCCTCGTCCACGAGCTCGAGTGACGCCGGACGGTCGTCGACGCGCGCCGACCATCCGTCGTCGAGCGGGATGCTGAACACCCACATCCGCGGTGTCGTCGTCGCGACGCGGCCCTCGATGCGGCCGGCGTCGAAGCGGGTGAGCGTCATCGCACTGTCCCCGCAGGCGCGCGCGTCCTCGAGGTAGGTGGGCACGGTGTAGGGGAGCGTGAGCGCCGACGTGTCGAGCCGGGCGAACGACGCGAAGCGCCGGGCGGCGGAATCGGGGATCACGGCGGCGCGCAGCAGCGTCATGTCCTTCCGCGACGCCACCAGGGCCGCGAACGCGGCGGCGCCGATCACGCGTCGCTGCCCGAATCCGAGCGGAACGAACACCTGGTTCTCGAACACCTGGACGTCGCCGAAACGCTCGAGCGGCCGGTACGTCGCCGCCAGCATCGGCATCGCGGCGGGATCGCCGCGCACGAGCCAGTAGCGCACGCTGGCCAGCGTCTGGAGGGCGAAGCGGGAACGCAACCCGGGCGTCCAGTTCGTCTGCACGGGATCCGTGGCGTCGATGACGCCGCACGCGCCGAGGAACCGGACGTAGTTCAGGGCGTTGAACGAGTAGTACGAGCTGGTGCCGAAGTAGCCCTGCACCTTCGAGTCGTTGAGGCCGAACTGCGCGGCGGGAGAGGACGAGTAGTCCTTCTCGATGCGGTGGAAGCCGGGGTCCCGCCGGTGGATGGACTCGAGCGCCTGCAACGTGGCGTCGTGGTATCCGCCCGCTCCCGACCACTCGGCGCCCGACACCGCGGGACGTTCGTTCACCGGGGCGAACGACAGCGCCGCGAGCTCCACCGCCGCGAGCCCGAGCAGCCCGATGCGCGCGCCCGAGGCGAGTGCCCCGCGCGCCGCGGCGGCGAGCAGCGCGGCCTCGGCGACGAGCAGCACCGCCACGAGCCCGGCGAGCCCGCCGTCGATCGCGAGGCGGGTGGCGCCGTCGCGATACGGCAGGGCGAGCACCACGAGCAGCGCGACGAGCGTGGCGGCCAGCAGCCGGAGATCGAGCGCGCGGTCGCGCGCGAGCGCGTCGAGCGCGGTCGCGGCCGCGAACAGGATCGCCAGCACGGTGAACAGCGACAGCGTGCGAAAGTAGTCGCCCGTGAACAGCCACAGCGCGTGGCGCAGCCACGGGAACACGTAGAGCAAGAGCAGGGTCCCCGCGATCACGCCGCCGATCGCGCGCCGGCGCGGCGTCCACACGGCGAAGGCCTGGGGCGCGAGCAGCAACGCGAACAGGCCGCAGTAGTGGAGCGGCGCCTCGAGATAGTTCTGCCAGCCGTGGTAGCCGGCGCCGCGCCCGAGCAGGTCGGCGCCGAAGCCCCGCAGCAGCTCGGTGGCGTAGAGCGTCGGCGACCCGAGCGCGAACGGCGGCGCCTGGGCGAGCGTTCCCGCGAGCCCGGAATGGCCCGCGACGCGCGGGCTCAGCAGCATCTCGCGCGCCGAGGGCAGCGAGCACACGGCACTCGCCGCGAGGCCCAGCGCGCCGAGGCCGGCCGCGCGCAGCGCGAGCATGCCGAACGCCTCGCCGCGCGGCTCCCCGTCGGCCAGCCGCCGCGCGATGGCGTAGACGGCGAGCATCAGTCCCAGCAAATACGCGCTGAACACGTTCGACGCGGCGATGAGCGCCACCGCGAGCGCGAACACCCAGGCCCCGCGACGTCGCAGCAGCAGCTCCCAGGCGACGAGCAGCAGGGCGGCGTGGACGACCTGGTTCGACAGCAGGTACCACCACGTGCCGCCGGTGACGAGCACGCCGCAGCACGCGTAGCCGAGTGCCGCGAGCGACGACGCGAAGCGCGTGGCGCCGCGCAGCCGGAGCAGCGCGAAGAACAGCCCGCCGGCGATCAACGTCTTGAGTGCCTCGAGCGGGCCGATGCCGAACGCGAGCGCCGAGGGCCCAAGCGCGAGCAGCGGCCAGGCGAGCGGGTCCCCGAGGCTCTCGGGCCAGATGTTCTGGCCCATTCCGGCGCTGAACGACCAGCCCGGCAGGCCGGACGCGCCGAGGGTGCGCGCAACGAGCGAGCGCTGCGGGTAGAAGTTGTTGAGCGTGTCGCTGCCGATGTCCTTGAACAGGTACAGGCGGCCGAGCGTCAGCGTCCCGCCGAACACGACGAGGGTGATGCCCGCGAGCAGCGCCCAGAACAACCACGCCGGCGGCTCGCCGCCGTGGGCGCGCGAGCCGCGCGACGCATCCGCGCGCCGCGCGCGTCCATCGGCGCCGCGCGACGGCGCATCGGCACCGCGCGCCGTCGCCGACCGCTCCGCGGCGGCGGGTCGTTTCGCTCCCCTCGGCTTCATCAACTCAGGATGTGCAGCGCCCCGAGCACGGCCACGACCACGCCCATGATGCTCTCACCCGCGACGATTCCCGATGCGACGGGGATCGTGTAGGCCTCCGCGGCCTTCGGCTTCCAGTGCGCGAAGCCGAGGGCGAGCAGTGCGCCAAGGAACATGGAGATCGAGTTGAATCCATTGATCGTGAAGGCGAGGCCGAGGCCGACGGGCGAGGGGATCCATTGCTTCCGCTTCGGGAACGCCAGCTCGAGCACGGTGAGCAGGATGCCGAGCGTGGCGCCGATCGCGAGTCCGTATCGCGCCGAGACGGGAAGTGCCGCGGGCCCCTTGGCGAGCAGTTCCGCGACGCCGCGCCACACGAGGGCGGCGGGTGCCGGCCACTTCTCGCCGCCGAGCAGCGCCGGGTCGGGGATCAGGATGAAGAACACCGGGATCACCACGAGCGCGCCGGCGAGCACGCCGAAGAACTGGGCGAAGAACTGCTGGCGCGGGTTGGCACCCAGCAGGTAGCCGCTCTTGAGATCGGTGAGCAGGTCGCCGGCGCTGCTCACCGAGCCAGCCGTGATGTTTGCGGTCATCAGGTTCGTGGGCACGTTGCCCGGCGCGATGACGCCGAATGTGAGCTGCGTGATCTTGCTCAGCGGACCGACCGGCGTGATGTCGGTCTCGCCCGTGGCGCGTGCGGCGACGACGACGAGCAGGAACGTCGCGAGGACCGCGATCAGACCCATCCACCAGTGGATGCCGAAGAACTGCTGGCCCATCACGATCGCCGTGATGCCGAGCACGACGTAGCCGCCGACGAACCAGGAGCCCGGCACCTCGATGCGGTCCATCGGGTCGGGCTCTCCGCTCCCCGACTTATTGAACAATGCGCCGATCGTGCTGAAGGCCCGCACGACGCTCTTCCAGTTCATGAAGAACAGCAGCAGGCCCGAGGTGACCATCATGGGCACGCCGATCCACAGGCTCCAGCGCGAGATATTGCGGAAACTGGCCGCCGGGATGTCGCCGTTGCGCAGGAAGATCGGCGCGAGCCAGACGTAGTTGACGATGGCGCCGAGCAACAGGCTCCACGCGGTGCGGAACGACATGATGGCGCCCGCGGCGATGAACAGGAGCGAGCCCTCCAGCGACATCGTCACCTGGTTCAGGCCCAGCAGTTGGTCCTTGTACGTGCCCAGCTTGATCCAGCTCGTGCCCCAGACTGTCTCGATCCTTGGGTACCGGATCCATTCGGCGCCCTTGAGCGAGATCCAAGTCTTGATTAGCGCCCAGTCCGGCGCGTTCGGAATGGGGAGCTTGTTCATCCACGGCGCGTCCGCGTCGCGCATCCAGGTGATGACCGCGCCGAGCCCGAGCGCCGAGAACAGCGCGCGCGCCTGGCGCGCGGCCTCGCCGCCCGTGCCGTGCAGGCTGCGCAGCGTCGTGGCGGCGGCGGTGCCGCTCGGGAACTTGAGCTGCTCGATGTTGATGAGCTGGCGCTTGGTGGGGACCGCGAGGAACACGCCCAGCCAGGACACGACCGCGAGCCACGGGATCAGGATCAGGCAGCGATGCGCCATGTCGGTGGGCAGCACATCCGGGTTCAGCATGAGCAGTGCGGGGATGGCGTTCACGAGCCCCGCGCCGGTGATCGCGCCCGCTGCCGACGCGCACGACTGCATGGCGTTGTTCTCGAGGATGCTGTACGGCGGGAACAGCTTCGGCAACATGCGGTGGAGGAAGGCGAAGATCGACCAGGCCATGATGCAGGACGTGATCGCCACGCCGACGCCCCAGCCGGCCTTGAGGCCGACGTAGACGTTCGAGCATGCCATGATCATGCCGAGCATCATGCCCATGATCAGTGCGCGCTTCGTGAGCTGGGGCATCCGGTCGCCGGCGTAGACGTGCTCGAACCAGTGCCGCTCGATCTGCTCGGGCGTGAGGTTCGCGGATGGTGGACCTACGGGTTCGGTCGCGGTGGCCACGGGACTCTCCCCGGAATGGTGGGAAACAGGGCGGGAACGATGCGTCACGGCCATGAAGCGGACGGAGTCTTGCGCGCCGGCCCGTTGGTGACAAGTGGAATCTGGCGCGCGTGATGCGGACGCGGGTGGCGCGCCGTCCACCGTTCGCCGTCTCGTGGGGGGCGCGACGCGTGGCGCGGGTTCATGGCGTGGCGTGGGTTCATCGCGTGGGATAGGGTGCGCGCATGACCTCTCCCGACAGGCCATTGGCGCCGCCCGCGGCGGGCGGCGCGCGGGATTGGATGTTCTGGGCCCCGGTCGCGGCCGGCCTCGTCTTGCTCGTGCTGGGCATGATCGACACGGTGAACCTCGCGATCGACGACGTGTTCATCTCGTTCCGCTATGCCGAGCACTTCGCCACGGGACACGGGCTCGTGTTCAACCCGGGCGAACGCGTCGAGGGGTTCTCGAACCCGCTGTGGACGCTCATGCTCGCGGGGTTTGCGCGCGCGGGATGGAACCGCGCGGCGGGCGACACGTCGCTGCTCGAGGCGGCCAAGCTCGCGGGCGCGCTGTTCGGGCTCGCCGCGTTCGCGATCACCACGTGGATCGCCGCGCGCCGCCGGCGCGACGAGGCATTCGGGACGCTGGCGCCGTTGCTCGGACTCGCCCCGCTCGCCCTCGGCGCCTCGTATTCGTTCGGGCTCTGGAGCATCTCGGGCATGGAGACGCCGATGTGCGCGTGCGCGCTGGTGGCCGCGCTCGCCCTCCAGCTCGAGGCGCTGCGGCGTCACGACGCGTCGGGTGCGGTCGCCGGCGCGCTGCTGCTCGGCGCGGGAGCGCTGTTCGGCGTGGCGTGCTGGACGCGACCCGAGCCGGTGTTCGTGTGGGCGCTGACCACCGTGGTGTTCCTGGGGTTCGCACCCGTGGCGCTGCGCGGCGCCGTCGTGCGCGGCGCGCTCGTCACCCTCGCGTGCTGGGGTGCCCTCGCGGCCTGGCGCGTCGGATACTTCCACGCATGGTTGCCGAACACCGTCGTGGCCAAGACGGACCTGGGGCCCCACGGCCTGATCCTCGGCGCCAAATACACGCTCGCCGGCGTGTTCGCGACGGTCGGCGGGCTGATGCTCGGCCTGCTCGGTCTGCCCGTGCTGCTCCGCGGCCGGAGCGAGTGGCGTTACCTCGCGCTGTTCGTCGCGAGCTATCTGTTATTCGGCGTGTGTTCCGGAGGCGACTGGTTTCCTGGCTACCGCCTGCTCGCGCCGGCGTTCCCGGCGATGGTGCTGCTCGCCGTCGCGGCGACGCTCGCGTTCGTACGGCGCGTGACGCCGCCGCTCCCGGCCCCGGCCGTCGCCGCCGCCGTCGCCGTGCTCGCGGTCGTGTCGTTCGCCTCGGAGCGCAACCTCGTGCGCGCGCAGCAGGCGTTCCCGTCGGGATTCGGCCGCGTCGCGTGGCATGCCTCGCCGCTCCGTTTCGAAGTGGCACGCCGCCTCGCGAGCGACGTGCGGCCGGGGCGGGTGGTGGCGCTCGCCGAGTGCGGCGTCATTCCCTATATGAACCCGGGCCTCCGGTTCATGGACGTCGTCGGGCTCATGGACCCGGGCTTCGCGCGGCATCCGGCGGACGACGTCGCCTACTTCATCGAGCGGAACCCCGACTTCTACCTGGTCATGATTCGCTGGGGGCAGGCCTCGCGCGAGTTCGTGTCGCTCCTGGCCGCCCCCGAGTTCCGGCAACGCTACGAGCAGGTGGCGGCTTTCGACGGCCTCGCCGGCCGGCTCGCGACGCTCGAGCGAGGCATCCAGCCACCGGCGGAGGAGGAACAATCGTTCCTGCTCTATCGGAGGCGCCGTCCGGCAGGCGGAACCCACTAGCGCCCTGCGGTGTTGTGACGTGTGGGCGAGCGCAAGGTCGCCATTCCTCCGGGCGTCCCGCGGGCGTACCATGAGGGCCCCCGTGCCCGGTCCACCGCGGGGCGTGCATTCGAAATCGAGTCCCTCTCCCGGAAGGTGACGCGATGAAGATCTGGATCGTGGTGTTGTCGCTGATCGCACCGCTGGCTACCGCCCCAGGCACCCCAGGCACCTTAGGGACCCAAGGGACCCAGGGCACCGGCGTCGCCGCCCGTCCGGCGGCCGCCGCCGCGGCTCGGCTCGACTGCATCACGCCCGCCGAGCGCGCCGCCGTGGACGCCGCCGTGACGGCCGCCGGGGCCCGGCTCCCGCTTCGGCCGGGCGCGCCGAAGGCGGCGACGGACGTGTCGTACGCGGACCCGATGAGCGCGCCGGGCACGAACGCGGACGGACGCGAGATCATCCAGTACGTGGATCTCGATGCCTCGTCGCCCGGCCTGCTGGACTTCCACTGCGGTGCCGCGACGTACGACGGCCACCACGGCAACGACATCCAGATCGCGAACTTCTACGACATGGACGAGGGCGTGCCCATCGTCGCCGCCGCGCCCGGCACGGTGGTCTACACGCACGACGGCGAGTTCGACCGCAACACGGTGCAGGACCCCTCGAAGATCGGCAACGCGGTCGTCATCCAGCACGCCGACGGCTCGCAGGCGTCCTACTGGCACTTCCGCAAGAACTCGGTCGCGGTGACGCTCAACCAGACGGTCGCCGCCGGTGACCTTCTGGGCATGGTCGGCAGCTCGGGCTTCACCGACATCCCGCATCTCCACTTCGAGACGTGGAACGGGCAGACGGTCGAGCCGAGCACGGGGACGTGCTCTCCGAACCCGGCGTGGTGGGCGTCGCAACCCGCGTATTCGTACGACCTGCCGTTCGGCGTGTACGACCACGGCATCTCGATCGCGAACCTCGACTGGGCCGGCGTGCTCGAACATCCGCCGAGCAAGACCCACGTGCGCGCGGGGCGCACCGTGTACTCGTGGCAGCGCATGCGCAACGCGCGGTTCAACGACCACGTGACCTGGAAGTGGTACTACAACGGCACGCTGCGGATCACGCACGACTTCGTGTGGGGCGGCGGCGGCCTGAGCCAGATCATCGGGTGGTTCAGCGACGGCTACAACGTCATCAACAACACGGGCAACTACGGCAACTGGCGTGTCGACTTCCTGCACAACAACGTGCTCGTCGACCAGGACTTCTTCGCGGTGAACGCCGTGTCCAACCAGCTCCCGACGATCGCGCCACAGACGATCCTCGTCTCCCAGGACGGACTCATCAGCGACGAGTTCCACGGCACCGATCCCGACGGGTCGATCTTCTGGTACCGGCTGGACTCGGGCCCGTTCAACGGCACGCTGACGCAGGACGGCGGGCGCGCGCGGAAGTTCCGCTACACGCCGAACCCCGGGTACGCGGGCCGCGACAGCATCCAGGTGCACGTGGTGGACGACGAGAACGCCGCGGGCGCCCTGGCACAGATCACCTTCGACGTGCTCGTGCCGACGGGAGTCGATGGCGCCACGGCATCGCACGCGGGGGTCGAGTGGTACGCGCCGAGCCCGAATCCCGCCACCGCCGGAACGGAGTTCGCGTATCGGCTCGCGTCCGCATGCCGCGTTCGGCTCGCGCTGGTCGACGTCTCAGGCCGACTCGTCCGCGTCCTCGACGACGGCGAGCGGACGGCGGGTGTCCACCGGTCGCGTTGGGACGCGCACGACGCGCGAGGCCAGTCGGTCCCCGCCGGCGTCTACTTCGCGCGTCTCGACGCCGGCGGCTTTACGCAGTCCCGTCGAATCGTGCTGGCTCACTAGTGCATTGCCCCGCAGTCGCAGCTCCGGCGATCCTCCGCGCCGCGTCCATGGCCGAAGTCGCAATCGTGGTTCAACATTGGGAGAGCTCATGTCGCCTCGCGCAGCGTGGATCGCAACCGTATGGACCCTCATGGCGTTCGTGGCCGTTCCGGCGTACGCCGGCGTGACGACCAACATCGACGTGCCGACCGACTTCCAGTCGTTCGTCGATTGCGCGAACGGCGGCGCGGGTGAGGACGTGCGGATCACCGGTACTCTGCACGTCGTGATCCAGGCCACGGTGAACGGAAACCATGTGTCCACGAAAGCGCACTTTCAGTCGCAGGGACTCGAGGGCGTGGGGCTCGTGACGGGGACGAAGTACCTGGTGCGCGGCGTCACGCAGGAGCGCTCGAGTGACAATCTCAACAACAACGAGGCGATGATCGAGTTCATCAACAACTTCCGGCTGATCGCGAAGGGGCAGGAGCCGAACTTCTCCATGCATCAGAACTCGAAGGTGACGGTGAACGCCGGCGGATACGCGACGAGCTTCGTCGCCAACAACAAGTTTGCCTGCCACTGATCGGGTTCGATCTCGACGAGGCGGCGGGCGTGCTCGAGCGCACGCCCGCCGCGCTCACCGCGATGCTGCGCGGCCTGCCCGAGGCGTGGGTCACCGCGGACGCGGGCGAGGGAACGTGGAACGCGCGCAACGTCGTCGGGTACTTGATCGACGGCGAGGAGACCGACTGTACGCTCGCCCAGCTGCTCGCGACCTGGGTGTCGCACGACCTCGATCATATCGTCCAGATCGCCCGCACGATGGCGGGGCGCTATCGCGAGACGGCGGGACCGTGGACGGCGTACCTGCGCGTACTACGGCCTCAGCGCGACGCCTGAGCCGCGCTAATACGGGGCGTAGGATTTCTCTTCGAGCAGATCGGAGCCGAGCGCCACGTTCAGCTCGCGCTTGATCGCCGCGCGTTCGTCGTTCGTGCGGTAGACCCTGCGGGCCAGCTCGACGAACTCCGCGTCGAAGCTCTTCGACGACTCCTTGAGCCGTATGCGGTCCTCGACGTCCCACAGGATCTCGTTCAC
>JANLWK010000146.1:0-10445 GCA_031364505.1 Candidatus Eiseniibacteriota bacterium | reverse complement strand
AACTCGCGCTTCTCGCGCGCCATCGTGTCGTAGATCCTGAGCGTCATACGATTCCCCCGAGGCTTCCCGGGCCACCCGGCGCACTGGCCTGGCCCCGGACCGCCGTGCCCGTATCGCCGTTGCCCTCGTGGCGAGCGGACTGGCCGCCGCGCGGCTCGACGCGGATGCCCGCGTCACGCAGCGCGGCGTGCAACCGGCTGCGCAGCTCGCGCCCGGCCTGGGCCGCGTCGGCGCCGGGGCGCGCGCGCGCCGACACGCGCAGCCGCACCGCGTCCGGACCGATCGATTCGATGCCCCACACTTCCGCCGGGTCCAGCAGGCGGCCCTTCCAGTCGGAGTCTTCGTTGAAGCGTTTCACGACCGCGCGGCATACGTCCAGCGCGGCACCCGCGTCCTCGTCGGGAGCGATGGCCACGTCGGCGTAGGTACGGTTCCAGCCGCGGCTCCGGTTCGTCACCGTGCGGATCTCGCCGTTCGGCACGAAGTGCACGAAGCCGTTGCCGTCGCGCAGCGTCGTCGAGCGCACGGTGATCTGCTCGACTGTGCCCGGCGTGCCACCGACCTCGATGACGTCGCCTACCGCGAACTGATCCTCGGCGAGGATGAACAGCCCGGCGATCAGGTCGCGGATGAACGACTGGGCGCCGAAGCCGATCGCCACGCCGAGCACGCCGGCGCCGGCGAGCAGTGGTCCGACGTTCCAGCCCAGGATCTCGAGCCCGTGGATCAGGGCCGCCAGGGCGATGATCAGCGTGCACAGGCTGCGCAGCACACCGGCCAGCGTCTGCGAGCGCTGCCGCGCGTGCGTGCCGCTGCCGCCGGCGCGCGCGACCCACTTCTCGATCCGCCCGACGATCAGGAACAGCACGCGGACGATGAGGAACGCGACGATCGCGGTCGTCGCGAGGCGGATGCCGATCTCGCCGAGCCGGTCGGCCGGCGGCAGCACCGACCGCAGCCAGCTCGTCGAACGAACCGTCGCGACGAGGATCATGGGCACCGGCGCCCCGGCGCCCGCCGCGCCGCCGCCATGGAGGACCCCGGGACCGACGCGCTCAGAGCCGGTCCACGGTCTTGCGGTCGAGCCGCTTCACGACGGCGACGAGCAGCTTGACCGTGCGATCGAAGTCGCGGCGGTCGATGATGCTGACGTGGCTGTGGATGTAGCGCGAGGCGATGCCCATCGCGAGGCTCGGCACGCCCTCGGCATGCACATGGAACTTGCCGGCGTCGGTGCCGCCGCGCTCCACCGATTCGAACTGCACCGGCATCTTGAGGGTCTTCGCGGTGTCGACCACGAGGTCCAGCAGGTTGCGGTTCGGGATGATCGTCGCGTCGTAGATCACGATGAGCGGCCCGCCGCCGAGCTTCTCGTCGCCCTCGGTGCCCGGCGTGTCGTGGGCGATGCCGACATCGAGCGCGAAGGCGACGTCGGGGCGCACCTTGTTCACCGACGTCTGGGCGCCACGCGTGCCGACCTCCTCCATCGACGTCGCCACGCCGAATACGGTGTTCGGATGCTTCACGTTCGCGAGGCCCAGCAGCGTCTCGGACGCGAGCGCGCAGCCCATGCGGTTGTCCCACGCCTTGGCGAGCAGCAGGTTCGGGTTCGCCATCTGCGTGAACGCCGACTCCGGCACGATCGGATCGCCGGGGCGGATATCGAGCTTCTTGTGCACGTCCCAGTCGGACGCCGCGCCCACGTCGATGAACATGTCCTTGATCTCGAGCACGCGCTTGCGGTCCTCGTCGCGCAGCTCGTGCGGCGGCTTGGAGCCGACGACGCCGATGACGGGGCCCTTGCGCGTCAGGATGATCAAACGCTGGGCGAGCACCACGTGGCCCCACCAGCCGCCGAGCGGCAGGAACTTGATGAAGCCTTCCTTGCCGATCGACTTGACCATGAAGCCGACCTCGTCGAGATGGCCCGCGAGCATGACCTTCGGGCCGCCGGCGGGCCCCTTCTTCTCGCAGATGAAGCTGCCGAGGCGGTCGCGCGAGATGGTCCCCACGCCGCGGAGGCGGCGCTCCATGACCTTCCACACCTCGCCTTCGAATCCTGGCGCCCCGTGCGTGTCGACCAGCTCCTTGAGATAGCTCAGCGTCGAATCCATTGCAGCGCTCCTTTGAACGTTCAGGGCCGGGAGCGCGAAGGCTCGGGCGCGGGGTTGAGATGCCGTGCGTTCCAGTCGTCGCGCGCGAGCTCGAGCATGCGCGCGACGAGCTGATCGTAGCTGATGCCCCGCGACTTGGCCGCCATCGGCACCAGGCTCGTCGGCGTCATGCCGGGAATCGTGTTCACTTCGAGGCAGTACGGCTCGTTCGACGGGCTCAGGCGGAAGTCCGTGCGCGACACGCCCGAGCATCCCAGCGCCCGAGCGGCCCTGAGCCCCAGCTCCTGGATGTGCTTCGCGAGGGGCTCGGGCAGATCGGCGGGGCAGAAGTAATCGCTCGCCCCGGCCGTGTACTTCGTCTCGTAGTCGTAGAAGCCGCTCTTCGGGCGGATCTCGACGATCGGCAGGGGCTCCTCGCCGAGCAGCGAGACGGTCAGCTCACGACCCGGGATGAACTCCTCGATCAGCGCCTCGTGCCCGTACCGGAACGCCAGGTCGAGGGCGGCCGGCATCGCGTCGGCGTGCTCGACGATCGTGAGGCCCACGGTCGAGCCCTCCTCGTTCGGCTTCACCACGAGCGGGTAGCCGCCCATTGCGGCGGCGTCGATCGTCGCGGAGCGCGAGCCGGATACGAGCTGCCAGCGCGGCGTCGGGATGCCCTCGCGCTCGAACACGCGCTTCGACATCGCCTTGTGCATCGCGAGCGCGCTCGCGAGCACACCCGAGCCAGTGTACGGCGTGCCCGACAGCTCGAGCAGCGCCTGCACCGTGCCGTTCTCGCCCGCGCCGCCGTGGAGCGCGATGAACACGACCTCGGCCTGCTCGACCGCGTCGGCGTTGGCCACGGCACTCACCGACACCTCGGGCAGCCCCGTCTGCGCCGGCGGACCCTCGAGGGCCGCGGCGGGCGCCTCGCCGGCGCCGATCAGGCGGCCGTCGGCCGCATCGATCGCCGTGACGTCGTGGCCGAGTGCGCGCAGCGAGCGGGCGATGCCGTGCCCCGTCCGCAGTGAGATCTCGCGCTCGGAGGACCGTCCGCCCATCAGCACCACCACCTTCACGCTCCCGATCCTCCGTGATGTCGTGTGAGCCGGGCGAGGCAGCGCTCGCGGCCGAGCGCCATCGCCACCGCCGGCAGCTCGGGCCCGTGCGTGCGCCCCGTGAGCGCCGCGCGGACCGGCTGGAACAGCTCCCGACCCTTGACGTTCAGGCGGCGGCCGGCCGATTGAATCGCGGATTTAATACCGTCGGCGTTCCACTCCGCAAGCTCGGCGAGCGACGCGGCGACCGCTTCTCGCACCGGACCGCTGCCCGGCGCCCCGAGAACCTCGGCCGCCGCGGGCTCGAACGCGAACGCGTCGCCGAGGAACGGCTCGAGCTCGCCCGGGAGATCGGCGAGCGTCGCGAGATTGCCGCGCACCAGCGTCACGAGCCGCTCACGGTCGGCCGCGGGCAGCGCCCGGGCCGCCCCGGGCAGGAAGTCGCCCGCCCATTCCAGCAGCGCCGGCGCCTCCGCGTGGTGCAGGTAGTGCGCATTCATCCAGCGCAGCTTCTCGGCGTCGAAGATCGAGCCGCTGCGGCCGACGCGCTCGAGCGTGAACGCCTCGAGCAGCTCGGCGCGAGACAGGATCTCGCGGTCGTCGCCCGGGTGGAATCCGAGCAGGGCCAGGTAGTTCACCATCGCGTCCGCCACGTAGCCGGCCCGCCGCCAGTCCCCGACCGCGACCGACGCCTCGCCGTCGCGCTTGCTCATCTTGCTGCGGTCGCGGTTCAGGATCAGCGGCACATGGGCAAACTCGGGCGGCGCGGCGCCTAGCGCCGCGTACAACATCAGCTGGCGTGGCGTGTTCGCCAGGTGCTCCTCGGCGCGGATCACGTGGGTGATGCGCATGGCGTGGTCGTCGACGACGGCGGCGAAGTTGTAGGTCGGCAGGCCGCTCGAGCGCAGCACGACGAAGTCACCGACCATACCCGCCGGGAAGCGCACCTCGCCGCGCACCCGGTCGTCGAGCACGACCTCGCGGTCGGGGACGCTGAATCGAACGCTGGAGGTGCGTCCCTCACCCTCGCGCGCCGCGCGCTCGGCGGGCGTCAGGCCGCGGCAGCGTCCGTCGTACTGCGGCGGCCGGCCCGCCGCGAGGGCGGCCGCGCGGCGCTCGGCCAGCTCAGCGTCGGTGCAGTAGCACGAATACGCGGCGCCGCGCTCGATCAGGCGGTCGGTTGCGCGGCGATAGTGATCGAGCCGCTCGCTCTGGCGGTAGGGCCCGTGCGGCCCACCGACGTCCGGCCCCTCGTCCCAGCTCAAGCCCAGCCAGCGCAGGCTCTCGAGCACGCCGCGCTCGCTCTCGCCGCTCGATCGCTCGACGTCGGTGTCCTCGACGCGCAGCACGAACGCGCCGCCCGAGCGCCGCGCGAACAGCCAGTTGAACAGCGCCGTGCGCGCGCCGCCGACGTGCAGCCAGCCGGTCGGGCTCGGCGCGAAGCGGACGCGGACCGGCTCGCTCACTCGCCCAACGCGCGCGTCGCCGGGTTGGGGGGGGCCATCCGCCTCACGGCACGTCCACCAGGGCGATCGCGCACGCGGCAAGGCCCTCGCCGCGGCCGATCGAGCCCAGTCGTTCGTTCGTCGTCGCTTTGACCGACACGCGTGACGCGGCGATGCCGAGTGCGGTCGCGATGTTCGCGCAGATCCGCTCGCGCGCCGGTGCCAGGCGTGGCGACTCGGCGATCAGCGTGGCGTCGACGTTGACGACGCGGGCGCCCCGATCGGCGAGCAGCGCGGCGATGCGGCGCAGCAGGTCCAGGCTCGACGCGTCCTTCCAGCGCGCGTCCGACGGAGGGAAGTGCGTGCCCAGGTCGCCGAGCGCGGCCGCGCCGAGCAGCGCGTCGCCGATCGCGTGGAGCAGCACGTCGGCGTCGCTGTGGCCGTCGAGCCCCCAGTCGGACTCGAACCGCTCGCCGCCCAGCACGAGGGGCAGGCCTTTCGCGATCGGATGGATGTCGTAGCCGAGGCCGGCGCGGCGATCCATCAGACGCCCGCGCCGTGCGAGCGGGCGCCGCGGGCGTTCAGGATCGCTTCCGCGACCGCGAGGTCGTGCGGCGTCGTGACCTTGAAGTTCATGGGATCTCCCAGGGAAACGTGGACGCGGCGCCCCGCCGCCTCGAGCAGGCCTGAGTCGTCGGTCGCGAGCCCGGGGGCTTCGGCGTGCGCCTGCTCGAGCCAGTCGCGGCGGAACACCTGCGGCGTCTGCGCGCGCCACAGCCCGGCGCGCGGCACGGTCTGCTCGATGACGCCGAGCGCCGCACGCTTGAGCGTGTCGTCGACGGGCACCGCCGCGATCGCCGCGCCATGCGTCATGGCGTCGGCGATGACGCGATCGATGACCTCGACGGTCACCAGCGCGCGCGCGCAGTCGTGGATCGCGACGAGGTCATAGGGGCCATGGGGGCCCTCGGGGCCCTCGCGCAGCGCCGCGAGTCCGCGGGCGACAGAGTCCTGCCGCTCGCGCCCGCCCTCGGTCCACGCGACGACGCGCACGAGGCCAGGTCCCGCGGCGGCGGCCTTGAGCTTCGCGACGGGACCGACGACCACGATGGCTTCGACGGCGCGCGCCGCCGCGAGCGCCTCGAGGCTCCAGGCGAACATCGGCCGGCCAGCGAGTGGCACGAGGGCCTTGTCTCCGCGTCCGAGCCGCTCGCCGCGGCCGGCGCACAGCAGCAGCGCCGCGGTCGTCACGCCACCGTCGCGACGCGGCCGCCGCTCATGCGCCGGAGCTCGTCCGGCGTCAGGCGGAACAGCGAGTTCGGGTGGCCCGCCGCGGCCCATAGCGTGTCGAGACGCAGCAGGTCCTCGTCGATGAACGTGACCATGGGGCGCGCGTGCGCGATGGGCGGCACGCCGCCGATCGCGAAGCCGGTGTGCTCGCGAACGAAGTCGGGATCGGCGCGGCCGATCGGCTCGCCGAGCAGTGTCGTGACCTTCGCTTCGTCGACGCGATTCGAGCCGCTCGTCAGCACCAGCACGCCGCGGCCCGACGACGACGCCTTGAAGATCAGCGACTTCACGATCTGCGCCACCTCGCAGCCGGCCTCGCGCGCCGCGTCGGCGGCGGTGCGCACCGGGATCGCCAGCTCGATCACGGCGTTCTCGAAGCCGAGCCGCCGCAGCTCGTCCTGCACGCGCTGGGCGCTCGCGCTGAGCGCTGGGGTCGTCACCTCACGGCCTCGGCCGCCGGCGCGGTGTGCGGCGCCTCCGCCGCAGGTGGCGCCACTTTCTCGCCCAGCAGCTGCTCGATCGCCTCGCGCAGCGTGGCGATCGGCACGATCTCGAGGCCGAGTCCCTGCACGTCGCCGGCCTGTGCGGCCGGCACGCCCGCGCGCGTGAAGCCGATCTGCGCCGCCTCGCGCACACGGGCCTCGAGCCGCGTGACACGGCGGATCTCGCCCGACAGCGACACCTCGCCGACGCACAGTGTGCCCTCGAGCACCGGGCACGCGCGCAGCGACGACGCCACCGCCAGCGCCACGCCGAGGTCGCTGCCCGGCTCGTCGAGCTTGAGGCCCCCGGACGCGGTGACGAACACGTCGTGGCGGCCGAGCCTCAAGGACACGCGGCGCTCGAGCACGGCGAGCAGCACGGCGAGCCGTCGCGGATCAAAGCCCGTCGTGACCCGCTGCGGCGTGGCGTAGAACGACGATGACACGAGCGCCTGCACCTCGACGAGCAGCGGCCGCGTGCCCTCGATGCTCGCGACCACCGCCGAGCCCGGCTCCTTGCGAGCCGAGGCCGACAGGAACGCCAGCGACGGGTTCACGATCTCGCGCAGGCCGTCCTCGCCCATCTCGAACACGCCCAGCTCGTGCGTGGCGCCGAAGCGGTTCTTGGCGGCGCGCAGCACGCGGTAGTGCTGGTAGCGCTCGCCCTCGAGGTAGAGCACGGCGTCGACCATGTGCTCGAGCACGCGCGGGCCCGCGACGGCGCCGTCCTTGGTGACGTGGCCGATCAGGAACACCGGCGTGCCGGTCGCCTTGGAATAGCGCAGCAGGGTCATCGCGCACTCGCGCACCTGCGACACGGCGCCCGGCGCGCCGTCGATGCCGGCGCGCGACAGCGTCTGGATCGAGTCGACGATCACCAGCGCGGGCGCGAGCTTCGCCGCGGCCTCGAGCGCCGCCTCGACGTCGGTCTCGCACAGCACGAGCAGGCCGGGCGGTACGACGCCGATGCGCTCGGCGCGCAGCCGGATCTGCTGCTCGCTCTCCTCGCCGGCGACCAGCAGCACGCGTTCGCCGCGGCCCGCGAGCACGAAGGCGAGCTGGAGCAGGAGCGTGCTCTTGCCGATGCCCGGATCGCCGCCGACGAGCACGAGCGAACCCGGCACGATGCCGCCGCCGAGCACGCGGTCGACCTCACCGAATCCCGTCGGCACGCGCGGCACCGAGGACGTCTCGATGTCGGCGAGCGCCACCGCCTGGGCGGGCGATGCATCCGGGACCCAGCCCGGCGTCGCGCGGCGGCCCGGCGCGTCGCCGCGCGGCGCCGCGGGTGCCTCGGCGGCGGTGTTCCACTCCCCGCAGCCCGGGCAGCGGCCGAACCAGCGCGCCGCCTCCTGGCCGCAGGCCGAGCAGAAGAAGTGCTGGGCGGGCTTCCGGGCCATCAGAAGACGCTGAACTTGAAGTACTTCTTCGGGTTCTTCTTGATGTCGTCGATGAGGGCCTTGATGCTCGACACCGACGATTGGACCTCGTCGTAGAGCTGCTCGTCCTGCATCAGCTTGCCCATGGTGCCCTGGCCGGAGTCGATGCGCGTCGCCACGGACTGCACGGTGGCGCGCAGCGAGTCGAGCCGGCCCGACAGCTCGTCGAGCTTCGCCGCCGCCGACGAGAAGTCGTCGAGGGCCCCGCGCAGCTGCGATTCGCGGTCGGTCGTCAGCGACTTCGCCGTGCGCGACGACGCCGACAGGTTCGCCACCGACTCGCGGATCGACTTGCGGTTCTCGGTGACCACCGAGCGCAGCTCGGTCGTCGTCGCGCTGAAGTCGTCGATGGCGCGCTCGAGCCGCCCGTCGCGATTGATCGCGGCGGACACGGCCCGCAGGTCGTTCACGAGCCCGGTCACGGCGTCGACCGTGGCCCCCATCTGGCCCATCGCCTCGCCCAGGCCCGGCTGGTAGATGCCGGGGATCGTGTCGCGCACGTCGTAGGGCGGGCCGCCGTGGCCGAGCGCCACGCCGATCACCTTCTCGCCCATCACGCCGACGTCGTGGATCGAGATGACGGCGTCGTGCGTGAGCACGATGTCGTCGGACAGGTCCAGCTCGGCGAGCACGTGGTCGCCGACGAGCTTCATCGACTTGACCTCGCCGCGGCGCATGCCGTTCACCTGCACCTCGTCGCTCGCCGACAGCCCGCCCGCGGTCGGGAAGGTGACGTGCCAGCGCCGCGACTTGGTGTGCACCGACATGTCCTTCAGCCACACGATGCCGCCGAGCAGGATCACGACGGATAGCAGCATCGTCAGGCCGACCTTCAGCTCGGCCGCGGCGGTCGGCGTGCCGTTGCCGCTAGGCGGGTTGGATCGGGCCGTCACTCGTACCCTCCATGAACTGGCGCATCATCGGGTCCTGGGTCTTCCGAGTCTCCTCGGCGGTGCCCGAGAACACGATCCGGCCCTTGACCATCAAGGCCACACGGTCGGCGATCTTGAAGGCACTCTGCAAGTCGTGCGTGACGACGACCGAGGTCACGCCCATCCGCCGCTGCAGCGAGCGGATGAGCTGGTCGATGACGTCCGCCATGATGGGATCGAGCCCGGTCGTCGGCTCGTCGTACAGGATGATGCGGGGGTCCATGGCGATCGCGCGCGCGAGACCGACGCGCTTCCGCATTCCCCCCGATAGCGAGGCGGGCTTGGAGCCCTCGACGGACTCGAGCCCCACCCATTCGAGCCGCTCCTTGACGCGGGCCTGGATTTCGTCGTCCGACATGTCCGTGTGCTCGCGCAAGGCCAGTGCCACATTGTCACCCACGGTCATCGAATCGAACAGCGCGGACGCCTGGAACAGCATGCCGAAGCGGCGCCGGATCGGGTTCAGCTCGCTCTCGCGCCGCCCGACCATCTCCTCGCCGTCGACCTGGATCGAGCCGTCGTCCGGCTGGATCAGGCCGATGATGTGCTTGAGCAACACGCTTTTGCCGGTTCCGCTCGGGCCGAGGATGACGACCGTCTCGCCGTCCTGGATGTCGAGGTCGAGACCGTCGAGCACGAGCTTCGGGCCGAACTGCTTGCGGAGCCCCCGGATCGCGATCATGACTCGGCGAAGATGATGCGGAACAGCACGCTGGCGAGCAGGTAGTCGAGGATCAGCACGAGCACGCACGACGACACGACGGCGCGCGTCGTCGCGTTGCCGACGCCTTCGGCGCCGCCTTCGGTGCGGAACCCGTAGAAGCACCCCATCGTGGCGATGACGTTGCCGAACGCGAGCGCCTTGATGAGGCCCGACATGAGGTCCTTGACGAAGAAGAAGTCCTTGAGACCGGTCACGTAGGTGGCGGGACTGACGCCGACAGACACCACGGCGACCACGAACCCCCCGAGGATCGCGATGGCGTTCGCGAACACCGTCATGACCGGCAGCATCACGGTTCCGGCGATGATGCGCGGCAGCACGAGGTAGCGGATGGGGTTGATACCCATCGCCCGCAGCGCGTCGATCTGCTCGGTCACCTTCATCGTGCCGAGCTCGGCGGCAATCGAAGCGCCGACGCGCCCGCCCACGACGAGTGCGGTCAGCACCGGGCCCAGCTCGATGATCACCGAGCGCAGGATCACGGAGCCGATGAACTTGAGCGGCACGACGTTCGAGAACTGGTAGGCCGCCTGCACGGCGGCCACGGCACCCGTGAACACGCTGACGATGAGGACCAGGCCCAGCGAGTCGACGCCGATCCGGTCCATCTGGTCGATCACGAGCCGCGGCGACGGCAGGCGCCCCAGCGACTTGAGGATGTCGCGATAGAGCAGCGTGACGCGGCCGACCTCGCGCACGCCGGCGATGCTCCGCGCGCCGACGAAGCGGACGCCGCGACCGACCGTGGACTCGGCGAAGCTCACGCGCGGCTCCCGGTCACGTCCGGGGCCCCGCGCCCCGGGCGATGGCGAAGGCGTTCACGCGCGTCAGAACGGGGTGAACTCGTCCGGAGGCGCGTCGGGCTGGGTTTCGCCTTCCATGACCGGGCTGTACGGCACGAACTGCGTGAACTCGTGCCGGAACGTGAGCGGCACATCGCCCGTCGGGCCGTTGCGCTGCTTGGAGATCAGGATCTCCG
>JANLWK010000047.1:0-15960 GCA_031364505.1 Candidatus Eiseniibacteriota bacterium | reverse complement strand
CGGTTCCTCGGCGTCTTCACGGTCGTGAACGCCGGCGAAGGCGCGACCGTGCTGCTGCTGATGCTGAACATCTTCCTGCTGCTGGCGGCCTACTACCTGCTCAAGACGATTCGCGAGCCGCTCGTGCTGACGGTGGCCGGCGGCGCCGAGGTCAAGAGCTACGCCGCCGCGGTGACGGCCGGGATCCTGATCATCGTGGTGCCGGTCTACAGCGCGCTGGCCTCACGCGTCTCGCGCGTCAAGTTGATCAACGGGGTGACGCTGTTCTTCATCGCCTGTCTCGTGGCGTTCTTCGCCCTCCAGCGCGCCGGCGTGCCGATCGGCATCGCGTTCTTCATCTGGGTGGGTATCTTCAGTCTCATGGTCATCGCGCAGCTCTGGGCGTTCGCGAACGACATCTACACCGTGGACCAGGGCATGCGACTGTTCGCGATCATTGGGTTCGGGGCGACGCTGGGCGCGATCGCGGGTTCATTCGCGACCGGCCAGCTCGTGAAGACCTACGGGCCCTACCCCTTCATGCTCGGAGCGGCGGCGCTGCTCGGCCTGTGCCTGCTGCTGACCAATGTGATCCATCACCGCGAGCGCAAGCGGAAGGCGCGGCCCGGCGAAGCCGGCGCCAAGGACGATGCATCGGCCGATAGTCCCGTCAAGGGCCGCAGCGGGTTCGCGCTCGTGTTCTCGGACCGCTACCTGCTCCTGATCGGGCTGCTGATGCTCGTCTACAACGTCGTCAACACGAACGGCGAGTACATCCTGGGCAAGACCGTGGTGTCGCTCTACACCGCGGCGCACGGCGTTGGTTCTGCGGAAGGGCTCGACGCGAAGAAGGTGATCGGCGAGTTCTACGGCAACTTCTTCACGATCGTGAACATCGTCACCGCGCTGATCCAGGCGTTCGTCGTGTCGCGCGTGCTCAAGTACGGCGGCACGCGCGTGGCGTTGCTCGTACTGCCCATCGTGGCACTCGCCGGGTACCTGTCCATGGCGTTCGTGCCGCTGCTATCGTTCATCCGCACGGCCAAGGTGGCCGAGAACTCACTCGACTATTCGTTGCAGAGCACCACGAAAAACGCCCTCTACCTCCCGACCAGCCGCGAGGCCAAGTACAAGGGGAAGCAGGCCAACGACACGTTCTTCGTTCGCTTCGGCGACGTGCTGTCCGCGGGCATCGTGTTCGCGGGCACGACATGGCTGGGATTCGCGCCGAAGCACTTCGCGCTGGTCAACGTCGCCTTGATCGGCGTGTGGCTGGCGCTCGCCGTCGTCATCGGGCGGATCTTCCACAGGCTCTCGGCGACGACGAAGACCGGATCCGCGTGATCACGCGGCGGGCACTCGGCGGCATCGCCCGGCGGCTCGGGCTCGAGCCGGGCGAATTGCGCCGGGTGGCCCTGATGGGCGCGCTGTGTGCGATGCTGCTGTGTGCGTACACGGTCGCGAAGGTGCTGCGCGACGCCCTGTTCCTCCGGGAGTTCGGCGCCATGTCGCTGCCGTACGCCTACGTCGGCGTCGCGCTGGCCTCCGTGGCATTCGTGTGGTGCGAGAATCGCTTCGCCCGCCGCTTCACGCGCATCGGGTCGGCGTGGCTCAACCAGGTCATGGCGATCGCATTCAGCGTCCTCGCCGCGCTGCTGCTTCCGGTCGCCCGGCACTGGACGATCGCCGCGTTCTACGTGTGGACCGGCAGCCAGGCGATGATGCTGCTGCCCCACTTCTGGATGCTCGCGCTCGATGTCTGGGACTCGCGCCGCGCCCGCCGCGTGTTCCCGCTGCTCGCCGGGTGCGGGCTGATGGGCGGCCTCACCGGCGGCGCGATCGCCGCCTCGGCGCCGTCACTCGGTAACATCGGCCTCATGTGGGTGCTGTCGGGCTTGCTCGTCCTGGCGCATCTCGTGACGTATGTCGCCACGCCGCACCGAGTCCACGCGGCCATCCCGAGTACATCCTCCAGCGTCTCGAGCTGGGACATCATCCGGAGATCTCCCTACATCCGCATCATGGTCGCGGGCCTGGCGCTGTCGGTGATCGTCGGGACCCTGGTCGACTTCCAGTTCAAGCTATTCATCCAGCACGCCTACCCCGACCCGCGGGCGCTGACGCGATTCCTCGGGGCGTTCTACGCCGGGCTCAATAGCCTGGCCCTGTTGTTCCAGTTCGGCATCGCCGGCTGGCTGCTGACGCGTCTCGGCCTCGGCACCGCGACGGGGCTCCAGCCCGGGGCCGTGATGATGTTCGCGACACTGGCGGTCGTGAACACCGGCGGATGGGTCGTGGTGGCGATGCGCTGGATCCAAGGGGTCGTGTCGCAGACGCTGGGCAAGTCGGCGAGCGAGATCTACTACGCGGCGATCCGCCCGAGCGAGCGCCGCCGCATCAAGCCCGCGATCGACACGCTGGTCGAGCGGTGGTCGGACGCGGCGGTCGGCATCGCGCTGATCGTGCTCCTCCACGTGTTCCGCCTTCCCGACATGGTGATCGCCATCGGGACGGCGGTCCTGGCGGCGGCCTGGATCGTCGCCACGTTCTACCTGAATCGCCAGTACGGCCTGGCGTTCGAGCAAGCCCTGAGCAGCCGCTGGATCGAGCCCGAGGCGGCGCCCGAATCGATGCGCACGCCGTCCGCCCGGAAGGCCCTGCTGCACGCCCTGGAGGACGCGGACGAGAATCGCATCGTGTTCGCACTCAAGCTGTGCGAGAGCGCGAACAACTCGGCCGTGACGCGCGCGGTGCGCGATTGCCTGCGGCACGCGTCGACAGGTGTGCGCGCCGCGGCCATGCGAACGATGCAGGAGATCCGGTTGCGCGATCGCGAGGGGCTGATCGAGGCGGCGCTGGGCGATACGGACGACGGCGTGCGTCGTGCCGCGGTCGGGTATTTGCTCGTCATGAGCGAGCGGCCCGTCGAGCGCGCGCACAACCTGCTCGAGGGCGACGACGCGGCGCTCCGGCGTCACGTCGTCGACGCGTTGTTCGAGCGGCCGTCCGCGGCCGTCGGCGCGCTCACGCCCGAGTGGGTGGACGCGCGCCTCACCGCCGGCACACGCGAAGACGTGCTGCTCGCCGCGCGCGCTCTCGGCGCCATGCCCGCATCGGCGGGCGCCGCCCGGTTGCCGGCGCTGCTGGCCCATCCGGAAACGGAGATTCAGCGTGCGGCGCTGCGCTCCGTCATCCGCAGACCGAGCCCCGAGGTCATCGACGCGCTGATCCCGATGCTGCGGCGTCCCGAAGTGAGCCGCGACGCCCGGTACGCCCTCGCCGCCATCGGCGATCCGGCCGTGGACGCGCTCCAGCGTGAGCTGGAGGACGCGGGGTCGCGGGCCGTCGCGGCGCGCGCACTGGCGCAGATCGCGACCCGGCACGCGATCGACGCGCTCATGCGGCTGGTGCGCGGCACGGACGTGGATCTTCGCCACTTGGGGCTCCACAACGTCGCGAGGATTCGCGCGACCCGGGGGGCGCCCGTGCTCTCGCTCTCGCTCTCCCACCGGCTGTTCCTGCGCGAGCTGCGCGAATACCACCGCTATGTCGTTCCCGCCCGCGCGCTCGAGGGCAGCTCCGTGCCGGAGATTCGCCTGCTGGCCGAGAGCCTCCGCGAGTTCGCCGGAATGGCGCTCGACCGGGCCATCGACGCGCTGGCCTGCTGGTACGATCCGCGGCCGTTGTCGGGCGCGTTCGACGGGCTCCGCGCCCAGGATCAGGCGCTGGCCCCCATGGCGCTCGAGTATCTCGGGCACGTGCTGCCGCGCGCGATCTTCAAGCCCGTCGGAAGGATCTTCGAGCCGGTGGAGGACGAGGGCCCCGCTCCCGGAGCCGAGGCGAAGGTGCTCGCCGGATGGATCCGCGCGGCGTGGGAGTCCGAGGACGCGTGGCTGCGCGCGTGCGCCGTGCGCGCCGCGCGTCACGTTCCGTCGTTCGACCTCCAATTGTTCCGCGCGGCGTCCGACGATGCTCCCGCCGTCATGGCGGAACTCGCCGCGATGGCCGTGCCCGCGCGCCTGCAGGCGGTGGCATGCTGACCCCGGTGGAGCGCGTGCTGATCCTCAAGGGTGCCGATCTGCTCAAGGATGTCGGGCCGCGTCACCTGCTCGGCCTCGCCGACGTCGCGCGCGAGATCGACATGGGGCAGGGAGACATCATCTATGGCGACGGCGACGCCGCGGACGCGCTGTATCTCGTCGTCGAGGGCCGCGTGCGACTCACCACCGGCGAACGCGTGACGTCCGAGGTCGGCCCGGGCGAGGCGTTCGGCACCTGGGCACTCGTCGACGACGCCGCGCGCGGCCATCGCGCCGAATGCACCCAGGACGGGCTGGCGCTGGCGCTGCACCGCGACGATTTCTACGACATCGCAGCCGGCGACCTCACGCTCCTCAAGGAAGTCGTGCGTGTCCTCGCGAAACGATTGCGCGCGCTGGTGGTCGAGCGTCCCGAGGAGGCTCGCGTCGAGGGCGAGGGCGTCGAGAAGCCCGAGGCGATGGCCGCCCCCGTGACCGCCGGGGCCGTCGTGGCGACCGAGACGGCCATCGACGAGGCGACCACCACGGAGGCGACGGTGAACCCCACCCCCGATCCGCCCGTCAATCCCACGAAGACGGGCACCGTGGAAACGAACACCGGCGATGCCCCCGAGGCGCCCAGCTCCGCCGCCGGGGCATCACTGAAGGCCGCCGCCCTCGGACAGACGACACGGAAACCTCCCGATCGCACGTCGTGAGCGCTTGCCGATTCTTACGATCGAGAGCCAGTTCTACATTCCGGAGCCCTCGCGATGCGCCGAGTGTGTAAACAATGTGGTTGAAGCATTGGCGTAACGCGCTGGCATGCCGGCGGTTCACGCCACGGCGAGATCGTCTCCGGCTTCCGGCCGCAAGGTTGCATATCAGCAGGTCAGGTACCCAACCATCTGGTTCCGCCCCCCGGCTGCGCGGCAGCCGGGGCCGGCAGGCGGCACAGATGCGAAAAGCACCACCACTGGGAGGTCAACGATGAAGCAACTGGCTTGTGGAGTCCTGATGTGTGCGGTGCTGGCGACGGCGGCGGTCGCGACCGCGGACCGGGCCCAGCAGAACCAGAAGAACGCGAAGAAGATCACCGATGCGACCGCGGTCTATCACGAGCTGATCTCGATGCCGGACCAGGCCGTGCCGAAGGAGTTGCTCGAGAACTGCAAGTGCGTCGCCGTACTTCCGGGTGTCCTCAAGGCGGCCGCCGGTATCGGCATCCGTCACGGCAGCGGCGTCATGTCCTGCCGGAACGCGAGCGGCTGGTCGGCGCCGGCGTTCGTGAACATCTCGGGTGGCAGCGCGGGGCTCCAGCTCGGCGCGTCGTCCACCGACCTCGTGCTGTTCTTCATGAACGAGCGCGGCGCCAAGTCGCTCGTCAACGGCAGCCGGATCACCCTCGGCGGCAAGGCGAGCGTCGCGGCGGGCCCGTTCGGACGCAGCGGCGAGGCGGCGACGAACCTCGAGCTCAAGTCTGAGATCTACTCCTACGCCCGCTCGAAGGGTCTGTTCGCCGGACTCTCGCTCGAAGGCGCGCGTCTGGCCCCCAACAAGGAAGACAACGCGTACTATTACGGGAAGGGCGTCACCTACAAGCAGTTGCTGTTCGGTGCGGCCCCCTCGAACCTGTCGTCGGAGGTCGTGACGTTCCGCAACACGCTCCCCTCCGGATCGGCGATGAGCGAAGGCGACGTCCACAAGTAGCGGCAACGAAGAACATCCGTAACGCATTGCGCAGGGCCCCGCCCAACGTCGGGGCCCTCGTGCTTTTCGCCGGGGCTCCGCGCCGGCTGCGCGTCCTTTTCCCCAGGCCTCCCCGGCCGTTCAAGTGAAAGCAAAATCTCGCGGGATTCATCGAAAATCATCGGGCCACCGAGATCATTTCGTGGCTATATCCGCGTGGCGATCATCCGATAACAGGCAGAGTCGCCCGTCCGCTCCCTTGGACATCCTGCAAGGCACTTCTTCCGGAGCTCATGACGATCACTCCATTCCTGTTGTCCGTTCTGGCGATCGCCGGCTTTTCGGCCCCGAACCCCCAGAACCCCACGTCGCCGATATCGGCATTCGAGCGTTCGGCGTCCGCGCGGCTCGGCGTGACGCGACTGTCCGCTCAGCGCCTGTGGCTTCCATCCGCTCCAGAAACGACGTCGCTGGTGATGGACCTCGACGGCGATCGCGTCACGATGCGGCTGCGTCGCGCATCGATGCGGTCGCCGGACTTCCAGGTGCTGGTCCAGGGCGCCGATGGCGCGTTGACCGCGGTCGCGGCTCCCGAGCCGGTCACGTATCGCGGCACGGTGGATGAGCGGCCGGGTACGTTCGTGACGGGCACGATCCGCGACGGCCGGCTCACCGCGGTGGTCGCGCTGCCCGGCGATCACGTGTTCTACGTCGAGCCGCTGCCGATGGCGGACGGCAACGCCGATCCGGCGCTCCACGCCGTCTATCGCGGCGACGCCGTCGTCCAGGGCGACGAGTCGTGCGCCGCGGACGAGCCATCCGTCACGACGTCGGCGCCTCGCGAGGGACGACTCGATGCGCAGGCCGTGGGAACCCTGAAGCTGGCCGACGTCGCGTTCGACGCCGACTACGAATTCTTCCAGCAGAACAAGAGCCGCGTGGATTCGACCGTCCGGGACATCGAGAGCGTGCTCGCCGGGGTAAACGCGATCTACCAGCGCGATTGCGGGATCACGCACCGCGTCAGCACGATCGTCGTCCGCTCGACGCCTTCGGATCCGTTCACGTCGGCGTCCCCGGAGACGCTATTGACGCAGCTCAAGAACGACTGGAACACGAATCGCTCGAGCGTGAACCGCGACATGGTCCACCTGATGACGGGCAGAGCCATCGCGGGCAATACCATCGGTTACGCCGGCGTCGGCGTGGTGTGCAACACGAGGAGCGCGTACGGCCTGTCCCGCTCGCGCTACACGACGAACTACGCGCGGCGGACCGCGCTCACCGCGCACGAG
Organism: Candidatus Eiseniibacteriota bacterium; assembly: GCA_031364505.1. GTDB lineage: Bacteria > Eisenbacteria > RBG-16-71-46 > RBG-16-71-46 > RBG-16-71-46 > JANLWK01. Next base: position 8,978 of record JANLWK010000047.1, on the reverse strand, counting down.
CTGGGGCACAACTGGAACGCCTCGCACTGCAACGGTGTCGTCCCATGCAACATCATGTGCTCGACGATCGCGGGTTGCGACGGCCTCGGCCTGCCGAACTTCGAGCCGCAGGGCAAGACCGCGATCACGAACTACGCCGCGTCGCGCACCTGCCTCGGCACCGTGTCGCTCGGCGTCGACGGCCTGGTACCTGTGGCCTCCGCGGCGGCCGGGATCCAGCTCGAGACGCCGTGGCCGAGCCCGGTCTCGGGGTCGACGAGCATCCGCTACTACCTCGATCGCACCGGCCCCACCGTGCTCGACGTGATGGACCTGGCGGGACGCCGGGTGGCCCGGATCGCGGACGGCATCCAGGAACAGGGCTGGCACACGGTCACGTGGAACGCTCGCGACACCCGCGATCGTCGCGTCGCGCCGGGCACGCTGTTCCTTCGCCTCGGGGCGGGCTCGACGACGCGCACGAGGATGATCACGCTGATCCGCTAACGATCCCGCTCCGCGGCCGGTGTGCGGAGCCATTCGATGGCCTCGGCATGCGTGCGGAACACGACGGTCACGACCCCGACGCCCTCGCTGTAGACCGAGCCCATCGCGCTCAGCCCGAACTGGACTCCGGGCGACGCGACCACGGCGCAGCGCCCGCCGACGCGCTCGGCGTACGGCCCGATGAACTCGGCGACGGCGCGGATCTCGTCCGTGGGCCGCACGGCGAGTGACTCGGACCGCGTGACGTCGACGATCAGCTCCACGCGCGCCGGGCAGGCCGGGTCGTTCATCGCTGCCAGGAACTGGCGGATGACGTCGGCCGACACCTAGACGCCGGCCATCGTCAGGGTGAGCAAGGTTCCGTCAATCGAGTGGGTGACGGCCATGTCGCGCGTCTGGATCGGCTGGGCACGGTCGTCGAACACCGGCAGTTTCCGACATCTCGACGCGCCCGAGCTGCCGGCGCAGCGCGCTCTGGGCGGTGGTATTGAGCACGCTTTTGTCGACCGCCCGGAACGTCGTCGTGTCGATCCACTCCAGCGTGTCGCGCCAGTCGCGGATGAACCCCCAGTGCTCGGCGTGTTCCTCGTGCGTCGGGACGATGCTCGCCACGACGCCCGGGCGCCCGTCCGTATGCTTCTACCTTATAACCCCGCGGAGGGGCCCGGGGTCACAACCCGCGACGTTGCGCGGGGACAACCGGTTGGACCACCATGCGCCCATGGATCCGACCGTTTCGAAGCCCACCTTTGACTTCCAGCCGCGCCTCCTGGGCGAGCGCCTGGAGCTACGCCCGCTGACGCTTGACGACTTCGACGCGCTATACGCCGCCGGCGGCGATCCGGCGATCTGGGCTCTCCACCCCGAGCCCACCCGCCACGAGCGGGCCGTGTTCCAGCGCTACTTCGACGGCGGCATCGCCTCGGGCGGCGCCCTGGCGATCATCGACCGCAACACCGGCCGCGTCATCGGCAGCTCGCGCTACTGCAACCTGCGCGAGGGCGAAGTCGAAATCGGCTGGACCTTCCTCGAACGCGCGCACTGGGGCGGCGAGACCAACGGCGAGCTCAAACGGCTGATGATCGCGCATGCGCTGAAGTTCGTCCCGCGCGTGGTGTTCATCGTCGGCGAGCGCAACCACCGCTCGCGCAAGGCGCTCGAGAAGATCGGCGCGACGCTCGCGGGCAGGAATGACGACGCCTACCCCACGGCCGTCGGCCCCCACGTCGTGTACGAGATCACCCAGACGCCGGGGTGACCGAGGGGCGGCGAAAGCCCGCTGATTTCGCCTCCGCCGGGCACCCCGGCTCGCGAAACGTCACAAGCTGGAGACATGGCTCGGCCCCGGCTATGAGACGGTGGGGAGGCGCATTGGACCACTTCAAGAGGGTGAAGTGTGTCACTCGGCACGGCCGGCTTCGGATACCCACCGGTGCCTTCCAGGAGGTGAGATGGACTCGAAGGAATCGGCAGAAGCTGTGCCCCAGCGCATCGAGACCGACACCAGCCTTCGCGAGGAGCGCGAGAAGACGGACGAGCAGCTCGCGAAGCGCACTTCGGCCATCGAGAAGAGCGCGGATCACGTCGTCGAATTGGAGCGCGAGCGAGCCGATGATTTGCTCGAGGACGCACGTCAGACGGCGGACGCGACGACTCGTGAGACCGATCGCCCCGCGAAGGCCGCCGCGGCCTTGCGCGATGCCCGAGCGTCCGCGGACGAGGTGGTGACCGAGGAACGCACGGTCGCCGACGATCGGATGCTGCGGGAGCGCGCCGAGCAGAGGCGCGCCATCGCGCAACTCCTCAGGCTCGAGCGCGAGGAAACCGACGAGCGACTGTCGACGGAGCGGGAACACGCCGACCGCGCCGTCGCCTCCCGAGATGACTTTCTGGCGATGGTGAGCCACGACGTGCGCGGCATCCTCGCCGTCATCGCAACGAGCACGGATCTCTTGATGATGATGCCGGCCGAGGGCCCCGCCGGAGAGCGCATGCAGGCGGAAGCCCGGCGCATCCGGCGATGCATCGGGCAGATGAACCGGCTCATCGGAGACTTGATCGACGTTGTGAGCATGGAACTGGGCAAGCTCAACGTGGACGCTTCGCAGGAGGACGCGACGCCGTTGTTGACCGAGACGATGGACGCGTTTCAGGGCACTGCGACGTCACGCAAGATCATGATGACGAGCGAGGCCCCGCGACGGAGCGTCCTCGCGACGTTCGACCACGATCGAGTCCTCCAGGTGCTGTCCAACCTGGTCGACAACGCCTTGAAATTCACGGAGGCGGGCGGGACGATCGCGCTTCGCCTGGCCTCCACCACGGACGGACTGGAGTTCACGGTGCGCGACAGCGGTCGTGGCATCGCTCCCGACGACATCGAGACGATCTTCGAGCGGTTCTCCCGGGCGGGCCACGAGGACCGCCGCGGCCTCGGGCTTGGGCTCTACATCGCGCGGTGTATCATCGACGCCCATGGCGGAATGATCTGGGTGGAAAGCGAAATCGGCAAAGGCAGCGCGTTCCACTTCACGATTCCGAACACCGCCCGATAAGTCCGAAGTCGTCGGCTGAATCGGCCACGAGCGTACGCATGCCCCAGACGCCAGCCCACCTGCTCTTCGTCTGCATCGAGAACTCGAATCGCTCCCAGATGGCCGAGGCATTCGCGCGAAGCGCCGGGGGCGCGACCGGGTGGTCGCTCACGGCGCGGGCTCTCGCCCCTCCGGCCAGATCAACCCGCGCGCGATCCAGTTCATGAAGGAGAAGGGCATCGACCTCGCGTCCCAGCATTCCAAGGGACTCGACGACCTGCCCGCCATCTGCTGGGACTGGATCGTCACCATGGGCTGCGGCGACGCCTGTCCCCACGTGCCCAGGCACCATCGCCTCGACTGGGACCTCCCCGACCCGAAGCTCCTCGATGACGACGGCTTCCGCGCCGTTCGCGACCGGATCGAGGCGCTGGTGAACGACCTCGTGGCCGAGGCGACGCGGGTGGGAGAAGCTACCGAGGGCTGATCAGGACTGCTCTCGCGAGCGGGTCTCGACCTCGTCGAGCCAGCCGCGCTTCAGTTCCTCGGGCGGAATGCTGGAGAGATACGGCTTGAGGTCGAGGAACGGCGTGCCGTCGAGCATGTCGAGCCCGCGTACGCGGAGCCTCGGTCCCTCGCGCGCCAGCAGGCGCACGACGGTGAGCCCGAGCGCGTTCGGCCGCCGCGGCGAGCGCGTCGCGAACACGCCGTGCGGCCGGTCGTCGACCGGCGGATGCGCGATGAGGTCGCCGCGCTCCGCGCGATCGAACACCCAGATCACGTAGAGATGCGAGAAGCCTTCGATGTCCATGAGCCCCGCTTCGAGCTCGGGCTCGAGGTCCAGGCTCCCCTCGGCGTCATGCCGCGCCCCCGGTCCCTTCGGAATCTCGCTGCGGCATCTGTCCAAATGTCATGCGGACTGCCGTGCCAGCACCGACGGTTTGATATGGCCAAACCCGCCACGATCACCGCGGCGAGAAAGGAGGGCCCCGCGTACTTCCTTACTCGCCCGACGAATGAGCGTTTTGTACTTGAATTGTCAGGCCCGCCGGTGGACATTATCACGGTGGCGGCGCTAATTGCGCAGCTGATCGACGTACGCTCCCTTGATCGTGTCTTGCGAACCACGATGCCTCGCCCCGCGAGGCGTTCGCGCGTTCGCAGCTGGCCGGGTCTCCACCGGTCGGCTGCAGCTTGCTCGCGCCCACTTCGCGAGGAAGGCTGGCCGATTCGTCGGGGTGAATCGTCCCTCGGCGAGCGCAAAGCCGGACCCGAGGCATTTCACGACTCGATTCCCCGGGTGCCGAAGCGCCGCTGGCCGCTCGTTCGTGGGTTCCGGCTTCGGCCGCGCCCCCGATCGGCGCCAGATAAGGCCGTATTCCTCTCGGAGGGGCCGTCATGCCCAGTAAGCCAGAATTTCTTTCGCAGTGCGCCGCGCTAGGAAAGGTGGCGCTCGTAGCGCTGGCGATTGCGACCATTGCATCGCCCGCGTTCGCTCGCTCGATGAACCCGCCACAGCCTTCGCCGAATCCGACTCCGGCCGGCCGGCGGCTGCCGCTGAGTGCGACCAGCACATCCTTCAGCAATCCGGCGGCGATCACCATCCCCGATGCGACCGGCTTCGGCGACATCAATACCGTGGGAGTCGCGACCCCGTATCCTTCGACGATCGCTGTCGCGGGGCTGGTGGGGCTGACCTCCAAAGTTACGGTCACATTGAGTGACATCAACCACACGTTCTTTGGCGACGTGGACGTGGTGCTCGTCTCGCCCACGGGCCAGTCGCTGGTGTTGACTGCCGTCAACGGTGGTGTGCAGCCCCCTGGGAGTTTCACGCTCACCTTCGACGACGCCGGCCCGCCGATGCTTGGACTCGGCAGCCCGGTCGTGAGCGGCACGTACCACCCGACGGATGGCGACATTTGCGCCTGGTACTCCGACTGCACGCCGGCCAATCAGGCGTATCCGGCCCCCGGGCCGTCGGCCCGGCCGGTGACCACGTCGCTGGCGGCATTCAATCAGGCTTCGCCCAACGGCACGTGGAACTTGTACGCCATCGATCGCGGCGTCGGCGACATCGGTAGTATTTCGAGTGGCTGGTCGCTTTCCATCGACACTTATCCGGTCACGAATGTCTCGACCGCGATCGGCTACCCGACGATCCAGGGCGCGATCGCCGATCCTCTCACGGTCGACGGGAACGTGATTGCCGTGTCGGCGGGGACGTACAACGAGCGCGTCACGATGACCAAGTCGCTGTCGATCCTCGGCGCCGGTGAGGCGTCGACGATCCTCGACGGCACCGGGCTGCCGGGTGTCGGTAGCGGCATCGTGATCAACACGGGCCTCACGAACGTGACGATCAAGGACCTCACCGTCCGCAAGTACGCCGGAAACGCGCCGAACTCGTACGCCGGCATCTACGGCGTCGGCGGCAACAGCGGCCTGACGGTCCAGAACGTGACGCTCAAGGACAACGTCGGCGGCTGCGGCTTCTACGCCAACGGCCCGGTGAACGGGATCACGCTCGACAACCTGGACGTGTCCGGGCACACCAACGCGTTCGGCGCCGCGCGCGGCATCGTGGTGTGGAACGGCCTCAAGCAGAACATCTCCATCACGAACTGCGACGTCTACAACAACAACTGCTGCGGCATCGAGCTGCAGGACGGCACCGCGTCGGGGGTCACCCTGGCGAACAACAACATCCACGACAACGGCGACAACGGCATCGGCGTCGTGGGGCTCGAAGGGCCGGGTGAGAACGTCATCCAGCTCAACACGCTGACGAACAACGGCCGTTTCGGGATCGAGGTCAAGAACCCGAATGGTTCGGGTGCGGTCGCGGGACCCGGCCGCGTCGTCGTCGAGAACAACACGGTGTCGCGTACCACGCCGATCGGGGACGCACGCGACATCATGGGCATCGCGGCGTTCCGCCGTGGCGTGCTGGCCGGGAACGTGAACATCCCGAACGGCGCGGTGATCCGCAACAACATCGTCTCGGGCTACACGCAGCCGAGCGTGAGCGAGGGCTTCGGCATCGTGGCCGAGGGCACGAACCATTCGGTCACCGGCAACACGGTGAGTGGGTGCGACGTCGGTATCCAGCGCCAGGCGGGGCACCTGCCGTACCCCGGCGACGGCGACCAGAGCAACGTGGCCGACCAGTACTTCGGCCGCGGCAACTCGCCGACCTCGTGCGACATCGCCGTGTCGGGCAACATCCTGTCGAACTCGGTCGACACGCGCGACGTGCCGCTGTCGGCGGGTGGTGTGAGCTCGGCGACGTTGACCACGACGATCGTGGGCAACGGCACGGTGACCAAGTCGCCCGACCAGCCGGCGTACGGCTGCGGGACGACGGTGACGGTGACGCTGACGGCGGTCGCGGACCTGGACTGGCACTTCACCGGCTGGAGCGGTGACGCGTCGGGCAACACGAACCCGCTGACCGTGATCATGACGGGCAACAAGTCGATCACGGCGACGTTCGCGCCCAACGCGCACGTGAACGTGGTGCTGGACCGCAACCGCGCGACGGCGTCGTCCACGGGCGTGTCGACGGCGCAGCAGTACGTCGGTCAGGGCTCGTGGCACGAGGTCTACCCGAGTGCCAAGGCCGAGCTGTACATCGTGCCGTCGTTCGACCTGGCCGGCGCGTCGTTCACGGTGAACGACATCCAGGCCATCACGTACCACACGCGCAACCACGCGAACGTGATGCCGACGGACTTCGCCCTTTACCTCTACACGGCGGGCAGCGCGCACGGCTTCTACGAGCAGCGCCTCACCGCCGAGCCCTATCTCAAGACGAGCCAGCCGTACACGCCGGTGCTCGACACGTGGCAGCAATGGTCGACGACCGGCGCGGACCAGCTGACGTTCAACGACACGAACAACTCGGGCAACTTCGGCTTCTACACGCAGCCGACGCTGAGCCAGATCCAGGCCGGGCCGATCCAGTGGTCGACGTGGCCGGGCAACCCGGGACCGGGAGCCAACGCGACGCCGATCAACTACGGTCCTCAGAGCGTCAAGTACGTCAGCTTCCAGACGGGCAGCGGCTGGTCGGCGTTCGACGGCTACCTGGACGGCATCTCGATCGCGCTGAAGACCGGCACGACCTACGATGTCGACCTGGAAGCGTTCCCGTACTTCCTCACCGTGAACACGGTGGGCAACGGCTCGGTGGCGAAGTCGCCGGACCAGCCCTCCTACGCCCCGAACACGGTGGTGCAGCTGACGGCCACGGGCGACCCGGGCTGGCACTTCGTCTCGTGGAGCGGTGACGCCACGGGGAACACGAACCCCTACAACCTGACGATGAATTCGGACAAGACGGTGACGGCGACGTTCGAGATCGACGTGCTCTCGATCTTCGCCTCCGCGGGCCCCGGCGGCACGATCGTGCCGAGCGGCACCGTCCCGGTGACGTACGGCAGCAGCCAGTCGTTCACGATCGCGCCGAACGCGTGCTACATGATCTCCGACGTCCTCGTGGACGGCGGGTCGGTGGGCGCGGTGGCGAGCTACACGTTCACGAACGTGACGACGAACCACACGATCGCGTCGAGCTTCGTCCAGATCCCGGTCGCGGCCGTGACGGGGCTGGTCGCCAACCAGCTCACGGTGGGCAACGACACCGACGGCACCACGAAGATCACGCTGACGTTCTCGGCGCCCGGCGCTGCGTCGGTCGAGGTCTGGCGCCGCGGCTTCGGCTCCTATCCGACGTACGACGACGGCGGTGGCTCCGCTCCCACGCTGCCGGGCAGCTATCCCCCGGCCGGCTGGACGTGGGTCACATCCGTGACGGCGAGCGGGCAGACGGACGAGCCGGCGTCGCGCGACTTCTGGTACTACGTGGCGTACGCGAAGGATGCGTGCGGCAACGTGTCCGGGGTCTCGAGCATGACGGGCGGTACCCTCAACTACCACCTGGGCGACGTCAGCAACGGCACGCCCGGAAGCGGCGACAACTCGGTCGGTACCCTCGACATCTCGTTGCTCGGGATGCACTACGGCCTCACCGGCGTGGCGCTCGCGGGTTTCGAATACCTGGACGTCGGGCCGACGACGACCACCACCACGAGCGGCCGTCCCACCACGGACTCGAAGACCAACTTCGAGGACCTCGTGCTCTTCGCGCTCAACTACACCCCGACCGTGTCGGCGCTGGCGCGAGTCGGTGTGACGACCGAAGCGGTCGATGCGCTCTCGGTGAACGGACCGGCGGAGGTGCACGCGGGTGACATGTTCGACGTGGCGGTGGATCTCGCCGCGGGCGGCAACCTGCAGGCGCTGTCGCTGGCGCTGGGCTGGAACGCGCGCGTCGTCGAGCCCATCGACATGCTGCCGGGCGAGCTGGTGACGAACGCCGGCGGCGTGGTGTTCTCGCCGGGCCCGGGCCGCGCGGATGCGGCCATGCTCGGCACGGGCAACACGATCGCGGGCCACGGCACGTTGGCGACGGTACGCTTCCGCGCCATCGCATCGGGCTCGCCGGGCATCTCGATCGTCAAGGCCGACGGCCGCGGAACCGCGAATCAGCAGATCGAGGTCAAGAACCAGAACCCGGTCGCCATCGAGGCCGCGGTTCGGGTGACAGATCTGCAATCGGTCATTCCGACGCCGTCACTCGGGTCGGCCACGCTGCAGTACAGCCTGGCGTCGTCCGGACGGGTCGAACTCGCGGTCTACTCCGTGGACGGCCGGCTCGTGAAGTCGCTCGAGCACGACGTCAAGGCGGCGGGCCGCTACACCGCCCGGTGGGATGGACGCGACGATCGTGGCGCGTCCGTCAAGGCCGGCATCTACTTCGTCCGGTTGGTGTCGCCGAGTTACCAGAAGACGCGCACCATCACGCTGCTCAAATAACGGGACCCGCCATCACGGCGGCGAATACTGAACACGGCTCGGGCGCCCCGCACTGCACGTGCGGGGCGCCCGTCTGCT
>JANLWK010000449.1:0-8983 GCA_031364505.1 Candidatus Eiseniibacteriota bacterium | reverse complement strand
CGGGGGGCTCGCCGGCCTGACCCCGCCGCCCGCCGGCGGGCAGGCGCCCGGCGGTGCGCCAGCCGGCGTCGCGCGCGCGCGCCACGAGCCGGGCGCGCCAGGCGTCGATCGACTCGGCGGGAGCCGTCCGGCCGCGCGCGGTGCCCGCGGGCCGCTGCTGCTGCGGCTGCTCGGTGCGCGCCGCGGCGCCGAGCAGCGCCACCCAGCCCTCGAACGCTTCCTTAAGGAACCACTCGACGCCGGCGTGCACGTGGACGCCGAGCAGCCGGCGCACGGGTTCGTCGCCGAGCCAGCCCGCGAACACGCTTTCGGGCGATGCGCGCCGTCGCGCCGCGTCCTCGAACGCCGCGGCGTGGGCGAGGAGCGCGAGCACCGCGTCGGCGGACCGCGCCGCCTGCTCGCCGTCGAGGCCGAGTGCGGCGAAGGCGTCGCGCGTCGCGCGATCCAGGCGCCATTCGCGCGCGAGGTCCGCGATCCGCTCCGGCGCGCGCCCGTCGTGCCCGGCGGCCTCGCCCAGAGCGCGCAGTGATTCGAGCGCGAGCAGCACGCCCCACGTGCGCGGGGCGCGCCAGTCGACGCGGGGCACGCCGTCGCCCGGCGGCGGCTTCGGGCCGGGAGGCCTGGGCCCTGGCGCTTCCGGCGCGGGCGGCTTGATCACGGGTTCCTCGGGCGCGGGCGGTTTCGGCGCGGGCTGCTCGGCCGACGCCTCGGCGCCCCCGGCGCCGCGCGCCTCGGATCCCCCGGCGCTTCGCGCCTCGGCGCCCCCGGCGCTCCGCGCCTCGGCTCCGAAGTCCTCGAGCCGCGCGCGCAGCGCGGCCGCGCGGCGGGACGGATCCACGCGCGCCATCCCCTGCGAGGCCGCGGCCTCGAGCAGTGCCCGCGCGCGTGCCTCGATCCTCTCCCGGAGCAGCGCCGCCGCGTGCGCCGTGCCGCGTTCGGCGAACGCATGCGGCAGCTCGGCGAGTGTCGCGGGCGCCAGCAGCTCACGCCACGGCACGGTGAGCGGCCGGCGGCGGATTTCGTCGAGCGCGTCGTCGAGGTTGCCGGTGCCGCGGCCGCCCAGCTCCGCCGCCAGTGCCGCCCACGGCTCGTGCGCCGAGTCGCGCACCTCGCGCAGGTCGAGGAACACGTGGCGCTGGTAGGCGCCCAGCTCGGCGTAGAAGCCCTGGTCGCACAGCTCGGAAGAGGAGCGCAGGTACTCGAGCCCGTGCGCGAAGTCGCGGAAGCGGCAGAAGCGGCCGTGCTCGGACGTCAATCCCAGCGCCTCACCCAGCGAGCGCCGCTCCAGCCGCCGCGTGCCGCCATCGTTCACCGCGAACGCCGTCGACATGCGGATCCAACCCGCCGCCTCGGCCCAGCGGTTGTGGACGATGACGAGTGCCCGCTCGTCGCCGCGCCGGTTCGAATAGGCGAACACGTCCTCGTTCACGTGGCCGTCGGCCCCGAAGCAGTCGTACAACCGGAACTCGCCGACCTCGGCGAACAGCGCGCGGCGGTGCAGTAGCGGGAAGATCTCGCGCTCGTGCCGCGCGACGAGGCCAGGGTCGGCGGGTTCGTCGCGCGTGGCGCGGCGGAATTCCATGCCGTAGCGCTCCTCGAGCCCCTCGATCTGCCCGTGTCCGAACATCGGCAGCCCGGGCAGGGTCGCCATCAGCGTGCAGACGCCGAAGTACTTGTCGCCGCGCTGGAACTGGTCGACCGCGGTGCGTTCGTCGGGGTTGCTCATGAAGTTGACGTAGCGCTTGAGGATCTCGGGATCGAACTCGATCGTGTTCTTGATCACGCTGCGGTAGTTCGCGTTCTGCTCGTCGCGCAGCATGTTCATGAACGCGCTGTTGTAGACGCGATGCATGCCGAGCGTGCGGACGAAGAAGCCCTCCATCAGCCAGAACGCCTCGGCGAGCAGCAGCGTCTCGGGAGCCTCGACCGCGGCGCGGTCGACGACCTCGCGCCAGAACTCCCGCGGCATCGCGGCGTCGAAGGCGGCGCGCGTGAGCCCGTGCTCGGCGCGCGACGGGATCGCCCCGCCGGACCCCGGCTCGGGGAACCACAGCCGCTGGTAGTGGCGCTTGGCCAGCGTCATCGCGGCGTCGAAGCGGATGATCGGGAACTGGCGCGCGACGTGGAGGATCGTCTGGATCAGCCCCTCGCGCACCTCGGGCTTCAGGTAGTCGAGCTGCGCCGTGTCGTTCCACGGGTAGCTGGTGCCGTCGTTGCCGTGGTAGATGAACCGCGTCTCGCCGCTCGCACGATCGGTGCGCCGGAACACCACGGCGGCGTCGGTCTTGTCGTAGTAGTGATCCTCGATCTGGATCGCGACCCGGGAGTCGGTCGACACGTCGGGCCCGTTGAACGAGTAGGCGGGGAACGGCGGCTCGGGAAGCGACAGGAACCAGTCGGGGTGCTCGATCACCCAGCGCGAGTCGACGCCCATGTGGTTCGGTACCATGTCGCTCGCCATCCGGATGCCACGCGCCCACGCGCGCGCCTTCAGCCCCGCGAGCGCCGCCTCGCCGCCCACGTCCTCGGCGATGTGGTAGTCGAGCAGTGAATAGGCCGACGCCGCCGCGTCGGGATTGCCGCACAGTTGCTTGATGCGCTGCGAGGCACGGCTGCGTTCCCACACGCCGATGAGCCAGATGCCGTTGATCCCGTATCGCGCGAGCCGGTCCAGCTCCTCGTCGGGGATCTGGTCGAGCCGCCGAACCTCGCGCCCGTACTGGCGCGCGAGCTGGTCGAGCCACACGTAGACGCTCTTGGCGATGAGCACGACGCGCGGCATCCAGTCGCGATCGGGGCTGAAGCGCTCGGGCTCGTGCTCGCCGCCGTCGAAGCGAAGGATCGCGCCGGCGCCGGAGTCGGCCGGCCGCGTGCCGATGCCGGGCTCCTCGCGCAACCGCCGCGCTTGGCTCTCCTCGCCCAGCACGTCGAGCCCGGTGAGCAGGCGCAGCGCGAAGTCGCCGAGCAGGTGGCTCCAGTGGCGCCGGATGTACTCGAGCTGGCCGGCGAGCGACGCCGGATGCTCGACCGCGGGGCTGCGCAGCATGTCGAGGAGCGTCTGGTCGAACGGGCCGAACGGCGGACGCGTGGCGAACCAGTGTTCGAGCGCACCCTGTGTCGCGAGGTACGCGTCGCGCCGAGGCAGCCCCCGCTCATCGAACAGCTCGCCGAACGGCGCGAACGCCGGGTTCCGGTTCGCGAGCCGCAGCAGCAGCGATTCCTCGAGCGCCACGGCGCGGTGCGGCACGCCGCCCGTCTCGCCCGCGAGCCACGCCCGGGCGCTCGTGGCGCCGCGATGCACGTCGGCGCCGGGGAACGCCTCGACGAACGCGAGCAGTGCCGCATCGACGGAGTCGCGCCCGATCGCCGCCTCGGCCGCCAAGAGTGCTCCCGTCATGGACGAGGGATCGCGTTCGCGGCGGTAGGCGGCGGCGACCAGGTGCAGGGCCTCGTCGATCAGCCCCATCGCGTTCAGGTCGCCCGGGGACAGCGCCGGCAGCGCCGGCATCCCCGGAACGGGGGCGGCGCGGCGCTCGTTGATGCGCGCCACCAGCCGGCGCACCGCCGCCAGGTCGGCGAGCACGACGTTTCCCGTCACCGAGAACAGCGTGTCGGCGAAGCCGTAACGCTCGCGCGCCGCGCGGGCGATGTGGAACTCGAACCGCGGGCAGGGAGCCGGGGGGCGCATGCGGCCAGCATAACGCACCTTGACTCGACCGCGTCGGTTGCGGAAGGTCTCGGGTCGGCCACCCGAATGGCCGATACCGGGGGGTCCAGGACGACACCCGTGCCGCACGCCGATGGCCAGGAGGGCCCGTGACGATCGCCGCCGCCATGACCGAACCCGCCCTGCCTCGCGTCTCCGTCGTCATTCCCGTGCGCAACGAGGCGGGCTACATCGGCCGCAACCTGGACGCGCTCCTCGCGCAGGACTACCCGGCGGACCGGCTGGAGATCCTGGTCGCCGACGGGCGCTCCGACGACGCGACGCGCGAGATCGTCCAGACGCTGTCGTTCCGCGTGGCCGAGGGCGGGAGCGGCGCCTCGATCGTGCTCGTCGACAACCCGGAACGCATCATGCCCACCGGCACGAACGCGGCGATCCGGCGCGCCACGGGCGACGTGATCGTGCTGCTCGGCGGCCACGCGCAGCTGCCGGCCGACTACCTGCGATCGTGCGCGGTGGCTCTGCAGGAGACGGGCGCCGACGCGGTGAGCGGCGCCATCGAGTCGCGCGGCAGCGGGCTCGTCGGCGAGACGATCGCCGCGGCGATGAGCTCACCGTTCGGCATCGGCAACTCGGGCTTCCGCACGGCGACGAGTGGTGCCGCGGTCGAGGTCGACACGATCCCGTTCGGCATGTACCGCCGCGGCGTGTTCGAGCGCGTCGGCCTGTTCAACCCGAACATGGTCCGGCACCAGGACTACGAGTTCAATTACCGCGTGCGCCGCTCCGGCGGCCGCATGATGCTGCTGCCGGGTGTCCGCGCCGTCTACCACGTGCGCGGCAACCTGCGCGCGCTGTGGCGGCAGTACTGGCAATACGGCATCTGGAAGGGGCGCTTCCTGCGCCGCTTCCCCGAATCGCTCAGGCCGCGTCATCTCGTTCCCTCGCTGTTCGCGCTGACGCTCGTGCTGAGCGGCGTCGGTTCGCTGCTGCTGCCGCCGCTCACCGTGCTGTTCGGAGCGCTCGTCGGCGCGTACCTCGGGTTCATCGTCGCGGCGATGGTCGCGTTCGCGCTGCAGGGTCGCTGGCGCATGCTGCCGGTGCTGCCGGTCGTGATGCTCTGCCTCCAGCTCGGCTACGGACTCGGCGTGTGGATCGGTCTCGCCATGCCGCCGGTCGCCGAGGCTCCCCGGCTCGACTCCGCCCCGCGCGCCTGACGCCGCAAATGCGCGTCGGCGTGACGGGAGCGAACGGCTACGTCGGCCGCGCGATCGTGCGCCGGCTGCTGGCCGGCGGCCACGCGGTGACCGCACTCGTCCATCGCGCCGGCGCCGAGCCGCCGCCGGGCGTCGCGGTCATCGTCGGCGACATTCGCGACGACACGCGCGTCGCGGATCTCGCGAACGCGTCAGACGCCGTCGTCCACGCCGCCGCGTACGTGCACCGCTCGGCCGAGACGTCGTTGGCGCGGCGCGAGTGCTTCGGCGTCAACGAGGGCGGCACGCGACTGCTCGCCGAGGCGATGGCGTCGACGGGCCGGAGGCCGCGGCTCGTGTTCGTGAGCTCGACGGCGGTCTACGGCGCCACGTCCACCGACGCCCGCGAGGACGGGCCCACGCATCCCGCGACCGCCTACGGCGAGAGCAAGCTCGCCGCCGAGGGGCACGTGCGCGCGGGGATCGAGCGGGGCGGCATCGGCGGCCTGGTGCTGCGGCCGGCCGTCGTTTACGGGCCGGGCGCCCCCGGTAACACCGCGCGATTGCTGCGGTTGATCCGCCGCGGGTTCGTCCCGCGCGTGGCAAACGCCGCCAATCGAAAGAGCATGGTGCACGTCGACGACTTCGCCGATATCATCGCGGCCGCACTGAGCGCAACGGATGCGCTCGACGGCAACACCTACAACGTTGCGGGAGATGCGGTGAGCATCGACACCCTCGTCAGCTCGCTCGCCCGGGGCGCCGGACTCGGCGCCCGCTGGATCCCCCTGCCCGCCGCCGTCGCGGTCGCCGCGGCGAGCGTCTCGCGCCTCGCCTCGCGCGCGAGTGGCGGGCGGCTGCCCGACCTGTCGCGCGCCTTCGATGCGTTCTCGGGCGAGGCCACGGTCGATGCGCGGGCCGTAGCAGCCGAACTCGGCGCCCGGTTCCGCCCCACCGCGCCCGCGCTCGAGGCCGTCGCGCGCGAAGCCCAAATGTCCTCACGTTCATGACGTCGTTTCGGTGATGTCTCTTTCACGGAGGAGGAAGCCCCGATGAAGCGAGTTCTGGCTCTCGTCGTCGCACTCGCCCTTGCAGGTCTCATGGCCGGGTGCGGCTCGGACGACAAGTCCAACCCGTTGAACCCCGGTCAGTCGCAGGCGGAAACCGACGCCGGCAACTCGGCGCTCGCGGCCGGCGACTACGCCGCGGCGAACGCGCACTTCAAGAACGCGATCGCCGCGAACCCCGGCAACTCGCAGGCGCAGTTCGGCGCGGCGGTGACCGAAGTGTTCCTGCTGCAGGCGGACCCGGACATCCAGTCGCTCGGCAACGTGTTCGCCCTCTCGCGCACCGGTCCGATGCCCATCGGCCACACGCGCACGGCGCGGCGCGTGGCGCTGGCGCAGCGGATCGAGGCGACCCGTGCCTCCGTGGGCGGCCAGTACACGCCCGAGCGGATGGGGCTCGCGACGGCCCGGCTGTTCGCGCTCGCGGCCGACGATCCGGACTCGCTGTCCGACATCCAGGCGATCGTGCGCGCCAAGGTGATGCCGAAGCTCCAGTACGCCGAGGACCGCCTGACCGCGGCCGAGGCGGACCCGAACTTCCTGATGCTCCTGCCGCCGGCCATCACGGACCTGCCGGACACGCTCGAGATCGACAAGACCGAGTTGTACATGCTCGACGCCGTCATCAACGGGGTCCAGGGCTGGCTCGGCATGTTCGTCGCCTACAACTTCGACGTCGAGGGCATGGACTTCGATCATGCCGAGCCCGAGTCACTGCTCGCGCCGGGCACGGCGTTCGCGGCGCTCAACACGGGTGGTGCGATCCAGCTCGCCTCGGCGAAGGGGGACTTCCTGAAGCTGGTGGACAGGCTCGACGCGGCCGCGGCGTACCTGGCCGCCGAGACCGACGACCAGGCGGACGACCTGATCCCGAAGGACGTGCTGACGACGCCGGAGTTCACCGACTTCCAGGACGGCGTCGACCAGGTCTACTCGGCGCTCAACGGCGCGATCACGATCACGGTCGATGACGCGAACGGCCAGCCGTTCGACCTGCAGCTCAACATCGGACGCTTCTTCGTGCCGGCGATCGCCGACCTCAAGACGAAGCTGCCGAACCACACGTTCGTCCCGGGCGACGTCCAGATCGACAACCCGATCACGTTCCCGGATCCGGTGATCAACGGCATCTTCCCCGACATGACGAACGCGCGCTGGCAGCAGCTCTCCGGCCTGACGGGGCCGGTGGCGGTGCGGGCGCGTCCGGCGAGGCGAGCGCGCTAGCCTCGATTATTCACGAAGGATAGCCAACAAGAAGACCTCCGCATGTTAGAAAGGCGTTGTTGAGGCGCTTTTTCTTCCAAGGACGGAGGTCTTCTCGTGGCCGACTTTACCACACAGTCTGTTCTGTTTCCCGAGCTGTTCGATCGACCGCTGCTCGCCCGCTTCGATCGCCCTCACGCCAGCTCGGACGGTGGCGCGGTTCTGCTGAAGGCCGCGGATCGCCGCCTCGGATTGATGGCCGCGCTCACCGCCTGCCTGCGCGACACCCGCGATCCCTCGAAGGTGAGACACGGCCTGGACGACCTGTGTGCGCAGCGCGTGTACGGCCTGGCGTGTGGCTACGAGGACGCGAACGACGCGGCACGACTGGTCGACGACGCGATCCACAAGTTGCTGCTCGGTCGCGATGCGATCACCGGCGATGCGCTGGCGTCGCAGCCGACGCTGTCGCGGTTCGAGAACGGCGTGACGCGGGGCGAGTTGCTGCGGATGAGCCAGGCGTTGTTCAAGACGGTGGTGCGGCGACAGACGAAGCGGCTACGTGGCAAGGTGCGCACGATCACGATCGACCTGGACGTCACCGACGATCCCACGCACGGGCAGCAGGAGCTGACGTTCTTCCACGGTCACTATGGGCACTGGTGCTATCTGCCACTGCTGGCCTACCTGACGTTCAACGGTGAGCCCGATCAACATCTCGTGGCGGCGATGTTGCGCCCCGGCAACGCGCCGACCTCGCTCGGCGCGCTCCCGATGCTCCAGCGCATCGTGGGCGAACTGCAGGAACGCTTCCCGCGGGCACGGCTGCTGGTTCGACTGGACGGTGGCTTCGCCGGCCCCGGGTTGCTCGAGTTCCTCGATGAGGTCGAGGTTGACTACGTGGTCGGACTGCCTTCGAACCCGGTGCTGGCGCGGTCCGCAGAAGCCTTGCTCGCGTCCGTGCGGCTGACGAGCGAGCGGACCGGAGCGACCGCACGCGCCTATGGCGAGTGCCGCTATGCGGCGAACACGTGGGACCGCGAACGGCGCGTGATCATCAAGGCGGAAGTCGTGCGGCACGAAGGCCGCGAGCCGCGCGACAACCCGCGGTTCGTGGTCACGAACCTGAAGCGCGCGCCCCGGCGCCTCTACGAGGGCGTGTACTGCCTGCGCGGTGAGATCGAGAACCGGATCAAGGAACTCCACCACGGCCTGTCGTTCGATCGCACCAGTTGCACCCGCTTCCTCGCCAACCAGCTGCGGGTGCTGTTGACCGCCGCGGCCTGCGTGCTGATGCAGGAGATCCGTACCGCCGCCTCGCGCACGAGCCTCGCTCGCGCCCAGATCAGCACGTTGCGCGAGCGGCTGTTCAAGCTCGGCGTTGAGGTCGTCGCCTCCGTGCGGCGCATCGTGCTCCACCTGCCCGCGACGTTCGCGTTCCGCGACGAGTGGTGCGCGGTCGCCGCCGCCCTCGGGGCTCGACCCGGGTAGTCCCTCCGCCGGACCCGCGCGACCCCTCGAAACTCACCGTCACACAACCGGGCGGAGCCGTGCCCGAAAACACATGAACGCGACCGCCTGGGCATCGCGATCGCGTTCATGTTCGCGCTTGCGGCGTGTGGCGCCGGCGGCGCACCCTCGGCACTGGCGTCAGGCGACGCGAAGACCCACTTCGGCCGCTCGTCCGCCGACCTCATGAATAATCGAGGTTAGCCCCCGACCCACCGCGACGGCGGATTCTCAATAGCCGATGGTCCGCGTCACGTCGCCCCACGAACAAGCCACTGAGGACCGACCATCGACCTGTCCCCGACAGAACGGGGGTCAGAACGAACAATGTCGGGCGGTCG
>JANLWK010000445.1:0-2746 GCA_031364505.1 Candidatus Eiseniibacteriota bacterium | reverse complement strand
CGCCTCCGATCGGCCGGCTGCCTGCCCTGAGCCTGTCGAACGGGCGCACGATCCGATCACGACGAAGATCACGTTCTCGCGCGAAATCCGCGCGATCCTGTCGGAGCGGTGCACGAGCTGCCACTCCCCAGGCGGGTCGGCGCCGATGCCGCTGACGACCTACGAGAACGTCCGGCCGTGGGCGCGCGCCATCAAGGAGCAGGTGCTGACGCGCCGGATGCCGAAGTGGCACGCCGCGCGCGGCTTCGGATCCTTTGCAAACGACCCCACGCTCACACCAATCGAGATCGCGATGGTCGTCTCCTGGGTGGATGGAGGGTTACCGCACGGTGCTCACGGTGCTAACGGTGCTAGAGGTGCCAAGGGTGCTAACGGTGCTGGTGCTAAAGGTGCTACGGGTGCTACGGGTGCGCTGATTCGCGTCGCGGCGTCAGCCTCGGAAGGGCGTGGGCGCGTAGCGACGCGATGGGTTTCCGGTTGGTCGTTCGAGCCGGGCGATCCGCTGATCACGTCCGCGACGTTCACGCTTTCCGACGACACCGTCGTGGGTACCTGGGTCGCCGGCGACACGCCGGTGGCTCTGCCCTCGAACAGCGCCATCCGCATCTCGTCGCCGCTCCGCGTGCGCGTGGAACGGCGCGAGCCCACGGACTACGAGCAGCCCTACAAAGCGCGCGCGTCCGTGCTTCGCCTGGCTACCCGAACGAAACCCCCACTCCGACGGGCTTGGACCGAACAAGTTAGTTGCAACGCGCCTCGCGCCGGCCGGGCCGCTGACCTCATCAGTATTCGCCCGATGCTCGCCGATGGGGGCGCCGCACGAATCTGGCTGGAACGGGCGGGGGCACCCAAGACGATCGTCGGTTGGTTCAGAGAATTCGATTCGCGGTTTGCGCGCACATATTGGCTCGCACGCCCCGCCGGTCTATCAGTCGATGCGCGGCTGGTCAGCGATGCACCATGTGAGTCGCTGCTCACACTGCTCTCACACCGTTAGACGGCCAGCACCTGTCGCACCAGCACCCTTAGCACCATCCGCACCGTTGGCACCCTTGTCACCTGGTCAAGGCACCTCAATGACGAACGCGGCCGTCGAGACTTTCCCGGCCCGCTGGAACTGAATCCACGCCTTGTAGCGGCCCGCGCGCGGCACGAGCGGGGCAAAGGAGATCGCCGGCCCGCGGCCATCCTCCGTGGGATGTCCGTGCAGGGCTTCGGTCAGATCCGCACAGACGATGAGCAGATGCGCGCTGGCCCCGAGGTAGGGCTCGAGGTCGGCCACCGGCGCGCCCGACGCGACGTCCTCGATGCCGAACGTCAACACGTTGGTCTCGCCCGCCTTCATGCGCGATGCGTCGAGGCTGACGCGCATGCCGTCCACGGTCCTGGGCGCAACGTCGATCGCCGGAGTCGCGGCACGGCCGAAGGCCTCGCCGGTCGTGAACATCTGCTGGAAGGTCTGCGGCGTGCCTCCGTCGGGCAGGAACTCGACAATCGCCATGTAGGGCCCGGGCCTGGGCAGCCGGACGTCGAGCATGAACACGCCGTCTCGCTGCGGGGCGGGGTGCTCGTGCGCGAAGTACTCGAGGCCGTCGCCGACGAGGAACAGGTGCATCGGCCGCTCGTGCACGATCGCGAACCTGCGGACCAGAGGCGCCTGCCCCGAGCGTTGTCGAGGGGTCGCCGGGTGCGTGACCGCCAGTCGCAGCCGGGCGCCGGTAAGCGTCGGGGTGACCCGCAGGTCGACGGGATAGGTCTTGAATACCGCGGGCGGCATGCGGACCATCGCCATGCCGCAGATCGCGCACGTGCCCCGCGCGCCGGACCGCTCGTCGGGGTGCATCGGGCACCAGTACTGCGCTTCGCCTGTCGACGGGAGGGCTTCGCGCGTCGGGCTCAGGGCAAGGGGCCTGGAGTGCGCTTCGCCTATCGACGGGCGAGCTTCGCTCGTCGGGCCGAGGGCCTCGAGTGTTGTGGCTACGATGAGCACAACCCCGGCCCACGGCCCGACACGCGACGCCCACCCTCGGCCCCCAGCCCTTTGCCCGATAGCCTTCACGCCGGCGCTCACTCCTCTGCAGGAGGCGGCATCGGGACCACCTTCATGATCTGCGACGGCATCGCCTCCACCTGCAACTCGCCCCGCTCGAACAGGCGGACGGCGGCGGCGGCGACATCGGGATCGAAATGTTTGCCGGCCCCGTCCTGGATCAACTTGATCGCCGCGTCCCCGGCCATGGCGCCGCGATAGGCGCGCGCGGACGTCAGGGCGTCGTAGAAATCCGCGACGCCCAGCAGCCGCCCGAGGAACGGGATCGCCTCGGCCTTGAGGCCTTCGGGGTACCCGGTGCCGTCCCACTTTTCGTGGTGATACTGAACGCCCGGCAGCACCGCCTTGACCGTCGCGCTCTGGATGTTTCCCAGGATCTGCGCGCCGTGGACCGGATGCTTCTGCATCTCGGCGAACTCCTCGGGCGTCAGCCGGCCGGGCTTGTTGAGAATCGAGTCCGGGACGGCAATCTTGCCGACGTCATGCAGCAGGGCCGACAGTTCCGCCGTCTGACGCTCGGCCGGGCTCAGCCCCAGCTCGAGCGCGAGCTGCGCGGTGAACGCCGCGACGCGTTCCGAGTGCCGGTGGGTATAGCCGTCACGCGCGTCGATCGTCGCGGTGATCGCCTTGATGGTGTCGAGGAGGAGCCGCTCGAGCTCCCCGACGAGCCGCACGCGGTGCATCGCCACGCCGGCC
>JANLWK010000442.1:0-2060 GCA_031364505.1 Candidatus Eiseniibacteriota bacterium | reverse complement strand
GCGGGCTTCCAGCACCGTGCCGGAGAGACCGTACGGTTAGCCTGTCTAGGCCTTGACGCCTCGTGTCATCTCATCAAGGGTGGAGCCGTGGAGCCCATCATCCTGATCGTCGAGGACGACCGCGACATCGCGACGCTGGTGTCCAAGAACCTGGGCGCCATCGGCGCCCGGTGCACCGTCGTCCACGACGGCGAATCGGCGCTGGACGCGGTCGAGAGGCTCAAGCCCTCGCTCGTCGTGCTCGACCTCACGCTGCCGGGCATCAGCGGGCTCGAAGTCGCGCGGCACGTGCGGCAGTCCGGCGAGGTGCCGATTCTGATGCTCACCGCGCGAAGCGGCGAGAGCGATAAGCTGCTCGGATTCGAGATCGGCGCCGACGACTACCTGACCAAGCCGTTCAGCACGCTCGAGCTGGTCGCGCGCGTGCGCGCCCTGCTCCGTCGTTCGGTCGGGGGCGCGCGCGAGGCCGTGCTGCACTGCGGCGATCTCACGATCGATCCCGCGCGGCGCCAGGTCGAGCGCGGCAGCGAGGTGGTGCCGCTCACCACGCTCGAGTTCGACGCCCTGTACTTCATGGCCTCGCGCGCCGGCCGCGTGTTCAGCCGCGACGCGCTGATGAACCACGTCTGGGGTCTCGATCGCGTCGTCGACGATCGCTCGATCGACAGCCTGATCAGCCGCCTGCGCCGCAAACTCGAGACGGATCCCGCGAATCCCCACTACATCCAGACCGTGTGGGGGGCCGGGTACCGTTTCGCGGAGCTCGATCGGTGAGCCCGCGCCTGCGTAGCCCAAGCCTGTTCTGGACCTTCGCCGGCGCGTTCCTCGTCGTGCTCGTCGTGGGCGCCCTGCTGCAGGCGGTGCTCATCGTCACGGTCGTCGATCCGCTGCGCCGGAGCGCGATCCGCGATCGCATCGAAATCGTCGGTCGCGACGCGGTGGCCAGGCTCGAACGCCTGCCCGGGACCGCCGGCGAGCGCGACATCATCGAGCTGCTGAACGCGCTCGAGCAGGAGATCCCCGGCGGTCGCGTGGCGCTCGCCTATCGCATGGAGGGCCGGCGCGTGATCCCCAGCCGCGAGCTGCCGCCCGGGCTGATGCGCGAACTGAACGCGCAGCTCGTGCCGCCAGCGGAGATGGCGCGGCCCGCCGCGACGCGCGCGGAGCCCCGTGACGTGCGCGGCACGCCGGATGGCCCGCCGCCCCATGACCGGCGCGGCGCGCGCCAGGGCGGGCCGAGGGGTGAGTGGCAGGGTGGACCTCCGCCGGGCGGGCCGAGGGGCGAGTGGCGGGGCGGACCTCCACCCGGTGGGCCGCGGGGCGAATGGCAGGGCGGGCCTCCACCCGGTGGGCCGCGCGATGAGTGGCGGGACGGGCCGCCCGAGGGCGTACGCGGCGAACGACCGGATGGTCCGCCGCGGGACGCGCGCGTGCCCACGCGCGGCGCGCGCGACAGCGTGCCCGTCGCCGCGACTCCGGTCGATCCGCTCGGCGCCGAGAACCCGCGTCGCGCGCGCCCGCGCGTCACGTTCGCGTTCCGCGATTCGGTGTACGTCGGCGGACGGCCCGGTGAGATCGCGCTGTTCGAGCTGCCGGGCTCGCCGTCGCTTCAGAATCCATTCGGCGGAACGGGGCTTCTCGTCTGGTTCCCGCTGGCGCTCGTGCTCGCGGGCGGGGCCGGGCTCACGTTGTTCCGCGGGCAGGTGCGGCGGCTGCGCGCGCTCGAGGGGCTCGCGACGCGCGTGGCCGCGGGCGACCTCGACGCGCGTGTTGGCGACGCGAGTCCCGACGAGTTGGGCCGTCTCGGGCGCCAGCTCGACCGCATGACCGAGGCGATGGCGGCCGACCGGCGCCAGCTCGAAGCCGTCGATGCCCAGCGCCGGAAGCTGCTCGCGAACATCTCGCACGAGCTGGCGACCCCGCTCACGTCGATCCGCGGCTTCGCCGAGACGCTGCTCGACCCGGGCGTGAGCGTGTCGCCCGAGGAGCGCCAGGACTACATCCGCCGCGTCCTCGGCGAGGCCGAGCGGCTGGATCTCTTGACGCGCGACCTGCTCGAC
>JANLWK010000432.1:0-2055 GCA_031364505.1 Candidatus Eiseniibacteriota bacterium | reverse complement strand
CCGACATCGCGGCCAACCACACGATCAGCGCGACGTTCGTGGTCACGTCCTACACGATCACGGCGACGGCGGGGGCGGGTGGATCGATTTCGGATCCGGGCCTGGTGCCGATCAACTGCGGTGGTGACCGGACGTACACGGTGACCGCGGACGGGTGCCACGACATCGCCGACGTCAAGGTCGACGGGAGCTCGGTGGGCGCGGTGGCGAGCTACACGTTCCTGAACGTGCAGGCAGACCACACGATCGCGGCGACGTTCACGCTCAAGACGTACACGATCACGGTCAACGCGGGTACCGGCGGCACGATCACGCCGAGCGGTCCGGCCACGGTGAACTGTGGCGCCGACGAGTCGTTCACGATCGCCGCGAGTGACTGCTACGACCTCACGGACGTGGTGGTGGACAACGTGTCGAAGGGCGCGGTGCCGAGCTACACGTTCCTCGACGTCCAGGCGGACCACACGATCGCGGCGACGTTCACGCTCAGGACGTACACGATCGACGCTTCGGCCGGCCCCGGCGGCGACATCACGCCGAACGGCACGGCGACGGTGGACTGCGGCGACAACGCGTCGTACACGATCACCGCCGACGGTTGCTTCCATACCGAGGACGTGGTGGTGGACGGCGTGTCGCAGGGCGCCATCTCGAACTACGTCTTCATGAACGTGCAGGCAAACCACACGATCGCGGTGACGTTCGCGACGGGTGTCATGATCTTCGTCAACGCGGGACCGGGCGGTCAGATCAACCCCACGGTCGGACTCGTGGTGGTTCCGTGCGGTGGCAACCAGTCGTTCGCGATCACGCCGGATCCGGGCAACGGCATCGTCGACGTCACGGTCGACGGCCTGCCGCGGGGCCCCGTGACCTCGTACACGTTCACCAACGTGCAGACGAACCACACGATCACGGCGACGTTCCTCGATCTCCCGACGCCGGCGGTCATCACGAAGCTCGGCGCCGATCCGATGGAGGACGGGCTGCGGATCCACTGGGCGGTCGAGTCCGGTTCGTTCAGCTCGATCAGCCTGGAGCGCGCCGAGGCGGAGGTGGGTCCGTGGACCGAGCTCAGCGCGGCGCGGACGCAGGATGGCAACCTGACGGTCGTCATGGACCGGTCGGTCCGGATGGGCACCACGTACTGGTACCGCCTCATCGGAACGTCCGCGTCCGGAGCGAAGTCGACGTTCGGCCCGATCAAGGCCGAGACCGTCGAGCAGGTGAAGGCGTTCGGGCTCAGCAACGTGACGCCGAACCCCTCGGGCGGACCGTTCACCGTGACGTTCTCGGTGGCGAAGGAAGCCCGCGTCCACCTCGGCCTGATCGACGTCCAGGGCCGTGAGGTCGCGGTGCTCACCGACGGGGTCTATCGCGCGGGCCAGTACCGTGCCGCGTGGGATGGCGCCGGAAGCCGTGGCCAGGTGCCGATGGGGGTCTACTTCATCCGCTACAGCGTGGCGGGCCGGACCTTCACCGAGCGCGTCGTCATCTCCCGATGATCTAAGGCGCTCGCAGCACACGAGTTGGTTCCTGCGGCCACCCCTCCCCGGGGTGGCCGCAGTGTTTGTACGCCCAGCATGGGCACTGACTGGGAGGTGAAAGTCCTCCGGGAACTTGGTCACAGGAACCGAAGGGAACCGCAAGGGCGTAACCGTGAGGGAGCGTCCGAAGGAAGCGGGGAACGAACCTGCGGGCCGACGAACAGGAACCGGATAGAGGCGTCGCCGGGCAGGGCGAGCGGGCAAACGACCGCAAAGCCTTCGTGACCAACGCTCGACGAAGTGCGGGAAAGTTTTGGGCGGCAGCGTGCTATGCAGCTTATCAGTGCGGAGCTTGGGAGTGTGGAAAGAGGTGCCGTCGAGATCGTCTTGCCTTTCCGCGACGATCTGACGCAGCAGCATGGATTCATCCACGCCGGGATCATTACAACGATCGCCGACAGCGCTTGCGGGTACGCGGCTTTTACCTTGATGCCCGAGGGTTCGGAAGTTTTGTCGGTCGAATTCAAGACCAACCTCCTCCGCCCGGCCCGGGGAAAACAATTCTTAG
>JANLWK010000407.1:0-1890 GCA_031364505.1 Candidatus Eiseniibacteriota bacterium | reverse complement strand
TTGCCGCTGTTTCGCGGCGCGTGCTAGCGTCGCGCGCTCGATCCAACGCACACCGGCCGCCCACTCGTCCTCTCGAGGCCCCGCATGTCCGCCACCCGCACGCTCACGCTCGCCGATGTCGCGGTGCCCCGCACCGGGGCGCTGCGCGACGTCCTGCTGATCGCCGCCGCGTCGGTCGTGACCGCCCTCGCGGCGCAGATCGCGATCCCGCTGCCGTGGACGCCGGTGCCGATCACCGGCCAGACGTTCGCCGTGCTGCTGTCCGGCGCCGTGCTGGGCGCCCGCCGCGGGTTCGCGGCGCAGGCGCTGTATCTCGCCGGGGGTGCGATCGGGCTGCCCGTGTTCGCCGGCGGTGCGGCCGGGATCGTCAAGTTCCTGGGGCCGACGGGTGGCTACCTGATCGCGTTCCCGATCGCCGCGGCTCTCGTGGGGCTGCTGTGCGAACGCGGCTGGGACCGCCGCCCGGTCACCATGTTCGCCGCGATGATGATCGGCTCGTCCGTCATCTTCGCATGCGGGCTCTTCGTGCTCGCGCGCTTCGTGCCCGCGCCGTCGTTGCTCGCACAGGGGCTGCTGCCGTTCGTGCCGGGCGACGTCATCAAGTCGACGCTCGCGGCCCTCGCGTTCCCGGGTGCCTGGCGGATGATCGCGCATGGCCGTCGCTCCGACTGACGCGCGCGGCCGCGACGGACACGCGCGCATGAACGTCACCACCATCGCGGTGCTGGGCGCCGGCATCATGGGGCGCGGCATCGCCTACGCCGCGGCGTACGGCGGCTACCGCACGCTGCTCCAGGACACGAACGAGCAGGCGCTCGAGAAGGGCGTCGTCGAGATCTGGGCCACGTTCGAAAAGGGCGTCGTGACCGGCAAGGTGTCCGGAGAGGTCGCGACGCACGCGAACAAGCTGCTGTCGACCGTGCGCGGATTGGACGACGCGGTGCGCGAGGCGGATCTCGTCATCGAGGCCGTGCCCGAGAAGATCGAACTGAAAGTGGAGCTGTTCGCGAAGCTCGACCAGCTGACGCCGAAGCACGCGATCCTCGCCAGCAACACCTCGTCGATGTCGATCACCGAGATGGCCGCCGCGACCGAGCGCCCCGGCCAGGTCGTCGGCATGCACTTCTTCAATCCCGTCCACCGCATGAAGCTGCTCGAGGTCGTGAAGGCGCTCGAGACGCGCGAAGACACGATTGCCGCGGTGAGTGCTGTGGGCGAGCGGATGGGCAAGGAGTGCGTCGTCGTTCGCGAGTCGCCCGGCTTCGTGACGAGCCGCATCAACGCCATGATCGGCAACGAGGCGTTCTACATGCTGCAGGAAGGCGTCGCCAGCGCCCGCGACATCGACAAGGCGCTGAAGCTCGGCTTGAACCACCCGATGGGCCCGTTCGAGCTGGTCGACCTGGTCGGCCTCGACACGCGGCTCTCGATCCTCAAGTTCCTGCACCGCACGCTCGGCGATAAATTCCGCCCCTGCCCCCTCCTGGAACAGTACGTCGCCTCCGGCCGCCTCGGCCGCAAGACCGGCAAGGGTGTGTACGAGTATCCGGAGAAATAGCGGTCTCTCGCTAAGCGTCTGCCGCGACGTCAGCGTGCCAACTTGCGCCGCCGCAAGTTGGCATGGCCGGGGCTGAACAAGGCGATCCTAACCGCCCCAGACGCCGACGACGTCCTCGATCTTTCCGTCGGCGTCGAGCGTGATGACGTTCGTGCCCTTGCCCATGTCGCCGCCGTCCGCCTTCTTCGCATTCCAGTCGGCGAGGAGGGTGCCCTGGCAGTGGCGGACGGGGCCTGAGCGTTCGAGGCGGCTGCCGGGCATGAACATGTGCACGGCGGCGAGATGGGGCTCGAGGTCGGTGAGGCCCTCGACCAAGCTGAAGCGGTCGCGGA
>JANLWK010000276.1:0-3938 GCA_031364505.1 Candidatus Eiseniibacteriota bacterium | reverse complement strand
CAACTGTCAGGCCGTCGTCAGTCGGTTTCCTCTGTTTTCGGCCTCCGGCCACCGCAACAGCAGCGCCGGCGCCGCGTCCCCGGCGGCCAGCTCCGCGCGGCCCGCGGCGATCAAGAGCAGCGCGTCGGCCCGCGACTGCGGGGTGAGATGCCCCGACACCTGCGCCCCGGCCGGCCGTGCCCACCAGGCGCCGTCGCGCCAGCCCAGCGTGGCGCGCACGAAGTCCGTGCGCCCGCGGCGCGACTCGATGCGCTCGGCCGCGCTCACGCGAATGCGCGGCCGGTCGATCCGCGCGAAGCCCTGGCGCCGCCTCAGCGCCGGGCGCACCAGCGTCTCGAATACACAGCTCACCGAGGCCGGGTTCCCGGGAAGGCCGAAGAACATCGCGCCGCCGGAGACCCCGAACGCCTGCGGCCTGCCCGGCTTCATGTCCACGCGCCACAGCTCCACCCCGTCGATCGAGGCGATCGCCTCCTTCACGGGGTCGAAGTCGCCCGCCGACACGCCGCCGATCGTGATCACGACGTCCGCATCGGCGAGTGCGGCGCGGATGCGCTCGCCGACGACACCCGGCGCGTCAGCCGCACGCTCGACGCCGGCGACCTCGCAGCCGGCCGCCTCGAGCAGCACGCGCAGCATGACGGCGTTGCTGTCGCGGATGGCGCCGGCCCTGAGCGGGGCGTCGACGTCGAGCAGTTCGTCGCCCGTCGAGATGACGCGGGCGCGGGGCCGCGGGCCGACCGCGACGTGCGCGAATCCCAGTGCGCCGAGCAGGGCCACGTCGTACGCCGTGAGCGCGCGCCCGGGCTCGAGCGCCACGGCGCGGGCCGCGAGATCGGCGCCCGCGCGCCGGACGTTCGCGCCCGGTGCCGCGCGCGCGGTGAAGCGCGCCCGTTCGGCGCCCGCCGCACCCAGGGCGCCCACGCGCTCGCACTCCTCGAACGGGACGACCGCGTCGGCGCCCGGCGGCAGCGGCGCTCCCGTCATGATGCGCGCGGCCGTGCCGGAGACGAGCGCCGGCGTTTCGGCCACGCCGGCGGGCAGCACGGAGACCACGGGCATCTCGACCGGCCTGCGGTCCGACGCGGCCGCGAGGTCCGCGCTGCGCACGGCGAAACCGTCCATCGCCGAGTTGTCGAACGGCGGCAGCGCGTGCGGCGCCCGCACGGTATCGCGCAGCGCGCGGCCGGCGGCGCGCGCCAGCTCCACGCGCTCGGGCGGCGAAGGCGACGCCGCGGCGAGCACGCGCGCGCGCGCATCGGCGAAGCTCAGCGAACGGGGGACCATATTCGGGATCTCCGGCGGGTCACGTGGAATCAGGCGCGGCGGTAGACGCCGCTCCGGCCGCCGCGCTTCTCCCACAGCGCGATCTCGCCCAGCACCATGCCACGATCGGCGGCCTTGAGCATGTCGTAGAGCGTGAGGCCGGCCGCGGCGACGGCCGTCAGCGCCTCCATCTCGACGCCCGTGCGCGCGCTCGTGCGGACGCGCGCCTCGATCGCGACCGACGACGTCGCCTCGTCGAGCCGGAACGCGATGTCGATCGCGTCGAGGAGGATCGCGTGGGCGAGCGGAATGATCTCGCTCGTGCGTTTGGCGGCGAGCACGCCGGCCAGGTGCGCGGCCGCGAGGACGTCGCCCTTGGGAGCCGTGCCGTCCGCGAGCATGCGGAGCGTGTCGCGGTGCATGAACAGGCGGCCGCGGGCGACCGCCTCGCGCTGGGTCGAGGTCTTGCCGCTCACGTCGACCATGCGGACACGGCCCTGGGGGTCGAGATGAGAGAGCTTGGCACGCACAGCGCTTGACATTAGAAAGGGTGGTTTCTAGTGTCAATCGGCGCACTCTCCCATACCTCATGTCCTCCCACCGGGTCCTTCGACTGCCGATTTCGACGCGCCACGCGTTCGCGCTGGCGTTCGATCTCGCCGTCCGGCGCGACGCGTGGCATTCACTGCTCGTGCCCCTGTTGCTGCGCACGCCGTGGATCCTGGCGCTCGCCGTGCTGCCCGGCCCGACGGACAGCGACCGGCCGGGCCTCGTCTCGGCGATCACGGCGGTCGCGCTGGTGGGCGACTTCCTGATGCTCGTGCTGGTCGGCGCCATGCTGCGCTTCCGGGCGCGCTCGGTGTTCAACACGCCGCTCGACGTGCGCCCCGCGCCGGTGTCCGAGTGCTACGCGCGCGGATTCCGCCGCGTGCCGTGGCTCGTCGTCACCGAGATCGTGCGCAACCTGACCTTCCTGTTCGCGACGTTCCTGTTCATCCTGCCGGGCGTGTGGCTCGGGTTCCGGCTGTCGTTCGCGACGGAGGCCGTCGTGCTGCACGACGGCAACACCGACGCGGCGTTCCGCCGCTCGTACCACCTGACGCCCGGACGGTTCGAGCGCTGGGTCGAGATGATCGTCGTCTCGGTCGGCCTGATGCTCGGCCTCGTGTTCGTGACGGGCGGCATCTCGCTCGCGTTCCCCGGCGTCACGATGGGCATATGGGTCGCCGTCGCGCGCCTGCTCGTCACCCTCGCGACCCCGGTGATCCAGTACGCGTGGACGTTCTTCTACCTGCGGCTCGTCGAGGTCGACCTGCCGTATCCCGGAGTCGAGCCGGGCCCGCTGTACGCCTCGGCCGGGCCCGCGCCCGTGCCGGGCGAGCTCACCCCGCCGGCCGAACAAACGCCGATCCCGCTCGCCTGACCGTGCCGCGCGATCCCGACGTCGCGCCCGCAACCTCGTCCCCGGTGGCGGGGCGCATCGAGCAGACGCACGGCATCCTCGGCGCGAGTCCCAGGATGCAACGCATCTTCCGGCTCGTGGCGCGCGTCGCGCGCACCGACAGCACCGTGCTCATCACCGGCGAGAGCGGCACGGGGAAGGAGCTGGTCGCTCGCTCGCTCCACCTCCAGTCGCGCCGCGCCGCCGGCCCATTCGTGCCGGTGAACCTGGGCGCGATTCCCGACACGCTCGTCGAGAGCGAGCTGTTCGGCTACACGCGCGGCGCCTTCACCGGGGCCGCCGCCGAGCGCATGGGGCTGGTCGAGGAGGCGAGCGGCGGCACGCTGTTCCTCGACGAGGTCGGCGAGATGCCGCTCGCCGCGCAGGTCAAACTGCTGCGCACGCTCGAGAGCAGTGAGGTCCGCCGCCTCGGCGACAACACGACGCGAATCGTCGACGTGCGCTTCATCGCGGCGACCCACCGAGATCTCCAATCCGACGCCGCGGCGGGCCGCTTCCGCGAGGACCTCTACTACCGCCTGAACGTGGTGCAGATCGACCTGCCGCCGCTCCGCGAGCGCCGCGAGGACGTCGGGCTTCTCGCGTCCTACTTCCTCGAACGTGTCGGCGCGCGGGCCGGGCGCGCCGGACTCGAGTTCTCGCCCGAGGCGCGCGTGCTGCTCGACCGCTACGACTACCCCGGCAACGTGCGCGAGCTCGAGAACGCGGTCGAGCACGCCGTGGCGGTGGGCGAGGGGCGGCGCATCCTGCCCTCCGACCTCCCGGCGACGATGCGCGCGCCACGCATGCTGCCGCGCCTGGCCACGTCGCGCCGCGCGCCCGATCCGGCCGACCGCCGCGGCGCCGCCGTCGAGTCGCGCGACTCGTGGTCGCTCGCCGACGTCGAGCGTGAGCACATCGTCCGCGTGCTGCGGCGCCACCAGGGCAACTCGACGGCCGCGGCGCGCCAGCTCGGCATCTCGCGCACGACGCTGTGGCGCAAGCTGCGCGAATACGGCATCCCGCGCACGCCGGCCGAGTAGGACTCGCGACTCCCCAGGACCCCCAAGGACCCCCATGCCCTCGACCCGCCTCGACTACGACGACGCCTACACGACGACGTTCGCGGCCTGCATCGTCGCCCGCGACACCCACGCCGGGCGCCCGGCCGTCGAGCTCGACACGACCTACTTCTATCCCGAGAGCGGCGGGCAGGAGGCCGACCACGGCC
>JANLWK010000395.1:0-6219 GCA_031364505.1 Candidatus Eiseniibacteriota bacterium | reverse complement strand
AACGGCTCCGTGTGGGGCTCCGCCGACGGTGGAGCGAGCTGGCGCGAGGTCGCGCGCGGCCTGCCGTCGGTGCTGTGCGTGCGCGCGGCCGTCGTGCCGGACACGGGCGCGGTGGCGGGGCGTACGGCGAAGGCGACGGCGAAGCAGCCGAAGCCGGCGGCGAGCGCAAAGGCGAAGCCCTCCGCGCGCGCCGCGAGCCGGGCCGCGAAGGGCCCCGTGAAACCACAGACGCGCAGGAAGTCATCGGGCCGCGTGAATTCCAAGAGCCCGCGCGGACGGTAACGATGTCGGTGATGGTGTATCTGCCCGCGTTCCTTCAGCCCTACGCGAACGGTCGCTCGCGCATCGTGCTCGAAGGCGGCGTCGCGACGGTCGACGACGCGCTGCAGGCATTGTGGCGCGCCGCACCCGGTGTACGGGACCGCGTGGTCGACGAGTTGGGCCACGTGCGCCAGCACGTGAACGTGTTCGTCGAGGACGAGAGCATCCGCTTCACCGGCGGCCTCACCACCACCGTCCCCGACCGCTGCGCGATCTCGATCGTTCCGGCGGTGAGCGGCGGGTAGCACTGTGCCCGCCGATGAAGGCGGGTTGTCAGCGCGATCCGCCTCACTGCGGCGAATATCGAACTGTCCTCGAGGACAGTGGAATTCAGCGGGTGTAAACGAAACTGTCCCCGGGGACAGTTTCGTTCGATCGCGCTCAACTCGCTGTGACCTGCACGCCAAGCGGACGCGCGCTCACCGCCTCGCCGTGTCGGGCTTCGCGGGGACCTCGTAGCGAATCTGGCGCGTAGAGTCGGGCGGCGCGGGCGCTCGCACCGGCCGCTCGTTCATGTATCGCACGGAGTCGGGCTTCGATGACTCGCCGCCCGGCGCCGAGATGACGCGTCGCACCGGTTCGCCGGCGGCGGGGTCCCCGTTCGGCGTCGGCGTGCCGCCCACCACCATGCGTCGCGGCTCGGGCAGCACGATCGGGGCGCTCCCCTCCCGCGAGAAGCGCGCGAAGCCGTTGATCTGATCGAGCGTGAACACGAAGTTCATCAGCGCTCGCGAGCCCAGAATCGGATTCTGCGGGAAGCCGGGCGGCAGCGGGCGCACCGTGACGAAGGGCTTCGTGAAGACGTGGCGACCCATCCGGACGTCCTCCGCCATCTTGCCGCCGAACACGGTCGCGAGCGGAATCTGCGCGCCGCGCGACTGGCCGACTTCGCGCAGCGGCGTCTCCCACGCCATGTACGTCGTGTCGTTGGGCGTGAAGCCGAGCCCGCCGCCCGAGCGCGTGTCGATGATCGCGACCCAGTGCTCCTGGCCGATCGTGATCGGAACACCCCAGAACGGCCCGACGCGCTGCAGCCTCAAGATATCTCCGCCACTCGGCCCCGGCAGCTCGCCACGCTCGATCACCACCGCCGAGTCGGGGTAGTCGATCGTCAGCCGCACCGATTCGAACGCCGGCAGGCCGAGCAGGCCGTCGACGTTCGGCTGCGATACGGCGAGCGGCGTCACGTGCAGGTCCTCGAACCGCACCGGGCCGATCGAGATCGAGTCCACGTGCACGGTGAGGGAGTCGTTCGGCAGCTTCGGGAGCGCGAGTGACTCGGCGAGGGCGGGCGAGATGCTGATCAGGCGGCCGCCCGTCTCGATGCCGAAGCGGAATGGTCCCCTCCCGTTCACGCGGGCCGTGAGCATCGGCATGCCGCGGTCGAGCTCGATCGGGATGCGCGCCGGGCTCTCGAACACGACGCGCGCCGGCGGCGTCGAATCCGCGGCAGCGACCTCGACGGTCATCGGCCGCGCGACCGCGGCGGGCGCCGGAGCGACGCGGACCGCCGTCGAGTCGGCGGGCGCCACCTGGACGGTCACTGCCCGGCCGAACGCCCCCGGCGCCGTCAGCAAGCAGGCCACTCCCACCATCCAGCCGATCCAGTGTCGTGTCGAAGCCATCGCGTTACCCCTGGGCGAGAGTGTTCCGGACGAACGCCGCGAGGTCGCGCTTCATGGCGACGAGCGACGGGAGGTGGATGTACATCATGTGGCCCGCCTCGTATTCGTGCAGGACCACGTTCCCTCTCAGACTCTCGTCGAGGCCCAGATGGTTGAACGTGTATTCCGTCGCGAGAAACGGCGTGGCGAGGTCGTAATAACCACTTGCGACGAGAATCCTGAGGTGTGGATTCGCGGACATGACGGCGCGCAACCGTTCTGCCACCTCCACGTAACGATTCTCGTGCTCGTGGAATCTCCACTGTCCGTTCGCCTTGAACGACAGGATCTCGTAGGGCAGGTCGCTCTCGAAACGCAGCTCGCCGCGGACGTACTCGTTGAACGTGGCCGTGTACGGTCCCATCACGCCCGAGAAGCTCGGATCGGACTCGGGCGTGGCGCCCGCCGAGTCGCGATCGATGCCGACGAACCGGCTGTCGAGCCGGCCCACGGTGCGCCGCTCGTCACGCAGCAGCTCCTTGCAGAAGCGCTGGATCTCGAGGCGCAGGTCACAGCGCTCGACGAACTCCGGCGACACGCCGGCATAGCGAGCGACGCGGCGGGCGATCGCGGCACGCTGCGGGGCCGGGAGTGCCGCGCCCTTGAGCAGCGCGGTGGCGTACTCGCCGAGCGCGAACTCCGACACCTCGCGCACCGTGGCCCGGAGATCGCCCTGCAGCTCGGGCGCCAGGCGCTTGTGGTACCACGCCGTCGCGGCGTAGCTCGGCAGGTAGAGGATGCACGGCAGGTCGTTCGTGGGCAGGAACTCGAGCGTCCCGAAGTCCAGCACCGAGGATACGAGCATGATCCCGTTCAGGAACATGCCGTGGCGATCCTGGAGATATCCGGCGAGCCCGGCGGCGCGCGTCGTGCCATAGCTCTCGCCGATCAGGAACTTAGGTGCCGTCCACCGCCGGTAGCGCGTCGTGTAGAGCCGGATGAAGTCCCCGACCGACTCGATGTCCTTCTTGAACGTGTGGAAGTCCTTCGCCTTCTCGCCCATGACCGGCCGGCTGAAGCCCGTGCTCACGGGATCGATGAACACGAGATCGGTCTCGTCGAGCAGCGAGTGCTCGTTGTCGGCGAGGCGGTAGGGCGGCGGCGGCAGGCTGGACGAGTCTTCCATCACCACGCGGCGGGGCCCCAGCACGCCGAGATGGAGCCACACCGACGACGAACCCGGGCCGCCGTTGAACGAGAACGTGACGGGGCGGCGCGAGACGTCGTCGACGTCGGTGCGCGTGTACGCGATGAAGAACACCACGGCCCGCGCGCGCTCGCCCTCGGACTCGCCGTCGTGATCGCCGGACTTCTCGATCTCCTCGCGCAGCACGATCGTGCCCGTGGTCACCGCATAGGCGACCTCGCGCCCGTCGATCGTGACGGTGTGCTCGGTCTCGACGAGCACGTCGCCCGGCTCGACGCGCACCGCGGTGTCGCTTTTCTCCTTGTCCTTCGTCGCCTCGTCCGCCATCCGCATCCCTCCTGTCCGCGCCGCTAGCGTCCGGCGCGCTCCAGCTCGTCGTCGATGACGTCGGTGAACACCTGCAGCTCGCGTGCTCCCACGATCATGATGCCGTTGATGAAGAACGTCGGCGTTCCCGTGATCCCGAGCGCCCGGCCCTCGGCGAGGTCCTTCTGCACCGCGTCGCGGGACGCGCCCGAATCGAGGCAACCCTGGAACCGCGCCGGATCCAGCCCGATGCGCTTCGCGGTCTCGACCAGGTCGGCCGCCGACAGCTTCGAGGCGTCGGCGAACATCGCGCGGTTCATCTCCCAGTACTTGCCCTGCGACCGCGCGCACTCGGCCGCCTGCGCCGCGCGGTCGGCGTTGGAATGCATGTCGAGCGGGAAGTCGCGGTAGACGAGGCGTACCCGGTCGCCATAACGCGCGACGACGTCCTCGATCGTGGCCTCGGCACGGCTGCAGAACGGGCACTGGAAGTCGGAGAACTCGACGATCGTGACGGGCGCCTTCGCGGACCCGAGCGACGGATCGTCGCCAGCCGCGAGGGTCACTCGCGGCGGCTCGAGGGCAACGCGCACGTGATACTTGCGCCGCAGCGCGCGCACGTAGTCCGCGCGAGCGCGCGCGACCTTCTGCCCGCGGATCGTCTCGGCGATCGAGGCGGCGACCGTCTCCTTCGCCTGTCCGCCGTAGCGGCCACGGTTCGCGAGGTAGAACGAATCGACCTCGGCGGTGGTGGCGGCCGGGATCTTCGTCGCGACCTCGGTATCGATCAGCAGTTCCTTCGTCCGCTGGCGGGCCGCGGCCTCGCGCGCGAGGACCTCGTCCTCGATCAGCGCGTCGAGCGCCTGGCGCCGCGCCTCGTACTCCTGCCGGCGCACCTGGGCAAGCGTCGGAGCGGCCTTCCGGTCGACCTCGGCGGCCGACACCGCGCGAGCGCCGATCGTCGCCCAGACCGTGGCCGCGGTATCCGCGGCGCCCGCCGCGGCCACGCCCGCGCCCGCCGCGTCCGAAGCGGCCGCCGATGCGGCTGAAACGCCGGCGGCCAGCACGACGCCAGCGACCCACGACCCGAGCAATGCCGGGATGCCTCGCATGATGCTCCTCGCATGGAGATGGGAGTGACGAAGGACGGGGCATTGTAGGACATGCGCCGCGGCCGTGCCCCAAGGCGGCGGTGCTGGCCGCGGCGGACTGCGCTTGGCACGGCTCGGGCGGCCCCGTTACCCTGCGCGACGTGACGAAATCCGAGGCGAAGAAGCGGATCGCGACCCTCGCGCGGGAGATCCAAGAGCACGATCGCCGCTATTACGCCCTCGATCGCCCCACCATCGCGGACAGCGCGTACGACGCCCTGTTTCGCGAGCTGTCGGAGCTCGAGGCGCGGTATCCCGACCTCCGGCCGCCGGACTCGCCGACGCTTCGCGTGGGCGGCGCGATGCGCGAGGGATTCCGCAAGGTGCGGCACGTGGCCCCCATGCTGTCGCTCGACTCGCTGATGGACGAGGCCGAGGTGCGCGAGTTCGACGCCCGCGTACTGCGCGCGCTCGAGGTCGACCACGCCACCTACCGCGTCGAGCCCAAGTTCGACGGGCTGTCGATCGAGCTGGTCTACGAAGACGGGTTGTTCATGCGCGGCTCCACGCGCGGCGACGGCGAGACCGGCGAGGACGTGACCGAGAACCTGCGCACCCTTCGCGCGATCCCGCTGCGGCTGCACGAGCCGGCGTCCCAGCGCGCGGGCGCGTCGACGGCCGGCACCGTGTCGGTGCGCGGCGAGGCGCTGATGCTGCTCACCGAGTTCGAGGCGCTGAACCGGCGCCTGGTCGAGGCCGGCGACGAGCCCTTCGCCAGCCCGCGCAACTCCGCGGCCGGCACGATCCGCCAGCTCGATCCGTCGATCACCGCCTCGCGCAACCTCGACTTCTACGCCTACGAGGTGCGCGGCTCGGTCGAATCGACGCTGGCCACGCAGACCGAGGCGGCCGAGACGCTCGCGTCGTGGGGCTTCCACCTGGACGCCTCGGCGCGGACCGTCACGGGCATCGACGAGGCGGTGGCGTACCATGCCGAGGTCGAGTCCCGGCGCGAGCGGCTGCCGTTCGAGATCGACGGTATCGTCATCAAGCTCGACCGGCGCGACTGGCAGCGCGGCCTCGGCGAGCGCTCGCGCAGCCCGCGCTGGGCCGTGGCGTTCAAGTTCCCGCCGCGCATCGAGGTGACGCGGGTGCTCGACATCGCCGTCCAGGTCGGGCGCACCGGCAAGCTCACGCCGGTCGCGATGCTCGACCCCGTGAACGTCTCGGGCGTCACCGTCGCCCGGGCGACGCTGCACAACCAGGACGAGCTGGATCGCAAGGACGTGCGCGTCGGCGACACCGTGCGCATCCGCCGCGCGGGCGACGTGATCCCCGAGGTCGTCGAGGTGCTCGTCGAGCAGCGGCCGAAGGGCACGAAGCCGTTTCAGCTGCCGTCCAAGTGCCCCGTGTGCGGCGCGCGCGTCGAGCGCGAGGGCGCCTACCACCTGTGCACGAACGGCCTGTCGTGCCCGGCGCAGCTCGAGGGCCACCTCGAGCACTTCGTCTCACGCGGCGCGATGGACATCGCCGGACTGGGCTCGAAGACCGTGCGACAGCTGCTCGAGAAGCGGCTCGTCCGCGACATCGCCGACCTGTACGCGCTGACGCCCATCGATCTCGCGGGGCTCGAGGGCTTCGCCGAGAAGTCGATCGAAAATCTGATGGCGGCGCTCGAGGGCAGCCGGCG
>JANLWK010000393.1:0-7286 GCA_031364505.1 Candidatus Eiseniibacteriota bacterium | reverse complement strand
TCCACCGTCTCGATCGTCCACCGGGTGCCACTCATGCTCGCGAACTTGAGGTCGCCGTTGGTCTCATCGTAGTAGCTGATGCGGGGGTTGCCTCGGGCGTCCAGCTTCAACGAGGTGTAGTCACCCACGATCCCGGTCGCGTCCACCGTCTCGTGCACGAACGGCGTCGCGGCCGCAGCAGGAAGCGCACGGACAAGTAGAATGCTGGCGAACGACAGCGCCGCGAAGGATGCTCGGATCGGAGTCATGGTCCTGGTACCGTCGCAGAGCTCGGCCCGGCTACCTGAGCACCGCGACCTTCAGCTCATTGCGTTCGCCACCGCTTTCGGCCCGCAGGAAGTAGAGCCCCGAGCGAACCAGGTTGCCCTCGTCGTCTCGGCCGTCCCATCTCACCGCCTGCTGCGCTCCTTGGAAGCCTCCACGCGCGAGCACCCGCACGAGCCGTCCCGAAACGTCGTAGAGGCCCACCTTGGCCTCACCGCCGTGTGCGCCGATGCGGCCGGAGATCGCGAAGCTCACGTTCAGCTCGCCGTTGCGATACGGCAGCGGCCACGCCGCGAGCGGTCGCGCCGGCATCAGCCTCGTCTCGCCTAGCAACAGCTCCTGCCCCAGCCCGTTCACCGCGGTCAGGCGATACCTGTCTCCCGCTGCACCGGTAGCGTCCGTGTGACGAGTTTCGCGTGTCAGCGACACCAGCGTGCTCCAGCCGGTGCCGGCACTCGCGCGCTCCAGCCGGTAGCCGGCGAGGTCGGCGGGGCCGGGGTCTGTCGCCCAGCTCAGCTGCGCTCCGCCGTTGGGGGCGAGTGCCACGACGAGGCTCAGCAGCGAGATCGAGGTCTGGATGGTGAAGAAGCCACCGGTGCGCGCGCGGCTCGCGGGTACCGCACGGTCGAGCTTGAACTGCCCGAACTTGGTGGGCGTGTGAGGGACGACCATCCGGTACTCGCCACCGCTGAGTCCAGACTCCTGGAGCTGCCACGAGTTGCCGCCGTCGAGCGACAGAAAGAGATCGACGCGCCCGGTGCCGTCCCAGGTGACGGTGCGCGAGGCGCCCACGGGCCAGTTGTCGCCGGGGGCGGGTGAGGAGACCTCGATCGCGGCGGAGGCGTACTTGAGGCGGGTGAGGGCGGTGAAATCAGTGTAGCTAATGCGGGGGTTGCCCTGCGTGTCGAGCGCCAAGGAGGTTTGTGCGCCGACGGATCCAGCGGCGTCCAATGTCTCGATCGTCCATACACCACCGCTCTTGCTCGCGTACTTGAGGTCGAAGTTTGTGATGTCGAGGTAGCTAATGTGGGGGTTGCTTTCGTCGTCCAGCGCCAGCGAGGTGTAAGTGCCAACGTCTCCGGTGGCGTCCACCGTCTCGATCGTCCACACCCCGCCACTCTTGCTCGCGTACTTGAGGTCCCCATTGGTGAAGTCGTAGTAGCTGATGCGTGGGTTGCCCTGGGCGTCCAGCGCCAGCGAGGTGAAAGAGCCCACGGACCCGGCGGCATCCACGGTCTCGAGAGTCCACACCCCGCCATTCTTGCTCGCGTACTTGAGGTCCCCATTGGTGATGTCGTAGTAGCTGATGCGTGGGTTGCCCTGGGCGTCCAGCGCCAGCGAGGTGAAAGAGCCCACGGACCCGGCGGCATCCACGGTCTCGAGCGTCCACACCCCAGACGGTGGACGCCACCGGAGACGTGGGCCGGACGTGTGATGTACGGCTCGGTTCGGTTGCATGGTTCGCGGCTCCTCCGGCGTGGGCGAGTTTGCGGCTCGCCGAATGGTCAATGTCGATCTGGTGAGATCGAGGCCGCCCTGAAACGAAGGCCGCCCTTGCTCCAAGTGGTCATCGGGCCCCGGCAGGTGGGAAAAACCACCGCCGCGAGTCAGGTCGAGAAGCGACTCGGGTGGCCAAGCCATACCGCGTCCGCAGACGCGGCGCTGCCTCATCCGCCGGAATGGATCGAAACTCAGTGGCGGCTGGCCCGGGCCAAGGCGGTTTCGAGCAAGCATCGGCTGTTGCTCGTGCTGGATGAGATCCAGAAGGTGCGCGGCTGGAGCGAAGTCGTGAAGCGGCTATGGGACGCGGAGGTTCGCTCCGGCGTCAAAGTGTACCCCGTGCTTCTCGGCTCCTCGGCCCTGCTGGTTCAACGCGGCCTGACCGAGAGCCTGGCCGGCCGATTCTTCCTCCACCGTTGCAACGCACTGGTCCTGGCCCGAATGTCGCGACGCGTTCGGTTGGGGCGTGGACCGCTGGATCTACTTCGGAGGCTATCCTGGTCCCGCGGCCATGGCCGACGACGAGCTGCAGTGGAAGCGCTACGTGGCCGATTCGCTGATCGAGACGGTTCTCTCGCGCGACGTGATTCAGATGCAGACAATCACGAAACCCGCGCTGCTGCGACACCTGTTCGGGTTGGCCGCCACGTATCCCGCGCAGATCCTCTCGTACAACAAGATGCTTGGCCAGCTGGACGACGCTGGGAACACGGTCACGCTCGCGAACTATTTGCGACTGCTCGAGACCGCATTCCTCGCGAGCGGCCTGGAGCTTTTTTCGAAAGGTCAGGAGCGCAAACGGGGAAGCAGTCCCAAGCTCATCCTCTGGAACAATGCACTGGTGAACGCGATCTCGCTCAAGACATTCGATCAGGCCTTCGCGGATGGCCCGTGGTGGGGGAGGCTGACCGAGAATGCCGTTGGATCTCATCTGTTGAATCACTTGCAGGGGCCGCCATGGAGCGTAACCTACTGGCGAGACGCGGGTGAGGAAGTGGACTTCGTCGTCAGCCACGGTGCGCAGACCTGGGCGGTGGAGGTGAAGAGCGGACGCAGCGACCGGGTGAGCGGACTCGCTGCGTTTCGGAAGCGCTACCCAAAGTCCAAGGCCTGGCTCGTGGGCGACAGCGGAGTCCCGCTTCAGGATTTTCTCGGTCGCCCGGCGCAGGAGTGGTTCAGGTGAGACACGACGAGCCCAGATAGCATCCACGGCGAAACGGGACAAGTGGTCCCGTTTCAGGGCTCCTTCGCGTGCCCACGGATTCCTGCCGATGCCTTTGCGCTCTCGGCGCAAATACTTGCCAGCTTTCGCAATACCTTGTGCGGCAATCGCTTCGTGCCAGCGACGGTTAGCGTCTCTCAATCAGTAGGTTGAAGGTTCGATTCCTTCGCGGCGCACCAAATGAGCTCCGGCCTTGCCACGCCCGGCGCGCGGTCCCACGGCAGCATGGCCAGGACGAAGAGAGTGACGAGGCGCTTCGTGGTGATCTCCGTTGCGTCTGGTGTCCGGCGATCTTTCGCGAAGCGCTGCGCCTCAGGTGCGCCCAGGTGCGCCGGGCGCACCGCGGCTCAGCGCCAGTCGCCGATGGCGACGAATGCGCCCCAGGACGAAGGTGGGCCACTCCGGCCGACGCGCAGGAGCTTGAGGCTGGCCGCGCGCACCGCGTGTGCGACGTCCCCACGGCCGTGCAGATATGCGTCGTAGAATTCGGCCATCCACGCTTGCGCCGCCGCGTCCTCGACCGGCCACAGACTCATGATCAACGTGCGCGTCCCGGCGAGCCTGAAGGCGCGGCGCAGGCCGAGCACGCCCTCGCTCGCGGTCACCTCGCCGACGCCGGTCTCGCATGCGGAGAGCACGGCGAGCCGTGTCGCGGACAGGTCCAACGCCGCGATCTCCTCCGCCGTCAGGAGACCATCCTCCGCACCGGACGGGGATCGCCGGTTGGCACCCGACCAGGCGAGACCCGAGAGCAGCAGCGGATTCTCGCGCGCAACGCTCGCGGTGAAGGAGGCGATCGAAGAATCTGCCGCGTGCCCCGGCGCGACCGGCGCGCGATTCGCGCAGCGAGAGCCGGCGAAGAACCCGTGTGTCGCAAGGTGCAGCATCTCGAATTTCGGCGCGATCTCCTTGAATGCAGCTTCCGTCGCCGCGGGGCCGATGCGGATGCTGGGCGCATGCGAGCTCGTGCCACGGTGCCCGCGCCCGACGCGCTGCCAGCGGCGCACCAGGTCCACCACCTCGCGCTCGGTCGCCGGCAGCGCCGGGAACTGCGCCTCGAACGCGGATCCACACAAGGAGCGTGGACCGCGCAGAGGACGGTCGGGGTCCTCGGTCGTCGCCACGAAGGCTTCGGCGTCGAACTCGGGCGCGCCCATCGCGAGGAGCGGCTCGGCAGCTGTGCGCGGCACTCGCGACGGCACGAGGTCGCGCTCCGTCGTCAACAGGTGCATCACGGATCCGCTTTCGACCAGGAAACGGCCATCGGCTGCAGGCAGCGCAGCGAAGTTCACGAGCTGAAGAGCACCATCGGGAACGAGGAGGGTCATGGTGCTTCGGCCCACCCAAGCGGCAATGGGGTCCCAAACGGCCGCGCGCAACGCGTCGCCGGCGCGGCCGCACGCACGTGCATGCAGACCGGTTCCAGGACCCTCGACGCGCTTGCCGGCCAGCTCCCGCCAGCGCAGGACGAGCGAGTCGATCGGCGCCGCGGGTCCCAGGTCGAGAACGCGCGGCGCCCCGGCATCGCCGCGGGTGAGCACGACCGCCGCGTACATCGGAACGCGGTCGCGTGGCATCGGCTCGCCCTCGCGCAGGATGCGCCGTGATTCACGCTCGGTGCGCACGTAGGACACGAGGCTGGCCCCTTCCGGCAACGCGGCAAGGACTTCCGGATAGCCGATGCGGATCTCGTCGCGCTCGCGCCGGAACGGGGCACCGCGCTGCGCGAGAGCTTCTTCGGCGGCCTCCTTGCGCTGGCGAGCGCGCTCGAGGCTGTCGCGGAACGCGCTCGGGGAATCATCCGCGACGCCGCGCAGGATCAGCTCGGAAAGCTTCTCGCGCGAGGCTCGCAGCTCGGCGAACGCGGTGTCGCCTCCGGCGGTGGCGAGGATGCGACTGCGCGCCGCCATCTCGTCCACGACGAGCGCGCGCGAGCGGATGAGCGCGTCGTAGGCGTCGCCGCTGCGAGCGGACGAAGGGGCGCGCGCCGCGAGCTCGAGCATGAGATCGAGGCCGCGCTTTCGGGTCACCGCGTACTGCATCGCCTGGCGCTCGGGCAGTACGCGCAGGGACAGCCGCATCTGCTCGCGGCCGTCGTTCTCGGCCTCCCGCGACCAGGCGAACGCGCTGTCGATCTCGCCGCGCCCAAGGGCCGCCAGCGCCATGTTCGTGCGGTTCCCCACGGCCTGAGGATGAGATGGAGTCCACACCCGTTCCACGATCTGGACCGCACGGCGGAACAGGGATTCGGCCTCAGCGTAACGTCCCTGACTCAGGCGCAGCGTGCCCAGTCCGGACAAACCCTCGGCGAGCCGCGGCTGCTGATCGATCTTGGTCCAGATGTCGATGGCACGCCGAATGTTCCGTTCCGACTCCTCGCGCCGGCCGGTGCGATGCTGCGCGGTGCCCAGATTGAGAAGGTCCTGTGCGACGTAGTCGTGCTCGGGGCCATTCTCCTTCTGGTCGAGCTCGAGCGCCCGCTGGAACAGCGGCGTCGCGCCGAGTTCGTCACCCAGCTCCTCGAGCAGCTGGCCGTGGTTGAACGCGGCCATGGCGACGCTGGACGGTCTGCCATCAGCGATCGTCATCGCGAGGTATCGCTCCGAGATGACGCGCGCGCGCGCCAGATCCCCGAGGTCCTTGAGCGTCAATGAAAGCGAATTGAGATTCTCGTCGTAGAGGTAGTTCTGATCGTTCTGCATGCCCAGGCGCTCGATCGTGGCGATGTTGGCCTCGAACACTGCGCGCGCGTTCGCGCCATCCCCAGCGTCTTTGAGGAAAGTGCCGAGCAGCATCTTCGTCTTCACGGTGTTCGGATGGTCGGGACCATTGACCCGCTGGGACCAGTCCGCGACCTGGCGCATGAGTCGCGCCGCCTCACGATGCCGGCCCATCTTCCACAGCGCGAAGGCGAGTCCGTGACGGCTCTTGTTCGTGCGGAAGTGGTCGGGACCGAGCGCGCGCTCATTGATGGCTAGTGCGCGTTCCGCCATGGCTTTCATGCACGGGTAGTCTCCGCGCTTCTCGCAATAGGAGCGCAGGTCCAGGAGCGCCAGAGCGACGTCGGGATGATCCGGACCGAGTGCCCTCTCGCGTAGCGCCAGACTTCGGTCCAGGAGCGACTTGGCGCGCTCGAACTCGCGACGTTCCGCCAACACGCCCGCCAGCGAACCGAGCACGAAGCCGAGCGTGGGGTGGTCGCGGCCACGCGTGCGCTCGAGGATTGCGAGCGCCTGCAAGCCGAGCTGCTCCGCCTCGGCCAATCGCTTGCGATCACCCGCTTCGTCGAGGATGTAGAGGAGGAACCCTTCGACGATTCCCACCTGGGCAGAATCGGGTCGCTCCCGTTTCACAACGCGCAGCAGGGCGACCGTCAGGCTCTCCGCCTCGGCGAGTCGATACGCCATGACCTTGGGACGAATCGCTTCGATCGCTTCCGGGAGCGCCGTCTTGCCGCCCACGCGATACGAAGAGTCTGCCGCGATGTACCGGCTGCCGCCGGCGACGAATCGCGGCAAGGAGGGTTCAGCGGCGGCCGCGGCATGGACCGAGACGGTCGTCGCGATCAACGCAACGACGACGCTCGAGGTCCCGGTGGCACGGATGGGAACGGGCATGGCGGCCCTCGGACTACGGCCATCAGCCTATGGCGCTCAAGGATAGAACCTCCATGCGCGTGATGTCGACTCTACTTCGACGTCCACCTTGAACACCAGCCGCAGCAGTTCTGCCCACCGCCGCCGTCGTGCCTTCAACGCGGGCCAGATCTCAACAGCCTCCACCACATCCGGCGGCTCGCCGCCCGCGCGCGCCAGTACGGTGCCGCGCCGCCGCCACCACACCTCGAAGCGCTCCTCGTGTACCGCTCGCGACACTCGCCGATCACGTTGCAACCCGACCGCTACCGAGCCTTCACGCGCTCGCCGACCTCGTCGCGCACCAGTGACACGGGCAACGCGCCGCCCGCGAGCAGGCCGGCGTGGAAGTCGTGGAGGTCGAAGCGGTCGCCGAGGCGCGCCTTCGTCTCGTCGCGCAGTGCCAGGATGTCGAGCTTGCCGACGAGGAAGCTCGGCGGCTGCGTCGGGCACAGGACGTAGCGGCGCACCTCGCTGCGCGCGTTGACGGGCTCGATCATCGCCTCGCCGACGAGGTAGTCGACGGCTTCGTCGAAGCCCATACGGCCGGACTGGAGCCGCACGTCGATCACGGCGCGGCACGCGCGGA
Organism: Candidatus Eiseniibacteriota bacterium; assembly: GCA_031364505.1. GTDB lineage: Bacteria > Eisenbacteria > RBG-16-71-46 > RBG-16-71-46 > RBG-16-71-46 > JANLWK01. The sequence goes on along the minus strand of JANLWK010000393.1, from coordinate 76 downwards.
ACAGCAGGTCGCGCAGCTGGAACAGCCGCGTCGCGGGGTCCAGGAAGTAGCCCTGGTCCCACATCATCTCCTCGCA
>JANLWK010000378.1:0-8227 GCA_031364505.1 Candidatus Eiseniibacteriota bacterium | reverse complement strand
ACGGGACGGCCCGAGGTTCAGCCCCCAGTCCGCGCGAGCCGCGAATCGCCTAACCAACCATCTTCGGTTGGCCTGCGGCCGGTCCTCTTCGGCTGTATATCGCGACGGTTCGATAGAACCACGACGCGATTCAATCCCTGCGTGTCCATATCGGGTGGCAACCGCCGCAACGCGGCAGGAGTCCGCCCATTTCTCAAGGAGTAAGTCATGCGTCACACCCACTGGATGCTCATCTGCGCACTGGCCGCGGTCACGGGCCTTTCCGCATGCAATGAAACGAAAGTCGCCGAGAACGGGACGAGCAACACGGACCACGCGAGTCCTGCAGCCAACACCATGACCCTGCCGTCTGGAACATCGATCCAGGTCGCGCTCGGCGGCCCCCTGTCTTCCAAGACGGACGCCGTCGGCACGGCGTGGCACGGAACCGTGGTCAACGGGCCGGCGGGGATTCCGTCGGGTAGCGCGGTCGCCGGCAACGTCACGTCGGCCAAGCCGGCGCAGAAGGGCGATCGTGCCATGCTCGACCTGCGCATGACGTCGATCACCGTCGCGGGCCACACGTATGCCGTGCATGGCAGCACGGAGGCGATCATCGCGGGCTCGACGCGGGCCCGGAACCTGGGTGCGATCGCCGGTTCCGCCGCGGCCGGTGCACTGATCGGCCAGGCCGCCAGCGGCTCGACGAAGGGTACGGTCATCGGAGCGGTGGTCGGCGGTGGAGCCGCGACGGGTGTCGTCGCCGCATCGGACGGCTACCAGGTCGTGCTCAAGTCTGGCACTGAGCTCACGTTCACGACCGACGAGGCCGTGGCCGTGCGTCAGTAGGGCCTGCGGACCCGAGATGGCACGCATTCCGCGCAAGTCGGATGGCCGGCGGATTTTCACCGCCGAGTTCAAGCGTGAGCAGATCGGGCGAGTCCTTCGCGGCGAGCTGACGCTCGCCGAACTCGGTCGCAAGTTGGGCATCGCGCAGAGTCTGCTGCATCGCTGGAAACGAAGCGCACCCCGGGGCCTGGTCAACGCGAACGGAACCCGTGGGCACGCTGCATCGGTGACCGAGCTCCGAGCGGATCAGTACATCCGTGAGCTGCAACTCCTGGTGGGGAAGCAGACGCTCGAGCTGGAAATCTGCCGCGAGGCGTTGCACACGCTGAGGAAGGGCCGTCGTTCGCAGGGAGTGTCCCGGCGGTAGCCGGCCCGGCTGGGGGGCTTCGACGCGAGCCCACCGGTCACGCTCGAAAAAGGTGTAGTCGATTCAGGCTTCAACGAGAGGATTGTGCTGGCCATGACGCTCCAAGCGCTGTTCGTCGACGATGACGCCGATTTTCTGGAGGGCGTGACGGAAATCGCAACCCAGGAAGGGTTCGCGGTGACGTGCGCCCGCTCACTGAGTGAGGCTCGCGAGCACCTCGCGAACGGGCCGCGGGATCTCGTGTTGATCGACCTCATGTTGCCCGACGGCGATGGCATCGGGCTGCTCCGCGACGTCCGGGACACGTCCACGTCGGACGTGGTCCTCGTCTCGGGCATGGCCACGGTCGATTCCGCGATCGAGGCCCTGCGGCTCGGCGCGCTGGACTATCTCACCAAGCCGCTGGACAACCGGCGGCTCAAGGCCGTGCTGGCGCATGTCCTGCGGTTGCGGTCGCTCAAGGAGGAGGTCGGCACCCTGCGTGGCGAGCTTCGCGCGTTCGGCCGCTTCGGGCGGCTGATCGGTGTCTCGCCCGCGATGCAGAGTGTGTATGACCTCATGAGCAAGGTGGCGCCGACCGATGCGACCGTGTTCATCACCGGCGAGAGTGGCACCGGCAAGGAGCTCGTCGCGCAGACGATCTTCGAGCTCAGCGGCCGGCGGCGAAGGCCATTCCTCCCGCTCGACTGTGGCTCCATTCCGCCCAACCTGATCGAGAGCGAGCTGTTCGGTCACGAGCGGGGCAGCTTCACGGGCGCGACGCAGCTTCGGCGCGGCTGTTTCGAGCGTGCGGCGGGCGGCACGCTGTTCCTGGACGAGATCACCGAGATGCCGATCGAGCTCCAGGTCAAGCTGCTGCGTGTCCTCGAGTCCGGCTATCTGTTCCGGGTCGGGGGCGACCAGCGCGTGCCGGTGGACGTGCGCCTGATTGCGGCGTCGAATCGCATCCCCAAGCAGGCGGTGCTGGACGGCAAGCTCCGCGAGGACCTGTACTACCGAATCAATGTGTTCCCGATCGTTCTGCCGCCCCTGCGCCATCGCAAGGGGGACTCGCTGTTGCTGGCGGACCAGGTGCTGGACACTCTCAACGCCGAGCGCGGTGCCACCAAGCGGCTGAGTGTCGCGGCGCGCGATCGCATCCAGGCCTACCCGTGGCCCGGCAACGTGCGCGAGCTCAAGAACGAGCTGCAGCGCGCGTTCATCATGAGCGACGGCGCGATCGAACTCGCGGACCTCGTGGCCGGGAATGGTCTCGCAACGCCAGTGGCGGACCCGGGTGGCTCGCTCGAGGAATCCGAGCGCCGGCTCATCCTCGCGACGCTCGAGCGCTGCGGCGGCGACAAGAAGAAGGCGGCGGAGATCCTCGGGGTCAGCCTGAAGACGCTGTACAACCGGCTGCACGTGTACGCGGGAGGCTCGAGTCCGGCGTCCGGCAGGCAGATCGGCTCAGCGAACGGTCAGACCCGGATTGCAGATGCTACGCACTCTTGAAGGACGTTCCACCCGTCGTGCGCCGCACACGGGTCTCGACAGCGACGTGCGGCCCGCGGAACGCCCCTGGCGGGCCCTCGATGGCATCGTGACGCGCGTGTGGACCGGTGACACGGCTGGCATGGATCTCGCGTAGATCTTCGTTGACCATGCGAGCAACCCTCATCACTTACGCGGCGTTCGTGGGCATCTCCCTCATGCTCTGGGGCGGCTGCTTCGCCCATCGGAACCAGGCCGGGGCCACCGTGTCCGCCCCGGCGGTCATCAACACACGCTAGGGCTGTCCGCGGCTTGTTCCGCATGAGCGGCGGCATGGTCCAGGGTCAGCGCCAGGCGGGACAGGTTTTCACCCGCGGTGATCGACTCGTCGAGGCTTTGCTGGAGCACCGCGCTGACGTCGCACTGGCCGAGTTGCTGCGCCCACTCCCTCAACGTCGTGTACGTCGCGATCGTGTAGTGACCGATCTTCTGTGCCGCGGCCAGGATCGCTGCGTCGCGAACCGTCGCCTGTGACGATTCACTCACCAGGCATTCACTCTCGGTGATCAATCCCTGCATGGCATTGCAGCCGTTCCGGCGCGCCGGTCTCCCCAGCAGGTCGAAGGCGCCCTCCAGCCGCAGCAGGTGTTGGCGGGACCGCTCCACCAGCCTCTGGAGCTCGAGCCTGAGGGATTCCGCATCGGCGTGCTGGATTAGTCTCGGCAGGGCGTGGATCAGGCGCTTCTCGGCGTCGTACACGTCGCCCAGCTCATCGATGAAGACTTCTTCGAGGGACTTGTCGGGCATGGCGGTTTCCTGGGACGCGAGGGCGCAATTTGAATCCGACCGGCGCGCCGGGCGATGTCTTGGGAATACAGAGTGGTTCCGGCCGGATTCTCGCCATCGCTACCCGCACGTTCCGTGCCCGCGAATATCACCGGGGCACGCCGTCGGCGTCATTCGACGACGACGACCCGCCGACTCCACTGCCGCCCGACCGCGCTCACGAGAACGATGTAGGCGCCGGGGGCGACTCGGTGGCCGTGGTGGTCCCTCAGGTCCCAGGTCACGGACGCGGAGCCCGCTCCATGCTGTCCCCGCTCCAGGCTTCGAACGCGGCGCGCAGCAATATCGAAGACGTCGACCCGAGCGGCCGCGGACTCCGGCGGCGTCATCGACGGTCTTGATCACGGCGTAGTACGTCGACTCGGGAGCCAACCCACGCAAGGTGTACGTCTCCCGACCGCCGGGCAACTTCGGGGTTGGCAGCCCGGACGCCGCACGGGCGGAGTTGAAGGTCGCCGACGTGATCACGCGCGTCGAGTAACGAAGATCGTAGCGTGTGGCCCGGCCGTTCCATCCATCGTCGCCCGGCGCGGACCAGCTCAAGGCGACCGAGAGCCGTGGTCGCGGATGCCTGCGTGAACCCGAACACGGTCGACAGCAGCGGCCAGAGCAGCAGCAGGGTGATGCGAGGCTTTGGAGACATCTCGCGCTTCCCGCATGCGATCTGCCTACAGGTCGAAGGGGGCGTGAACGCGGAATCGCGCCGTCGGGTGGGGATCCCGCCTCGAGAGGTGTTCTGGGGACGGGTAGTCATCGAGATGCCCGGGGACGGTGCGTTGCGGTGGCTCCGAGGCAAAGTCTGTATGCGTTCGCTTGCGATTGCCGGACGTGGGCTCGCACGGCCGATTCAGGTTGAAGTTGCATATCCCGGATAGAAGTTCCTGCCATTTTGAAGTTCCTGCAGCGGAATCGTCGTGTCCCAATGCAGCCGGGCAGCTCGCGGAAGGGCGTATCGCCCGCGTAGGCCGGGCCCGGTTGCAAGCCGCCATGGCACCATTCGTGCGTTCACTAACGAGGTCACCGCTTGTGGAACACAGGGCGGAGCCCCACACTCGTAGGCGCCCGCGGCGGTGATTCCACCATCCCTGCACGGGACGAGGTACTCCAGTGGCTGAGTGGTCATTCCAACGCAAGCTGATCACCGGTGTGATCCTGGTCTGCCTGCTGGCGATCCTGACCAGCGTGGGCTCCCTGTTCGCCTCGCGAGTCCTGATCGCGAACATGGCCAACGTCGCCACGGGCGAGGGCCGGGATCTCTCCGACGCACGCGCGTTGCAGCTCGTCGGCGTCCGGAACATCGCGGACGTCCACGCGTGTCTCCTCACCGGCGGAAGGGAGTTCGCTCCCGCCGGTCGCGCAGGCAGCGCCGTGGTACGCGATCTGACGGGGCAACTGCGGGCGCGGACCATGAATCCCGAGGGCCGGGTACTTCTGGACGCGGTCCTCGCCGCCGAACGCGCGCATCAGGAAGCATTCGAACGGGCACTGGTGATCCCCGGTTCCCCGCAGCGTGCCTCCGCCCTCGACCACAATTCGGTCCTGGCCCACGGCGAACAACTCGATCGGTCGCTCGCGGCATTCGTGGCGCATGCCGAGTCGGCCAGGCGTCGGAACCTCGCGCCCGCGCAGGCGGCCGTGAGCCGCGCCCAGACCCTCGTTGTCGTCATCACGATCGCCACGATCCTGCTGCTCGCGCTGCTCTGCCTGCTGCTCATCGCCGCACTCGATCGCAGCTACCGCGTGCAGACCACCGCGCGAACGAGAGCCGAGCATGCGCAGACGGAAGCGACGACGACGTTGTCGGAGGTGGAAGCCGCCAGCCATCTGAAGGACGAGTTCCTCGCGACCGTTTCACACGAGCTCCGCAACCCCCTCGCGCCGATCCTCACCTGGACGCAGCTGCTGCGGAGCGGCACGCTCGACACGAACAAGGCCAAGCGGGCCCTGGAAGTGATCGAGCGCAACGTAAAGTCCCAGGCCCAGCTGATCGATGACCTCGTCGATGTCTCACGGGTCGTGTCGGGGAAGTTCCGGCTCGATGTGCGGCCGATCGACCTGGTGCCGGTGATCAAGGCCGCGGCCGATGCCCAGGTCCCCGCGAGCGATGCCAAGCAGATTCGCCTGCAACTCGTGTTGGATGAGCGGGCGGGCCTGATTTCCGGCGACTCGGAGCGCCTGCAGCAGGTGATGTCGAATCTGATCTCCAATGCCATCAAGTTCACGCCGAAGGGGGGCAGGGTGCAGGTCGTCCTCCAGCGCGCGGACTCGCACGTCGAGGTCGCCGTCAGTGACAGCGGGATCGGCATCGATGCCGGGTTCCTCCCGCACGTGTTCGAGCCGTTCCGGCAGGCCACCGGCGGACCCATGCGGCGTCACGCGGGTCTCGGCCTCGGGCTGTCGATCGCTCGCCATATCGTCGAGCTGCATGGAGGCGAAATCGTCGCCGCCAGCGAGGGGCTTACCCGGGGGACGACGTTCACCGTGCAATTCCCCCTGCTGGCGACGTCTAGCGAGACGGCTGAGCCCGTGCGCAGGCACCCGATTGCCCGTGACACGCTGACGGAGCTCGATCTGGGTCAGCTGGACGGCGTGCGCGTCCTGGTCGTGGATGACGAGCCGAGTGCGAGTGAGGCGCTGGTGGTCCTGTTCGAGGCATGCGGCGCGGAGGCGAAGTCCGCCGGTTCTGCCGTCGAGGCGCTCGTTGTGTTCGAAGCCTGGCGGCCGGATGTCCTGGTCTCCGACATCGCCATGCCCGACGAGGACGGCTACGCGCTGATCCGGAAGATCCGCCTCCGCACACCGGCGCGAGGCGGCGTCGTCCCCGCGGTGGCGCTGACGGCGTATGCGAAGATCGAGGACCGCGTGACCATCCTGAGTGCCGGATTCCAGATGTACCTGTCGAAGCCGACGGACCCGAACGAACTGGTCGCGGTCGTGAGGAGCCTCGCCAAGCGGCGCGGCCTGGCAGAGCAAGCCCCGGTGTCGTAGCGACGGGCGACTTGAACATCCGGCCTGCCGCTTGAAGTTTCTTCGATCCCCTTGCCGCTCCGAGTTCGGTCGGTGACCGCGGGTGATGCCCGCACCCGCTACGCCCTGATGGACTTGAGGGTGTGTCCCGGGTCCCGCCACTCGCTGGCACTATTCGTGCCCCATACCGCCGCGACATAGCGCGGCGTGGTCTGCCCACGCCGCTTCGAAGAAAGGGATGCATGACATGAAGACCCTCGGTTTCATCATTTTCGCGCTCGGCGTCCTGTCGCTCCTGTACGGCGGCATCACGTATGGCCGCCAGAAGATGGTTCTCGACACGGGGCCGATCACGGCCACCGTCACGGAACATCGCAACGTCCCGCTTTCGCCGATCGTGGGAGGCATCAGCGTCGTTGTCGGGCTGCTGCTCCTCGCGGTGACTCGGAGGCGGGTCGTGCCGGCGGGTAATGCACCTTGACGAATCCGGGGCGGCATGCGGCCGGCGAACGACGCCGGCGCGAACCCCGTGCACACGAGAGGTGGACGATGAATCGGTTTCCGAAGTGGCTTCGCCTGGGGACGGCGGTCCTGTTGGTTCTCTGCATGAGCGCGATCGAGGTGGCCCCGGCCGCCGCGGGTCTCGCGCCCTCGCGCGGCTCGGGATCCACGAGCATCGCCTCCGCCCGTGACGCCGACCTGCTGATGGCGCAGCGTGCGCTCGAGAACAAGGTCGTGGCGCAGAAGCTCCTCGACTACGGGGTCACCGCCGCGGACGCGCAGGCGCGTCTCGTCACGATGTCCGACGCGGATCTGCACTCGCTCGCCAGCGCCACGAAGGGCCTGCCGAGCGGCGCCGATGGCACGACGGGCGCGATCATCGGCGTCCTCGTCGTGGTCATTCTCGTGATCGTCGTCCTCAAGCTCATGCATCGTGACGTCGTGGTGCGGTGATGCCATTGCTGGTGCAGATCTGCGTGGTCATCGTCACGCTGGCGATCGTCGCCATCGTCGTGACGACCATCGTCACCATGGTCCGTCTCACGCAGGCGGCCGCTCGGCTGACGGCCGCCGCCCAGGTCTCGATGGCGCAGGTGGAGCGAATCGTGCTCGAGACCCACGAACTCATCGTCTCGGCCCGGGAGATCATGACGCCGGCCCAACACGTCGTGAAGCGCTTTCAACACCTCGGAGAACGGGCGGCGACCCTGTCCACCGCCGTCATGGACGAGATCGAGCCGCCCGTCTTCTCCGCGATCGCAGTGGCACGCGGCGTCAAGGCCGGTACGGGCCAGTTGCTCGAACTCCTCACTCGGCGGTTCCTCACTCGCCGTCCTCCCTCGCACAACGGAGACTACGATCATGAATGACGACAAGGGTTCGATCGATACGCGCGGCTTCGGGCCCCTGGTGGGATTCGCGCTGGGAGCCGTGGTCGGCGGAGCGCTGGCGCTCCTGCTCGCACCCGCGAGCGGACCGCCGCAGGCCCTGGCCGTGGCGGCCGCCCTGCTGAAGCACGAGCCAGTGAAGAGACTGACCCTGGCCGGGCACGACCTCGTCGTGATCACGTCCGCCGCGGGCGCGCACCGCGCCTACGAGGCGGGCGGGGTCGTCTTCACCAGGGAACGCGCGCCGGACCGGCTCGACGACGCGGAAGGCCGCTCCTGGACCATCACGGAGGACGCGCTCCTGCCTGCAGTCGCGGGGCCTCCCCCCCGGCCGCGGGTGCCCGCGCGGAGCGCGTTCTGG
>JANLWK010000364.1:0-1862 GCA_031364505.1 Candidatus Eiseniibacteriota bacterium | reverse complement strand
AGCGCTGCGTGATCCATCACCACTGCAACGGCGAAATTCAGGGCCTTTTTCACGATCACCTCCTTTCATGCGGTTGAAGACAGCCGCCATTTTATCAAGAACCCTGAAAAAAACCCACCAGGGCTTCCCGCACCTGCTCCGGAGCATCGATATAGGAGAAGTGTCCGCTGTCGTGCAGGACCTCGAGCCGGGCACCGGGGATGGCCTGGGCGATGTGCGCCGACGACTTCACCGCAAAGAAGTCCAGGTCTCCGTGGATCACCAGGGTCGGCGTGCGCACCGACTTGAGCTCGGGAAGCAGGCTGAACCCCGGCGACCAGATGAGGCCCTCCATCAGGCGGGTCTCGATCGCTCTCCCGCTGAGGATCTGCTCGCGCGTCGCCCGAAGGTTCAGCCGCCGTGCGTCCTCGGGACGCTTGAACGTGGAGCTGAAGTCGATCGCATAGAACTCCGCGACCGCCTCCGGATCGCCGCGCTCGAAAGCGGGCTCGAGGGTAGTCAGCGCGTCTATATGTTTGGCCCTTCTTCGGACGCGGTCCGCACGCGAGGCGAGCACGTCGTCGTTCGAGGCCGGCGCCGAATTCAGCAGCACCATGTGGGAGAGGTGCGCGGGATGGCGTAGCGCGTAGTGCATCGCCACGACTCCGCCCCACGAATGGCCGAGGATCGCCACCGGATCCAGGTCGAGGTGCCTGCGAAGTCCCTCCAGGTCGTCGACGTACGTCTCGATGCCGAGGGTTTCCAGGTTCACCTCGCCACATGATCGCCCGCGGCCTCGCTGATCGTAGTAAATGAGCTGGTACGCCTCTGCGAGGCGATCCATGTCAGGGAGCAGGTAGGTGTGGTCGAAATCCGGGCCGCCGTGGATGACGATGATCGGCCGCCCCCGGCCCACCACGCGGTAGTAGAGCTCTGCCCCGGCGACCCTCGCGTGGCCCTCGACCGCCTCTCCGCGCCGCCGCGCTTCCCACTCGCGCAACAGCCTCTCGTAACGGGTCATCGACTCGTCGTAGACATCGAAGACGCAGTGCATGCATCCCGTCCGGCAGCACATGGAGTCGGCGGGACGCTCGGGAGCGATGGGTCGCGGGTCGTTGTCGGGCTGCATGCTCGCAGGATGGACGTCCGCGCGGATAGGAAGGCTACCGCAATGCGTGGAAGTGATAGGAAGCCCTAAATCTGCGCGTTCGCCTTCCGCAGCCGGTCGGCCATCACTTTCATGATCTCGAGGGCGAAGTGGGGCGTCGTCTGCACCATGAAAAGGAAACGCTTCTCGGGAATCACGGCGAGCTTGCAGGCGGTCTTCGCGATGGCGGTGGCGGTGCGGGGTGCCTGGTCGATCAGTGCCATCTCGCCGAATGGCTCGCCGGCCCCGAGCGTCTCCAGGACCCGTGAGCCGATCCTGAGCTCGACCTCACCCTCGATCACGACGTACATCTCGGAGCCCATGTCGAACGTGCTGAAAATCGCCTCGCCCGCTTCGCACACGCGCGGATTCGGGTCGTTGGCGAACATGGCGAGCTTGGCGCCCATCGGCGAATACTAACAGACGACCCGCACATGGCAGACTGTCGGGAAGATGGCGCGATAAACGATCCAATCTTCCCAGGAGTCACAGAATGAAGAAGTCGCTGGTCCCCAGCCGCATCGCTTCCCTTGTCGTTGCCGCCGCCGCCGTTCTGGGCACGGGCGCCGTATCCGCGGGCGAGGTCGTCCTCTATTCCTCCAACAGTGTCGACGCGATCAACGCGGTCACCGAGGAGTTCAACAAGAAGTATCCCGACATCAGGATCTCTTCGGTTCGCGGCAGCACGGGCGCGATGATGCAACGCATCAAGGCGGAAGCCGGAGCGCCCAAGGCC
>JANLWK010000346.1:0-5121 GCA_031364505.1 Candidatus Eiseniibacteriota bacterium | reverse complement strand
CGATGACCGGTTTCGTGCTGGCGATCGACCAGGGCACGACGGGCACGACGGCGCTGCTCGTCGACGAGCGCGGCGACGTCCGCGCACGCGGCTACGCGCTCGTGCCGCAGCACTACCCGCGCCCGGGCTGGGTCGAGCACGACGGCCTGGAGATCTGGGACTCCGTGCGCGCGGCCGTCGCGGCCGCGCTGGCCGAATCGGGCACCGGAGACGCCCGAGCCGCCGGAGCTGGGGCGGTGCGGGCGATCGGCATCACGAACCAGCGTGAGACGACGCTGGTGTGGGACCGCGCGAGCCACGCGCCCGTGGCGCCCGCGATCGTGTGGCAGGACCGGCGCACCACGCCGCGCTGCGCGGCGCTGCGCCGCTCGGGCGCCGAGCGGTCCATCCGGCGCCGCACGGGTCTCGTCGCCGATCCGTACTTCTCGGCGACCAAGCTCGAGTGGCTGCTGCGTCACACGCCGGGCCTGCGCGCCCGCGCGCGGCGCGGCGAAGTCGCCTTCGGCACCATCGACAGCTGGCTCGTGTGGAAGCTCTCGGGCGGCGCCGCCCACGTCACCGACGTGACGAACGCGTCGCGCACGATGCTGTTCAACCTGGCGCGGCGGCGATGGGACGACGCGCTGCTCGCGACGTTCGGCGTGCCGCGCGCGATGCTGCCCGAGGCCGTGGCGTCGTCGGGCGAGGTGGCGCGAACGAGGGGACTTGGATTCTTGCCCGTCGGGATTCCGATCGCCGGCATCGCGGGCGACCAGCAGGCGGCCCTGTTCGGGCAGGGATGCGTGAGGCCAGGGCAATCCAAGAACACGTACGGCACCGGCTGCTTCCTGCTGTTCCACACGGGTGCCAGGCCCGTGCCGTCGCGCTCGGGACTGCTCACCACGGTGGCCTGCGGTCCGCGCGGCGAGCCGGCCTACGCGCTCGAGGGCAGCGTCTTCATCGCGGGCGCTGCCGTGCAGTGGCTGCGCGACGGACTCGGCCTGATCGCCGATGCCGCCGATACCGCCGATCTGGCGCGCTCGGTCGACGACTCGGGCGGCGTCACGCTGGTGCCCGCGTTCGTCGGGCTCGGGGCGCCGCGCTGGCGCCCCGACGCGCGCGGCGCGCTGACGGGGCTCACCCGGGGCACGACGCGCGCCCACGTCGCGCGCGCGGCGCTCGAGAGCATGGCGTTCCAGACGCGCGAGGTCGTCGAGGCGATGGAGCGCGACACGACGCGCCCCGGCGCGCGGGCGGCGCGGCTCAAGACGCTGCGCGTCGACGGCGGCGCGGCCGCGAACGACGTGCTGATGCAGTTCCAGGCCGACCTGCTCGGCATCCCGGTCGAGCGGCCGCGCGTGATCGAGACCACTGCACTCGGCGCCGCACTGCTCGCCGGGCTCGCGACCGGCGTGTGGTCGAACCAGGACGAGCTGTCGCGCGCGCGCCAGGTCGAGCGGCGCTTCGAGCCCGCGCGCACGCGCGCCTGGCGCGCTTCGGAGATGGCGCGCTGGCGGGCAGCCGTCGCAGGCGTGCTCGCCGTCGCCGACGCCGAACGCTGAGCGGCGCTACGCGACCGGCCGCGACCCCTGGTAACGGGACGAGCCGAACGCGAGCATCGGGTGGAAGATGAACGGCAGCAGCGCCAGGCCGACGCCATACGACGACGCCTTGCCGAAGCTGCGCGCGAGGTCGATCGACATGATGAACCACAGGATGATGTTCACGAGCGGGACGATCATCAGCAGCATCCACCACCACGGCCGTCCGACGATCTGGAGCTTCACGAACAGGTTGTAGATCGGGATGATCGCCGCCCACCCGGGCTGGCCCGCCTTCGTGAAGATGATCCACATCGCGGCGACCATCAGGATCACGAAGGCGCAGACCGGCAGCAGGAACGCGCCGGCGAACAGGGCTCCCATCATGTGTGCCTCCCTGGCTTCAGTGGCTTCAGTGGCTTCAGCGGCTTCAGTGGCTTCAGTGGCTTCAGTGGCTTCAACGGCTTCAACGGCTTCCGTGCCTTCAGTGCCTTCAGCGCCGCGCGACGGCCGCCGGCGCCACCCACTCCATCCACTTCACCATGTCGCCGATCACGCGGGTACGATCCGAGTCGTTGAACAGCTCGTGATAGGCCTCCGGATAGATGATCTCGCTGACCCGATCCTTCGGCGCCGCGGCGACGAATTCCGCGGTGCCGGCCGGGTCGACGACGCGATCGCGGGCGCCGTGCATCAGTAGCGCGGGGACGGCGAGCCGCCGCGCGTCGCGCAGCACGCGCTGCCGGGCCTCGTTGAAGTCGTGGTAGAGCCGCGGGCTCACCCGGTCGTGAACGCGCGGGTCCTCGGCGCGCCCGCGCACGACCTCGGGATCGCGCGACATGCCCGACTCGTCGAGCCCGGTCGCGAACCCCACCGATGGCGTGGCGACACGCGCCACGTTCGCGAGGACGAGTTTCCACCACGGCGGGATCGCGCTGCGCAGGCCGGGGGCACTGGCCGCGACGGCTGTCAGCTCGCGCGGGTGCGCGAGGGCGTAGTCGAGCGCCATGACGCCGCCCATGCTGTGGCCGATCAGGATGCGCGGGGCGCCCTCGACGTCTCCGGTCGTGAGCGGCGCCGTCCACAGCGCCTGGACCGCGTGGTCCCGCACGGCGTCCCACGATCGCATGTCGCCGCGCGGCCCCGCGGCCTCGCCGTGGCCCGGCAGGTCCATCGCCGCGACCGTGTAGCCCGCGTGGACGAGGTCGCCCGCGAGCGCCTCGTAGCGGCCGCAGTGCTCGCCGAGTCCGTGGATCACCGCGACGATGGCGCGGGGGTGCGCGGCCTTCCACAGCCGGCCGGGCAGCGTCTCGCTGCGGCCGAGGCGAACTTCGATGCGGGTCGAGGCGACGCTGCCGCGCGATGGGTTCACGCGGCGGGGCGCGCCGAACCCGGCGCGTGCGGGATCATGGCGGGGAACATGATGGGCGCATCATGACCGACCCCGGCGTTTCGTGCACGCGGAATCCGGCCGGCCGGCCGGCTCGCCGGGTCGAGGAGCGCCTGATCGAGAGGCTCCCGGGTTGAGGGGCTCGATGAGTCCCGGCTAGACTGCGTGATTCGCGGTCCTCTCCCACCCTCCTGATCGAGAGCGTTCATGCCGGATTCCCCTGAAACGCAGCGGCCGCGCATCATCATTCCGGGCGCCGAGCCCGACGTGGCGCCGCGCATCGTGCTACCGGGCGGCGGCGAGGCGTCGGAGCCCGACCGCAGCGCCGGCGAAGGCGCCGAGCCCGGCGCTGGAGCGATTGGAGCGCGGGGCGGCATCGTCCTGCCGCCCGGGGTCGCGCGAGATACGCCCGAGGACCTGCCCGAGTACCCGCGCCTCCGGCCGCTCGTGCTGATGCCGGTGAGCGACGGCCAGCGCGAGCTGCTGCTCGTGAGTGATCCGCTGGGCGTGCTCGATCAGCCGGCAGTGCTGTCGATGGAGGCGCTGCCGCTGCTCCAGCTACTCGATGGCACCGTGTCGATGGCCGACTTGACGACGCTGCTCATGCGCGAGAACAAGGACCTGAGACTCGCGGGCATCGTGCGCGATTTCATCGGCCAGCTCGACACCATGCTGCTACTCGACTCGCCGCGTTTCGAGCGCGCGTTCCGGGCGCTGCGCGACGCATACCACCCGCTCGAGATCCGGCCCGCCGCGCTCGAGGGGCGCTCGTACCCCGCGGATCCGGGCGAACTGCGCCACACGCTCGACGCGCACGCGGCCGAAGCGGCGACGCTCGGCGAGCCGCCGCCGCCCGCGTCGCCGGCGAAGCCGCCGCGCGCCCTCATGGCGCCGCACCTCGACCCCCGCCGGGCGGGTGCGACGATCGCGCGAGCCATGCTCGAGCTGCCGGCCGCTCCCGCGGCGCCGCTGCGGGTGGTCGTGTTCGGCACGGGCCATTCGCTGCTCGGCGACCTGTTCGCGCTGACGCGCAAGCACTTCGAGACGCCGCTCGGAAGGGTGACGTGCGACACGGCGTTCGTGGACCACGTCGCGGCGCGGCTGGGCGACCTGGCGTACCACGGCGAGCTGGCGCATCGCGACGAGCACTCGATCGAGTTCCAGGCGATCTACCTCAAGCACCGCCTCGGCGACCGGCCCTTCACGCTGGTGCCGATCCTGTGCGGCGGCTTCCACGCGCTCGTCGAGGACGGCATCACGCCGCGCGAGGCGCCGGAGTTCGAGGCGCTGATCGAGGCCGTGCGCGACGCGGAACGAACGCTCGGCGGCGATACGACGTACGTCGCCGGCGTCGACTTCTCGCACATCGGCCCGCGGTTCGGCGATCCCGCGCCCGACGACCGCGTCCGGCAGGAGACCGAGGCGAAGGACCGGGCCGCGTTGGCGGCGGCCCTCGCGGGCGACGCCGACGCCTGGTACCAGGCGATCGCGTCGCACGAGGACTCGACGCGCATCTGCGGCTTCGCTCCCACCTACGCGATGCTGCGCTGCGCCGACGTCCGCGGCGGTCGGCTGCTCCACTACGCACCCAGCACCGAGCCCGACGGCACCATCGTCAGCATCGCCGCCGCGGCGTGGGACTAACCGGAGGATCGCATGGTTGCGACGCGGCAGGTTGCACCGAAGGCAGGCGACGTCGTGCTCCTCGTCGGCACGATCAAGGGGCTGTTCGTGTTCCGCTCCAACGGCGCGCGGAAGCGCTGGGAGCGCGGCGGACCGCACTTCCCTGGGCAGAACGTGTACGCCGCGGCACTCGACACGCGCTACGCCTCGCCCCGCCTGTACGCCGGCGGCGGCATGCCGCACTGGGGACCGCTCTACCACTGGAGCGATGACTACGGCGCGAGTTGGGTGAAGCTCGACGCCGTTCCACTCCGCTTTCCCGACAAGACGAAGACGACGCTGACGCGCATCTGGCAGATCCAGCCCGGCCGTGCGAGCGAGCCGAGAACGATGTACGCCGGCGTCGAACCCTCGGCGTTGTTCGTGTCGAAGGATCGCGGCGAGACCTGGTCGCTCGTGAAGGGGCTCTGGGATCATCCGCATCGCGAGCGGTGGCAGCCGGGCGGCGGCGGCAAGTGCCTGCACACGATCCTGCCGGACGAGACGAACCGGAAGCGGCTGATGGTCGCCATGTCGACGGGCGGCTTC
>JANLWK010000342.1:0-1613 GCA_031364505.1 Candidatus Eiseniibacteriota bacterium | reverse complement strand
CTTCGCCGTCTTGACCGCGCGCGAGGGAATGCGCAGCTCGCTGTGTGAAACGATGGCGTCGACGGCGTAGCGGTCGTCGATCGCCGGCTTGAAGATCTCGACCCGCTGCCGGGCGATCTGCGCGCGGCGCAGGCGGCGGATCAGCTCCTCCGTCTTGCCGCTGTACATGCTGCCGACGATGGCCTCGATCCAGCCGGTGTTCGGGAGCGGATGATGGGGTTCGGCCATGGGGCGGGCACGCTATCGGGCGGGCATGGGAGTGTCAACGCGTGCTGGCGCGAATTCTCGAAGCGTCATACACTGCCGGTCGGCGTCGGATTCACACAGGGATCGGACTCGCGCCGCGGCAAGGAGGCTGGTGTGAACGAGCTGCGCTATGGGCGCGGCGAGCTGGGCGACCGAGACGTCGCGGCTCGCCTCGAATGGCGGGTCACCAACGGCATCGGCGGGTTCGCCGCCGGGGCCCTGAGCGGGGAATTGTCGCACCGGCGGCACGGGATGCTGTTCGCCGCCCTCGCGTCCTCAGATTCCCCGATGCTGCTGCTCGCCAAGCTGGCTGCCACGATCGAGACCGGCGGTGCCTCGCACGCACTCGATACCAGCGCCTGGACCAGCGGTGCGATCGATCCCACCGGCTACCGGCATCTCGAATCCGCCCGGCTCGAGGACGGTGTTCCCGTCTGGACGTGGGCGATCGGCGGTACGCGCCTCGACCAGCGCGTCTGGATGGAGCGCGGCGAGAACACGACCTACGTCCAGTACCGGCTGCGGTCGGCGCCCGGGGTGACCCGGCTCCGCCTGTCGGTGCTCGTCAACCACCGCGCGGCGCATGAAACCCTCGCCGACGGGGGCTGGACCGCCCGCGTCGAGCCCGCCACGGGCGGGCTGCGCATCGAGGCATTCGACGGCGCGACCCCGCTCTGGCTGCTCGCGCCCGGCGCCGAGATCCATCCGCGCCACGACTGGTACCGCGGCTTCCGGCTGAACGCCGAGGGTCACGACCCCGGGCGCGGATGCGAGGATCACTTGCTCGCGGCCGAGATCGTCGCGACGCTCGAACCCGGTGGCGATCTCACGGTCGTCGCGAGCACGCGCCGCGACGCCGGCGGCGCGAACGCGGGGCCGCTGGGGCTGATCTCGGCGCTGTCGCGGCGGCACGCGCACGAGCGCGGTCTGCTCGACGCGTGGCGGCGCGCGCAGGCGGCGCCCGCGCGGCACGCGCCCGAGTGGGTGCGCACGCTGGTGCTGCAGGCGGACGCCTATCTCTCCGAGACGCCGCTCACGGGCGGGCGCCGCTCCATTGGGCTCGTGCCGGGCGCCGGCACGACGGGTGACGCGACGCTCGACCACTTGGCCGCCCTGCCGGGCCTCGCGCTCGCCACGGGCCGGTTCGAGCTCGCGCGCGAAACGCTGGACCAGTACCTGGACGTGCTGGACGACGGGCTGTTCCGAGCCACCGGCACCGAGGGAACGGGCGGCACGGCGGACGCCACGCTGTGGTACGTGCAGGCGCTGCGCGCCTACTTCGAGCAGACGCTCGACACCGCGTTCCTCGCGCGTGCCGTGCCGCGGCTCGAAGCCGCGCTCGAATCGCTGACGCAGGGCACGTCGGG
>JANLWK010000002.1:0-3752 GCA_031364505.1 Candidatus Eiseniibacteriota bacterium | reverse complement strand
GCGGTCGCCAAGTACGTCACGCCGGGCGGCACTCCGAGTGGCGCGGGCACCCGGCTGGATCCGCTCGATCTCACGACGGGCTTCGGCACGCTGGCACCCGGCGAGACGCTTCGCGTCGCGGGCGGGCCGTACGCCGTCGTCTCCACCTTGTCGTTCCCGAGCGGCGTATTGATCGAGGGCGACTTCAATCCCGGCACGTGGACGAAGGATCTCGGCACACCGACGTCGATCACGATCACTCCGCCGCTGTTCGTCACGCCCGGCGGCCTCGGCATCTACACCGGGATCGAAGTCGCCGGCATGTCGAGCTTCGAGATGCGCGACATGCATTTCGACGTGCTGCCCGGCGGAACGACCGCGACCACGAGCCAATTCGGCCGCACCGTCTACGGCATCAGGCTCGTCTCGTGCACCAACTACCGGTTCACGCGCGTCACGGTGTCGACGGGACACGCAAGCAACGGGCAGGCAGGGTCACCCGGTGCGTCGGGAGCGAATGGCGCGAACGGCGCCAACGGATCGGCCGGCGACCAGGATGTCCCAACGGCCTGCGGCGACGGCGGCAAAGGCGGTCTGGGCGGCGGCGGCATCATCGAGGCGCCTGCGGTTACGAACTGCAACCAGCCGGGAGGCCCTGGCCAGAACAACACCGGGCGTAACGGCGGGGGCGGCGGCGCCGGGGGCGCGGGCGGTGGGGACCCGTCCTTCGACGGCGGTGTCGGAGGCGTCGGCGGTACGGCGTCCGCGTGCGTCACCGGGGGGACCCCGGGCCCGCGCGGCACCGACAACGGCTGCTCCCCCGGCGCGAACGGGCTGGGCGGCGGCTCCGGTGCGAACGGCCTGACGGGTGCGGGCTTCAGCCCCGGCGATCGGCCCGCCATCACCGGCGCGCAGCGCTCCACGTACTTCACGCCGTTGCATGCGAACAGCGGCGGCGACGGCGGCGGCGCGTGCGGCGGCGGCGGCGGCGGTGGCGGCGGCGGCCAGACCGGGTTTTTCTGCGTCAGCGGCGCCGGCTCGGGTGCTGGCGGCGGGGGGGGTGGCGGCCAGGGCGGCGCTGGCGGCGACGGCGGGTACGGCGGCGGATCGACGTACGGGTTCTACATCGTCTCGAATGGACCGAACGGCACGCTGGCGTGCTGCACGGCGACACCGGGCGGCGCGGGCGTTGGCGGCAGCGGAGGCGCGGGCGGCAATCCCGGTGCGAGCAGCCAGGGCGGCGTGGGAGCGCCCGGCACCGGTGAGATCGGCGGCGGTGGCAACGGCGGCAACGGCGGTACCGGCGGTGCGGGCGGTCGCGGGCGTGATGCGGCCCATGGCGAGTCGGTCGTCGTGCTGGTCGCAAGCGGCGCCGCGGTGTCGCTGCTGAACGCGCCGGACTCCGACGGCGACTCGTTCGCCGATGCATGCGACAACTGCCCCGCCGTGGGGAATCCCAACCAGTCCGACTCCGACTACGACGGCACCGGCGACGTATGCGAGACGCTCGACGTCGGCGATGCGCCGGTCGCGAGCGAGTTCGCGCTGTTCGCGAACCGCCCGAACCCGCTCTCGCGCGGCACCCTGATCCACTACGCGCTCGCGCGCGATGCGGGCAGCGTGACGATCCGCATCTACGACTCGCAGGGCCGCGCCGTGCGCACGATCACGCCCGGCGACGTCTCCCCCGGCCATCACACCGTGCGCTGGGACGTAACCGACGACCACGGCTCGCGCGTGCGCGCGGGCATCTACTTCTACCGGCTCCAGGCGCTCGGTTTCGACGCGACGCGCCGGATGATCGTGCTGCCCTAGCCACGCAGGCACGGCGGGGGTGATCACCACCCCCGCCGTGCGGCGGCGTGCGGGCGTCGGGGCGAGAGCCGATTCGTGTAGCCTTCCGGCCATGCTGATCCGCGCACTCTGCGTGTTCCTGCTTCTTGGCGTGGGCCCGGTCACCACGTGGGCGACGACGCTGTGCTGCCATGCCGACGAGGCATGCTGCGAGGAAGACGCTCCGAGTTGCCCGGTGCTGCCCGACGGATCGTGCGCGCTCGCCGCCGCGAGCCACGCGGTCGCGACCGTGAGCGCGGCGCCCGAGCCACTCCCGCCGCTCGCGGTCGTGTCGTTCGACTTCGCGGCGATCGTCCCGCGGATCGCCGGCGCCCTCGCGGCGCCCGCTCCCCATCCGGACCCTCCTCCCCTCATCAGGTCCCAGCCGCTCCGCAGCTGAATCGACGCGCGGGCACCCGCTCACTCGTCGAACTCATTGCTTGTCGGAGGGCTCTCCATGCTGCGTCGTCTCATGACCATCGCGCTCGTCGCGGGATTCGCGAGCGAGGCGTTGTCCGCCGAGCCGGACTCGGCCGCGGCGCTGCCGAAGCGGCCGCGGCCGACGGCCTCGGCGCCGACGTGAAGTGGCTGACCCGGCGAGGGCGCGCCGCTCCGGGGGAGCGGACTCACGACACGATGGGTGGCCTCACTTCGCTACGTGGACACGCAACTCGAACGCCCGCGCTGGCGCATGACCGCGAACTACCGGGTGATCCCGACGCTGCAGCTCGGCGCCGAATTCAACCCGGTCGCCGGCGAGGTGGGTCCGCTCGTGACCTGGTTCCTGCTCACCGAGACGGAGCGGCGTCCCGCCGTGTTCTTCGGCACCAGCTCGGACCGCATCGGGTCGCCCGAGGGAACGCAGGCGTACTACGTGACGGCCGCGAAGTACCTGCCCGCGCTGCACGTCTCGCCGTACGCGAGCCTCAACTATTCGGAATGGGATGGCGGCTGGAACCTGCCGTTCGGCGCGAACATCGAACTGGGTCGCGGCGTCTCGGTGCAGCCCATGTACGACGGGCACCGGACGCACCTGCTCGGCACGTACGCGACGGCGCGGTTCAGCATGACATTGATCTGGGCGTGGCTCGAACGGGCCGGAGTCGCCGTGTCCGTGGGCTTCTAAAGGAGATGCGATGAAGAAGATGCTTTCGACAGGTCTTGGGACGGGTTTGGCGACAGCTCTGGCGACGGGTCTGGCCACGCTGCTGCTCGTGGCCGGACTCGCGTCCCGCGACGTCCTGGCCGCGCCGAAGACCGCTGTGTGCCTCGTATGCAAGGTGACGGAGGGCGAGGCCGAAGCAGAGCCGGTCAAGGCCGTGCGCACGTACGAAGGCACGGAGTACGGCTTCTGCTCCGAGAAGTGCGCGAAGGCGTTCGACGCGGATCCCGCGGCGTACGTTCCGGCCACGTTTCCCCGCCCCGCTCCCGCGTTCAATTTGAAGAGTCTCTCCGGCAGCGCGATCTCGAACGAGAGCCTGAAGGGCAAGGTCGTCCTGCTCGACTTCTGGGCCACGTGGTGCGTGCCGTGCCGCAAGTCGATGCCCGAGCTGCAGGCGATGCACGCGAAGTACGTGGAGCGCGGGTTCAGCGTCGTGGGCATCTCGATCGACGAGGGCGGCATGGCGAAGGTGAAGAAGTTCGTGACGTCGAAGAAGTTCACCTATCCCATGGCCGTCGATTCGGAGACGAACCCCGCGTGGGACGCGTACCGCGTGAAGGCCGTCCCCGCCGCGTTCCTCATCGACCGCAGTGGCCAGATCGTCGCCCAGTGGACCGGCGCCCCGCCGGCCGGAGACGAGCTGGAGGCGCGCCTCGAGGAATTGCTGCTCGAGGATTGACAATGAGCGCTTGCGGCGTGCACGCGAACGCGTAGGATTGTAGGTCATGCGTCCGATCATGATGCTTTGCCTGCCCCTGCTGCTCGCGGCCTCGCTCGC
>JANLWK010000291.1:0-10245 GCA_031364505.1 Candidatus Eiseniibacteriota bacterium | reverse complement strand
CGCAGGGCCGCGTCCGGCATGTCGCCGTAGCGCGTCTTGCGCTGGAGCCAGTGCGGACTCGCGATGAGCGTCTCGGCGTAGCGCGCGAGCACGTCGTCGCGCAGCTGGACGAACAGCGTGGTGATGTCGCCCGGATCCTCGCGCAGCGCCGCGCGCCGCCAGCCGTCCGGAGTCGCGTAGCGCTCGCGCACCGGCAGGCGAAACTCGTCGAGCCGCGCGGCGACCTCGGCGAGTGAATGCTCTACGCCCGCCGCGTCGAAGAACTGGCAGCCGCCGAGGTGCGCGAGCATCTCGCGCATGGTGTCCACGCGGTCGGGGCCGATGGTGTTGAACATCAGACACGTCTTCTCGCGCAGCGGCTCGGGCGTGAAGCCCGCGAAGTCGATGCCGCCGCCGCGATTGTTGCCACCGTTGTATGAGCGGCGTGCCGCCTCCCAGATCGCCTCCACCGTCACCGGCTCGGACACCGCGAGCGAGCCGACGCGGCAGGAGTCGTGCTCGGCCGCCGCATGCTCCACCTGCGGCTCCGCCTGCGGGGGCGCCGTCGCGTGTCCGTTCAGCGACTCGGCGGCCGCCGGATGCTTCGGCATCGTGAGCAGATCGGTCCGCCCGCGCAGCATGCGGATGTCGTCGATCAGCCGCGACGCGTCGGCCACGCCGCCGTCGGCGCCGAGGGCCCCGCTCTCGCGGTTGAGCGCGTCGATGAGCACGGCGAGCTTGACCAGGTTGAGCACCGTCCAGTTGCGGAACCGCTGCCGCATCAGCGCGCGGTCGTTCTGCACGGTCAGCTCCTGCTTGGTCGTGATGCCGCCGCGCGGGCAATCGAGATGGCAGTTGCCGCACTGGTTGCAACCGAACGCGACGGCCTTGCCGATGCTCGCCTCGACCAGGCCGTCGGCGCCCGCGATCAGCACCTTGATCATGTCCAGCTCGCCGCGCAGGCCACCCGAGGCGAACAGCCGCGTGCCGCCACCGGCGCCGAATGGCACGCCGTTCAAGTCGCGGATCGGCTGGAGCGTCCCCAAGCCGTCGAGGTCGACCTTCTCGGACACGAGCGCCGCGTGCGTGTGCAACATGGTGCGGAACAGGTCCGGCCAGCCCACGTGCGAGGAATCAGCGTGGTAGTTCCCCGAGCCGCCGATGCCGGCGTCGACGAGCAGGTAGTCGACGACGAAGTTCGACCACATGCCGGCCGCGACGTATCGCGTGTAATTGGAGCCGGTGATCTTGATGCCGCAGTGATTGTGATACAACAGCCACAGCCAGACCTCGGCCGGCATGTCCTCGATCGAATAGATGTCGTGCTTGGGATCGGGCGACAGCGCGTCGGTGCCGACCGGGATGTTGCGCGCCTTGCTCACCGTCGGCGTCACCTTGGCGCCCGAGAGCCGCCCACCCTTGCCGGGCTTCGCGCCCTGGTTGATCTTGATCTCGACGTCGCGCACGCGCCGGAGATCGGCGGCATGCAGGCCGAAGTGACCGCTCGCGGCCTGCAGGCTCTCCCACGCCATGTCCTCGTCGCTCGCGAGCCTGAGCGGCCCGCCCTCGCCCGACGACGTCATCGCGAGGCCCGCGTTGCCCTCGACACGCGCCATCAGGAAGTCTTCGGACGCGGCACCCAGGGAGATGCTGGCGTGGCTCACCGGCCCGTGCCAGATCGGCTCGCGGAACCCGAAGCCCGAGAACACCGTGCCGCCGCGTGGGTCACGCCGCACAGTGACGCGGCCGTCGTCCGAGGCGCGCAGCACCGTGTGGCCGTGGCCGCCGTGGTCGCGAGCGGTCAGCTCGACGCGCGACTCGCCGCCCTCTGGATTGCGCGCGACGAGGCACAGCGCGCCGCCGCCGCTGAGCGCACCCTCGATCGCGTGGCCGCGCTCGAGCGTGACCTCGAAGCCACCGTGCGCGTCGGCCGTGAACGCCGCGAACGGCTTGCCGACGGGAGCGCCACCGACCACGCTTCGCGTGGTGCCCCCCGCGAGTCCGACGGCCGCGTGCACCTCGACGGTCGCGCGCGGCGGCACCGCACCCGGCCGCGTGAACCCACGCGGCACCGCCAGCGACACGTAGTCGAGCAGCGACGGGTCGCGGCGCAGCCGCTCGAGCGACCACCGCAGCGATTCGCGCGACAGCCTGAGTCCCACGCCGTCGAGCGACTGCGGGCCCATGTCGCTCTGCATGAAGAAGTCGTCGTCGCCCGGCATCTCGCCGGCGGCCATGCGGTAGATGACCTCGAGGAAGTCGGCGCTCAGGTTCCGGTTCGTGTTCTCGAGGTGATAGTTCGCGCTCTCGTCCGCCAGCACCCGCGCCGCGAGCACGAGGGGCAGATCGGGCTCCAACTCTCCGAGCAACGTCGAGACGCGGTAGCGCGCGCGCACCGACGCGGGCACCGGCTCGGCGGCGACGCGGCGCGTGTTGAGCCCCGCGTTCATGCAGCCGAACTCCGGCGTCGCCAGCGTGTCGACCTCGCGCATCCAGTCGGCGGTCATCGTGATGGCCATCGTGTTGCCCGAGGTCTTCTGGATGTCGTCGATGCCCATGCACGACAGGAAGTCGAGGATGCTGTGCTGCCAGCACGTGAGCGTGTGGCGCGCCAGCTCGCGCAGCGACCCGGGGTCGCGCTCGCGCAGCAGCGCCAGCGTCGCGGCGGCGTCGGCGCCGTGATGCACCTCGATCAACTCGGGGAGCAGCGCGAATCCGGCGACGTGCGTCATCGCGCCGCCGTTCGAGCCGAGCAGCACGGACTCGTAGACCGTGGCGGCCGAGGCCTGCGTGTCGGTACTCCCGCCCGCGCTCACGAGCTGGACGCGCGCGCGGAGGAAGCGGGCCTTGAGCCATGCGTCGACGCGCGGCACGAGCCGGTAGCTCTTGTGGCGGCCCGAATGCAGGTGCAGCAGCGCCACGGATTCGTGCTCGACCACGCGCACGAGTGCCGCCCAGAAGGATGCCGGGGCGCCGTCGCCCGCGGCGGCTCGGGGGTCTCCGGAGCCGACTGCGTCGCCGGCGCCATCCGCACCGTCGCCGCCGTAGCGGACGAACACCGAGACGAGCAGGCGCGGGAACAGGGCAGCGAGCCGCGCGAGATGCCGGTCGAGATCCGGCGTCCACGTGAGCTCGGCCACGCGGCAGCCCGCGAGCACGTCGCGGAGCACATCGGCCTCCTCACCGCGCGCATCGAGCAGGTCGGCCTCGCGCGCGCCCAGCCGGGGCACCAGGTTCGAGGCGTGGAGCCGGTACGCGTCGTGATGCTCGAACACGTGCCGCCACTCGACGACCACGAGCGACCGAATGTGCCCGCCCCCGTCGGGTGCGGCGATCGCTTCGAGGTAGGCGCGCTCCATCGTGATGCCGTTGGTGTGTGGCAGCGGCCCGACGATCATCGGCAGGTCGAGCCGCACGCCGTGGAGCGGTGTGACGCGCGAGCCCTCGGCCGTGGGGAACACGACCGCCGGGTGCTTTCGCACGATGTCCCAGGCGGTCGAGAACTCCTCGCGCAGGCCGTCGTTCGCCGGGTGCGTGATCGCCGCGTGCGAGAAGTACGAGCGCCAGAACCCGTGGTGCCACTGGGCGCCCACTGTCATCGGCTCCAGGCGGAAGCGCTCCTTGAGCACCTTGTCGAGGTCGAAGGCGGTGACTTCGAGCGCCTCGATGTCGCGCGACACGCGGGAGTAGTGGGACAGGAACAAACGACCGCGGCGGCCCCGCGGCAGCGCCCAGAACGCGTGTTCATCGATGCCGGCGCGGCGCAGCAGGAAGCCCAGCAGCGAGCGCGTGCCCGCCGCGTCGCCGAGCCGGGAACTGTCCGGATCGACGACCGCGGTGAGCAGGTCTTCCCACGTGGCGTTCGCGTCGGCGGTCGTCATGACGTCACTTCACGAACAGCATCTCGCGGTACTTCGGCAAAGACCACCGGTCGTCGGCGACGAGATGCTCGAGCCGGTCGGCGGCATCGCGCGCCGCCGCCATCGCCGGCCGTACCTGGTCGGCGAGCAGCTTGGCCTCGGCCTCCTCGTCGTGGTGGCCGCCGTCGCGAACGAGCAGGCCCTGCAGCTTCTCGACGCTCGTGACGACGTCGCCGAGCACGCCGGCGACCTGCTTCGCGCGACTCGCGAGCGCCGGTCCCTTCACGCCCGCCTCGGACCACGCCTCCGCGGCCTCGGCCGTTTCAATCAGCTGGCGCTCGCCGGCGGGGATGACCTGCGTGTTGAGCATCTCGATCAGCGTCTCGGCCTCGAGCGTCACGGTCTTGATGTAACGCTCGATCGACACGTTGAGCCGGCTCGCCAGCTCCTTGTCGGACAGGATGCCGAGCCGCGTCAGGAACTCCGTGCGCTTCGGGTTCCGCATGGCCGCGATCGAGCTGGGCGTGTCGGGGAGGTTCGGCAGGCCGCGGCGCGCCGCCTCCTGCTTCCACTCCTCGCTGTAACCGTTGCCCTCGAAGCGGATGTTCGCGGTCTCGGTGAACACCTCGCGCAGCAGGTCGAGCACCGCCTGGTCGCGCGCGCCCGAGCCGTTGAGCTTGGGTCTCAGCCGCGCGGTCATCTGGTCCAGCGCGTCCGCGACCGCCGCGACGAGCATGGTGAGCGGGCCGGCGCAGTTCGCCGAGCTGCCGACGGCGCGGTATTCGAACTTGTTCCCCGTGAACGCGAACGGCGAGGTGCGGTTGCGGTCGGTGTTGTCGCGCGCGAGCTGCGGCAGCTTGCCCACGCCGGTCTCGATCATCAGGTGCTCGGGATCCTGCCCGCCGCTGCCCGACGCGATGCGCTCGATCACGCGCGTGAGCAGGTCGCCCACAAACACGCTGAGGATCGCCGGCGGCGCCTCGTTGGCGCCAAGCCTGAGATCGTTGTTGGCGTTCGCCACCGACCAGCGGATCACGTCGGAGTGATCGTGCACGGCCTTCAGGCACACGCCCATGAACGCGAGGAAGCGCAGATTCTGGTGCGGCGTGCGGCCAGGCTCCAGCAGGTTCTCGCCGCGGTCGGTGACGAGGCTCCAGTTGCAGTGCTTGCCGCTGCCGTTCAGCCCCGCGAACGGCTTCTCGTGGAACAGGCACACGAGGTGATGCCGCAGCGCCACCTTGCGCATGATGTCCATGGCGAGCGCGTTGTGGTCGTTCGCCATGTTCACGTCCTCGAAGATCGGCGCCATCTCGAACTGCATGGGCGCCACCTCGTTGTGGCGCGTCTTCACGGGGATACCGAGCCGGTGCAGCTCGAACTCCATCTCCTCCATGAACGCCAGAACGCGTGGCGGGATCGACCCGAAGTAGTGGTCCTCGAACTGCTGGCCGCGCGCCGACGCCGCGCCCACGAGCGTGCGCTCGCACAGCGTGAGATCGGGGCGGAGCGCGAAGTGGTCGCGGTCGACGAGGAAGTATTCCTGCTCGCAGCCGAGTGTCGCGGACACCGACTGGACGTCGACGTCGCCGAGCAGCTTCAGGAACGCCACGGCCTGGCGGTCGAGCGCATCGAGCGCCCGGAGCAGCGGCGTCTTGTGATCCAGGCTCTCGCCGTAGTAGCTGATGAACACCGACGGCACGCACAACGTGCGCCCGTTCTCGCTCTCGACGAGGAACATCGGCGAGCTGGGGTCCCACGCGGTGTAGCCGCGCGCCTCGAACGTGCTGCGCACGCCGCCCGACGGGAACGAACTGGCATCCGGCTCGCTCTGAATCAGCTGCCCGCCCGAGAAGCGCTCGAGCACCTTCAGTTCGCCGGCGACCTGGACGTTCAGGTCGATGAAGCTGTCGTGCTTCTCGGCGGTGAGCCCGGTCATCGGCTGGAACCAGTGTGTGAAGTGCGTGGCACCGTGGGACGTTGCCCACTCGCGCGCAACGGACGCGATCGTCTCGGCGGTCTCGCGCGGCAGCGGCGTGCCGTTGCGCAGGCTGCCCAGCAGTGCCTGGTATGCCTCGCGCGGCAGCCGCTCCTTGAGCTTGATCAGGTCTAGCACGTGGCGGCCGAAGTACGCGCTCACCGGCGAGCGGTGTCCGTCGGGCTGGCGGGGTGAATCGAAGCTGCGGGGCCGGCGATGGTGCGCGCCGAGGCGTGAGTCGAAGCGGGAATGCGGGGTCATGCCGTGTCTCCGGGTGGACCCACCCTGCCGAGCGTTTCGCCGTCCGGCCGGATCGGTATTGGAATGGGCCTCCGCGGGAGCCCGTCGAATCGGGAGCCCCCCGGAAACCCGCATGCAGTGTGGCTATTGTATCGGCAACGACGCGGCTTCGCTTGGCGGCTGTTTCGACGCGGTTTCCCGCGTGTATTCCTCGATGGCCAGGTACCAGTCCGGCGTCGGAGCCTCCATCACCCGCAGCGTGCGACCGCCGTTGGCGAGGTTCGCCGGGCACACCTCGACGCAGGTCCCGCAGCCGATGCAGCGGTCCTGGATCGTCGTGATCAGGCGCGGATCGGCGTCCTCGAACTCGCGGTTCGCCTCGGTCGGGCACACCGCGACGCAGGCGCCACAATGAATGCATGTCGATACCGCGCCCGCGTCGTTCTCGGCGCGCAGCAGCACGTAGCGCGCGACCCCGGGCAGGGCGACCGGGCTGCGCTTCAGGTAGCCGCCCTCGCGCACGTCGAGGAACTCGCGGCGGTAGTGCGCCGAGCCGCGCACCGCGGCGAGGATGGCGACGTGGCGTTCACGGTCGGGCGGGATCTCGCGATCGACCTTCTCCTGCGTCCGGGCGTAGAGATCGAGATGCGGGATGCCGGCCTGGCAGACCTCTTCGCAGTTGCCGCAGCGCATGCACAGGTCGAGCAGCGTGCCGGCGGTCGCGCCTGGCGCCTCGCCCGCGCGCACGGACTCGCCGATGTGCGTGAGCATCTGCGGCAGCCGGATCTTCGACTCGTGGAAGATCGGGCACACGCTGTTGCACTCGCCGCAGTTCACGCAGTGAAGCGCCGCGTCGTCAGCAGTCGTCGATGCGGGCACCGGCGCGCCGCGGCCCGCCGCCGGGCCCGGCAGCCCGGCCATCAGCGCGCGCGCCCCGCGCACGAGCCACGAGACGGCCGGCGTCGCGAGCACGTTGCTCAGCATCGCGATGCCCGGCTCGAACGTCCGTGACACGATGCCACCGAGCGGGCCGCGCAGCCGGAGCCCCGTGTAGACGCCGCGATTCACCAGCTCGTTCGGATCCATGGAGGCGCGGATCGAGCGCAGGCGTACGGCGTGCGCACCCGCGGCACGCTCGAACCAGGCGCTCTGCCAGCGGCCGAGCACGTAGGGCCGGCCGCCGAAGCGGCTCATCGCCAGCTCGGTGATCGCGGGCGCGACCATCAGGTCGACGTGGAACGAGGCGCGACGGTGATCCGTCAGGTACCCGGCGATCACGAGTGCCTGTCCCCGGTCGAGCAGGTAGACCTCGTGATCCAGCTCGACTCCCGCGCCGGCCGCCACGCGCTCGGCCGCCGGCAGGAACTCGGCGAGTCGCGAGGCGGGCAACAGCACTTCCGCCGCGAGCAGCCCGGGCCCCAGGCGCTTGGTCTGCTGCGGCCGGAACCGCTCGGCCGCGAATCGCGCACTCGGCTCACCGAGCACCGCGGGCGAGCCGGGGCACGCGGCGAGCGATGCGGCGAACGCGCGCGCCGCATCGAGCGACGTGAAATCGACGAACAGATACGTGTCGGCCGTCAGGCGCTCGGTCGTCGCCGCGAATCCCAGCTCGCGCGGGCCGGCGATGCGCGTCCACGGCATGGCGTCGCCTGCCGTGAGCGTGCTCGCGACGGCGCGCACCGGGCGTGCGTCCTCCTGCGCCCACACGCGTTCGACATGGTGCGCGTGTGACGCCGAGAACAGCTTGAGGTTCGCCGGCCGCGGGAACATCGCGGGCGACGAGCGGGCGACCCACTCGATCGCCTCGAGCGCGCGAGCGCGCGCATCGAAGCCGAGCAGGAACGCGCCGAGCTCCGGGCGCGGCTCGATCCGTACCGTGAGCTGGAGCACGAGCCCGAGCGTGCCCTCGCTCGCGGCGAGATCCGCCATCGTGACGTGATCCATGCCGCGTCCCCGGAACCAGCCCGCCGCCTGGTCCGCCGCCAGCACCACGCGCGCGTCGCCGTCGCCGGGAACGACGACCCGGCCGTCGGCGTGGAACAGCACGTGCTCACCGCCCGGCAGCACGGCGTCAACGGCGAGCACGTGAGGCAGGATGCCGCCCTGGGAGAACGCGTTGAGGCCGTAGCCGCCCGAAACGAACCACCCCGCGAGTGTGCCGCCCAGGTTCGACGGGTAGACGGGCAGAGCGCGGCCCAGCTCGGCCAGCCGTTCGTGGATCACCCGCAGGCGCGCTCCGGCACCGACGATCACGGTGCCTTCCCGTGCTTCGACGTCGACGCGATCGAGCCGCGAGAGGTCGAGCGTCATGCCGCCGTCGTTCGGCACCGAGCCACCCATCGCCGTGGTACCCGCGCCGCGCAGCGTGAGCGGCACGCCCCGCGAGCGCGCCCAGCGGAACAACGCCGTCACCTCGGCCAGCGACTCCGGCTGCACGATCACGTCGGGCAGCGCGTTCGTGAGCGAGCGCGTGAAGAGCCGGCCGAGATACACGTTCTGGTCGCGGTCGGCCTCGGAGCGCAGCAGCGCGTCGGTGACGATGCGCTCGCGCAGCGTGCCCGCCGACGACTCCTGGGCGGCGCCGTGCCGCTCGACCTCCGACAGCGCGCGGTGGATCTCGACGGCGAGCGCGCGGGTGCGTTCCGGCGCCGCGCGTTCACCGAGCGCGCGGTCCTCGTCGAAGAAGAAGTGGAGGTCGGGGATGGCCGATCGAGCTGCGGCCGCGCGCTGATCCGGCCCGAGCGCCTGCACGTCGCTCAGCGAACGGCCGAAATGTCGCTCGACGAAACTCGGCATCCGTGCCTTCCGGGGATGAGCGGGGAGCGGCGCCCGATCGCGAGTCGTATCGGGAACGTGATCGGCGGCCGGATCGGCACTCTACCAGAGCCCGCCGCAAGCGGCGCCCGCGCGCGGGCCCAAGCGGCCGCCGCAAGCGGCGCCGGTCCGCACGATGCGTACGTTTTCGGCCAATTCAGCGCGGCGCTGAAGCGGCGGCCGCGCGAGCGAGCGAATCGGCGCGCGCCTGCCAGCGCGCGGCACCGGCGGCGTCGCCGAGACGCCCGAGCGCGAACGCCAGCGAGGCGGGGAACTCCGGGTTGTCGGGGCGCGCGACGGCGAGCTTCTCGAGCTCGGCGGCCGCCCGCGGCCAGTCGTTCGCGCGTCCGAGCTGGATCACGACGCGCCGGTGGTCGTCGAGCCAGCGCGGGTTCGCGGCGCGAGCCCGGTGCGCGTCCTCGGGACCGAGCCGGATCTCGGTCCAGCCATCCGGCGGCTCGAAACGGAAGAACAGGTCCGGCCCCGCCGGTTCCGACGCGTCGCGCGTCCGGTACTCCGACAGGAACGCGCCGTGAATCGTCGTGTCGCGATACCACACGTGGAACGCCGGATCGAACCACTCCTGCCCGACCCCCGCGCTCTGTGGCACGTCCGCGAAGAACAGCCGCGAGTGCGGTTCGAGTCGCGAGTGATGCCGCTTGAGCGCCCGCTCGAGCCCGCTCGTGACGTACGCGGCGCGCGCCTGGAACGAATGCGCGCCCCATTCCCACGCCGGCGTGTGCGCGCCCAGCGGCTGGAGCACGGCGACGACCGCGACGAGCGCCACCGCCCACGTGGGCCGTGGCGCGAGCAGACAACCGGCCGCCAGCCAGGCCCCGCACGCCGCGAGCAACACGTAGTACGGGGCCCACGCCAGTCCCGGCGCGAACAACGGAACGAGCGCGAGTGCCGCCCAGGCGCCGCCGAACGTCGCGGCGCGCGTGCGCGACGACGCATCGGGCGCATCGACTGCATCACCGGCCGTCGACTTGAATTTACCGACCCCCGCGATGGTGAGGAGCAGCGGGACGAGGATGATCAGCGCCGGAAGTCCCTCGGACAGGGCCGGGAGGAATCCGGAGTCCGGGCGTGGCACCCGCTCGCAATTGACGAACGCGCCGAGCGACTTGATCGTCACCGACATCGCGGTGACACCCGAAGCCGCCTCCGGCGCGGCCGCGTGGCCGAGCAGGCGCGCGCGCAACGTGGGATGCAGGACGACCCACGCAAGCGTGAGCGCAACGGGACCGGCGATGCGGCGCGCCGCCGTCCGCAACGACTCGCGCTGGATGCACACCATCGCGAGCACCATGACCACCGGGACGACGCCGGCGGTCTCCTTGCTGAGCAACGCTCCCGCGAGCGCCAGCGTCGCGA
>JANLWK010000255.1:0-2895 GCA_031364505.1 Candidatus Eiseniibacteriota bacterium | reverse complement strand
GCCACCTGCGCGCCGGCCCACGCGTAGAGCGCGTCGTACATCGGGGTCTCGAGATCCAGCTTGAGCGCGTCGCGCCGGCCGTGCAGCACGCGGAATCCGGACGCGATTGCCTTGAGCCCGCAGCCCTCGGGCGCCGACGCGGCGTCCTCGGTGATGTCGGCGGCGTGAATGATCTGCGCCACGCGGACGAGCGCCGGATCGGAATCGAGGCCGTACTTGAGCACGATGCTCTCGAACGAGCAGCGGCCATCGACGTGGCCCAGCTCCACGCCGTCGACGTCGAACGGTGTGGCGCCCAGCTCACGCGCCATCTCGTGGACGCGGTCGGGGTGAACGAACAGGAACTCCGCCTGGGGATCGACGAAGCGGCGGATGAGCCACGGGCAGGCGATGCGATCCACCGCCGCGTTCTCGCGGGTGATCCATTTCATGGGGCGCCTCCTTTGTAGGAGTCGACAATCTAGCAGTTGCTAGTTATTTATGGCAAGTGCTACATTCATTCGCATGACGACCGACCGCTGGCTCCTGCTGATCCACCAGATTCCCGCACGGCCGCTATATCTGAGAGCCCGCATCCGAACGCTGCTCGCGCGCACCGGGGCCGTGCCGCTCAAGAACGCGGTGTACGCGTTGCCGGCCCGCGACGGCGCCCTCGAGGAGCTGGACGCGGTCGCCCGCGAGATCCGCGATGCCGGGGGCGACGCGCACGTTTGCGACGCCCGCTTCCGGGCCGAGGACGCCGAGCGCCTGATCCACACGTTCAACGCCCAGCGCGAGGCCGAATATGGCGCGGTGCGCGCGGCCGCGGCACGACTCGTCGCCGAGGCCATCGGGACAGGCGCCGTCACGCCGCGCGGACTCGATCGGGTGCGCAAGCAGTTCGAGCGCACGCGAACCCTCGACGCGTTCGGAGCCCCCGGGCGCGCCGGGGCCGAGGCGGCGATCGCGCGGCTCGCCTCACGCCGCCTGCCCCGCTCGCGCGGCGAACGCGCGCGTCGCGCGTCGGAGTGGGTGGGGCGGGCGTGGGTGACGCGGCGCGGCGTGCACGTCGACCGCATCGCCTGCGCGTGGTTCATCCGCCGCTTCCTCGATCCGAACGCGCCGATCCGCTTCGTCGCCGGCGCGACCGCCGCGCGCGCCGGCGAACTGGGCTTCGACCTGCCCGGCGGCGCGTTCACGCACGAAGGTGGACGTTGCTCATTCGAGACGTTGCTTGCCCGCACGGGCAGCGCGACGCCCGCACTCACGCGCATCGCCGAGATCGTTCACGACCTGGACCTCAAGGATGCGCGCTACGCGCACGCCGAGACGGCGGGGATCGAGCGGCTGATCGGCGGCATCGTCGCGGCCCACGCCGGCGACGAGGCGCGGCTCGAGCGCGGCGCCATGCTGTTCGACGACCTGCACCGGTCGCTCAGCGGCACGCCGGCACCCACGCTGCCGGCCGCACTGGCGACCGCGGCGCGCGGCGCGCGCGGGCCGCGTCCGGGCAGGAGCGCCCGATGAGCGGCGCGCCGCTCCTGCTCGATCGTGCGGACGTCGCCGAGCGGCTCGATTGGGACGCGTGCATCGAAGCGGTCGAGCGCGCGTTCCGCCTGCGCGGAGACGGCCTCGCGCCGCCGTCCTTGTCGCTCGCATTCCGGGTCGAGGCCGGCGGATTTCACGTCAAGGCAGGGTTGCTGGATCTCGGGCCGCCATTCACGCCGTGCCTCGCCGTCAAGACCAACGGGAACTTCCCGGGGCATCCCGCGCGCGGACTGCCGACGATCCAGGGCGTCGTCGTGCTCCTCGATGCCCGCGACGGCCGGCCGCTCGCCGTGATGGACTCGATCGAGGTGACGCTGCGCCGCACGGCAGCCGCCACCGCCGTCGCCGCGCGCCTGCTGGCGCGACCGGATTCGCAGGTCGCCACGGTGTGCGGCTGCGGCGACCAGGCGCCGGCGCAGCTCGAGGCCTTGCGCCGCGTGCTGCCGCTGCGCCGCGTGTACGCGTTCGATCGCGACCGCCCGCGCGCCGACGCGTTCGCGCGCCATCACGGCCCCGCCCTCGGGCTCGACGTCGTGGTCGTCCCGGACCTCGCGACCGCGGCGCGCGCGAGCGATGTATGCGTCACGTGCACGACATCGACGGAGTTCCTGCTCGGGCCCGGCGACGTGCGGGAAGGGGCCTTCATCGCCGCGGTCGGCGCGGACCATCCCACGAAGCGCGAGATCCATCCCGGGCTGATGGCGCGCTGCACGGTCGTCGTCGACGATCTCGACCAGTGCGCGAAGAGCGGCGACCTGCACCATGCCCTCAAGGCGGGCGCCATGCGGTTGTCCGATGTCCACGCCGAGCTGGCCGCCGTAGTGGCCGGTGACCGGGCGGGCCGCACGTCGGACCGCGAGATCACGCTGTTCGATTCGACCGGGATCGCGCTCGAGGACGCCGCGGCGGCCGCCGTCGTGTGGCGCCGCATGCTCGAGCCCTCCACCGTTCCCACCTGCACCGACGGATGAACACCGGGCGATGAGCGCCGGCGCGCACGTCACCGTCGCCGGCCGGGAGTCGAGCGTGCCACGCCTGCAACTGATCGTGATCCTGCTCGATGCGCCGCCGGAGCCTCCGGATGATCTCGGGCTCGCGAAGACGCTGCGCGAGCTGGCCGCGACACCACTCGGCCACGGAGTTTTCGTCGTGCCCGACCACGCGGCGGCCGTGGCGCGGCTCGAAGCGCTTGCGGCGGCGCTGACGCGCGCCGGTTTCACGACGCTGCTCGCGCGCGGCGGCCCCATCGCATGAGCGGCGAGGCGGCCGGTCGCGCTGCGCACGCCGATACGCCCGCGCCCGCCGCGCCCAGCGGTGCCGCGCGTTCCGGCCTCGCGACGCACAAACCATCTCTCGCGGCGTTCGTCG
>JANLWK010000203.1:0-6937 GCA_031364505.1 Candidatus Eiseniibacteriota bacterium | reverse complement strand
ACGACCACGAGCAGTACGAGGCAGATGGCGGGCCAGAGATCGGGAATCGAGCCGGCGTGCGGCCGGCCGGCGAGATACACCATCACGATCTCGGACGGGATCAGCCGGACGAGTCGATCGAGCCAGCCCCCGATCGGGTCGTCCGGCACCGCACCCTGTGCGCCGGCGCCGGCGGGAGCGGGGCGGCGGATCCTCAGCGGGGCACGCATGGACTCGCCGAGGCGCGCGCGCTACGCATCGTGTTCCTCGAACGTCCGCGCCACCAGGCTTCGCAGCGGCTCGTTCTCGGTCATGTCGTCGAACGTGACCTCGTGCGACCGCCCCGAGATCTCGACCGACATCCGGTAACGGATCACGTCGGGCTGCCCGCTCCCGCTGCGCGCCGGCAGGTCGAAGAACGCGCTCGACTGCACGAGCCCCTCGATCGCGTGACGCTCGGAATCAGACAGACGATCGGTTTCGACGACGCGCTCGCGGCGCAGCCCGCCGAACCCGCCCGTTTGTACGATCCGAATCTTCACGAGGGCTTCCTTTCGTCTTGCGCGGCGTGTCGCGGAACGTCACGCCGACGCCGCTCCACGCCTCGCGCACGGCCTTCGCCGCATCCGAGTCGAAGTCGGCACCGGCCATCGCCGTCGTCGCACGCGCCGCGTCCTGGAACGAGGCGCGCGGCTTGAGCGCGTCGGCGAGCGCGCGATACCAGATGCGTCCCGCCTTCTCCCACGCGCGGCCGCCGAGGGCCGTGGCCGCCAGGTAGAACGCGCGGTTCGGGATCCCCGAGTTGATGTGCACGCCGCCGTCGTCGTCGTCGGTCTCGACGTAGTCCTTCATGTGCGCGGGCTGCGGGTCCTTGCCGATGCGCGGGTCGTCGTAAGCGGTGCCCGGCGCCTTCATCGAGCGCAGCGCCTCGCCCTTCACGCCGCGCGCGAACAGTCCGGCGCCGATCAGCCAGTCGGCCTTTTCGACCGTCTCGCCCGCGGCGTACTGCTTGACGAGCGAGCCGAACACGTCGGACATGCTCTCGTTCAAGGCGCCCGGCTGCGCGGAGTACTCGAGCCGGGCCTCGAACTGGGTCACCCCGTGCGTCAGCTCGTGCCCGATCACATCGAGGCAGCGCGTGAAGCGCAGGAAGATCACGTCGTCGCCGTCGCCGAACACCATCTGGCGGCCATCCCAGAACGCGTTGTTGAAACGCTGCCGATAGTGGACCGTCGCGTCGAGACGCATGCCCTTGCCGTCGATCGAGCTGCGCCCGTAGATGTCGTGGAACAGGTCGTAGGTCGCGCCGAGACCGTCGTACGCCTCGTTCACCGACGCGTCCTTCGAGGCGGCGTCACCCTCGCTGCGCACGATCGTGCCCGGAAGCGTCCCACCGTGCCCGGCGTCGTAGATCGTGCGACGCCGCGCACCCGCCGGAGTCGCGAGCAACGGTGCCGCGCCGCCCACCGCGTGACGCGCGCCGCGCAGGCGCTCGCTCGCGAGCAGGCTCTGGAGCGCGGCTTCCGCGGCGCCGCGCAGGCGGGGCTCCTTGCTCCTCGCGAGGTGCGCGAGCAGGTAGGGCGGAACGATGCACAGCAGGGGACGGCGCACGCTTGCGGCTGGCTCGCACATCGGAGTCTCCTCGTGTCACCGCGGGGGCGGGAACGAGGAGACTCTACCGCGTCGACGACCGCCAGCGCACCCGCTTTACCGCGTCATCGCCAGCTTGCGCACCACTGTGCGATCTGCCGCCCGGAGCCGCACGAAGTACAGGCCGGGTGCCGCACGGTTGCCCGCGGCCTGGCCGTTCCACTTCACGCTGTAGCGACCCGGCTCGCGCACACCATCCACCAGCCTCGCGACGACGCGACCCGCGACGTCGAGCACCTCGAGCTGCATCCGCCCCGTGCGCGCCACCGCGAAGTCGACGCGCATGACGCCGACGCTCGGATTGGGAATCAGCCCCGAGATCGCCGTTTCGAGCACTTCGTGCTCGGGCAGCGGCGTCGCGGTCGACACAGCCGGACCGAGGTTGTGGAGAATGTACATGTGGGCGCGCGTGGTGTTGTGCGTGCTTGCCGGCGTTCCAAGAGCCACGAAGAGATCCGGTCGCGCGTCACCGTCCAAGTCTGCAATCTCGAGATCGGACAATTGGGCCTCGAAGCCGGCCCGCGAGAACGGTTCGTAGTCCGAGCGCCTGGAGAACGTACCGTCCCCGTGGCCCTCGAACACCGAGACCAGCGTGCCGCCGCACGCGATATCAGCATGGCCATCGCCGTTAAGATCCGCCGCGGCCACACGATTCGGTCTGACGGGAACCGCCAGATCGATCTTGGTTCCGAACGTACCGTCCCCGTTGCCGAGGAGGACCGAGACGCTCGAGCCATTCGCGGTCACGAGGTCTTCGTACGCGTCGGCATTCAAGTGCGCAGCAATCACCCATACAGGATTCGAGTCCGTTCCAAAGTAGGCGGGGGCGTCGAAGCTGCCGTCGCCGTTTCCCAGCATGACCCCGACGGCGTGGGATGATGTCGCGGCGGTGACCAGGTCGACGATGCCATCGCGATCGAAGTCGGCGACGCCATAGTTGTTCCCGGATAGAACGGTCGGGCCGGGGCCGGTGAAGGTGCCGTCACCATTCCCAAGCCAGACCGTTCCCCCGAGGACTACGTCCCGGTTGACATCGCCGTTCCAGTTACCCGCGGCGAGTCCGTAGCTGCCGGAGGAGCTGACCTGCGTACTGATCGGGGCCAGAAATCCCCCTGCTCCGTCGCCGGGAAAGGTGATGAGCTGGTAGGGGCCGCCGCCGAAGTTGCCGCTCGTACTCAGAACCAGGTCATCGAGAGCATCACCCGTGAACCTACCGAGTGTGATGCCCGTGCCTAGCCCGTCGACAGTGAAGTTCGCCTGGGACCCAAACGTGCCGTCTCCGTTCCCAGGAAAGGCGAAAAGATCGGAGTTCCCGCAAAAGCCCATCTGGCTGCATTCGTTGCCCTCGACCGCAATGTCCATGTCGCTGTCACCATCGAGATGGCCCAGAGCGAACAGCTGAGAGGCTGGGCTGGCTGCGAATGGAATCTCGTTCCGCCCGAAAGATCCGTTGCCCCAGCCGAGTAACACCGACACCTCATCGTCATCGAAATTGGCCGCCGCGAGATCCAGTCGTCCGTCGCCATCGAAATCCGCTGTGGCAACAGCCGGGGCGTAACGCTGGTCGATGAAGAACGTTTCGATCCCCAGACCCGTCGGCAGGATCTTCCGGTCGGTGAACACGCCTCCGGATCCGTGCCAGACCGACACTTCCGTGCCAAAGGCCCCGCCAACCACCATGTCGAGTCCGGCGTCACCGTCGAGGTCAACAATCTTGATGTCGCTGGCCCCCCAGGCTTCCGATTCATCCACGTCGCCCGCCGCGTACAACGTCGGAGCGCCAAACACTCCGCCTCCGAGGCCCGGCAGAACGTTGACGCCGCCGTGGCCCCAGCCTGAAGCGAACAACTCGGGCTTGTTATCGCCGTTCACGTCCGCAACGACGACCCGCTTGGTCGCCCCGCTCGACCCGAATCCCGAGCTGCTCACTTGAACCGTCCCCGCGCCGTTGCCCTTCACGACAATTGCCGGCGTGGACGACGATGTCCAAGCGACGCCGACAATAAAGTCCACGGCCGCGTCGCCATCCACGTTCGCCGCGGCGAGATCCTCCGGCACGAGAGGACTCAGGTTCGTCGTCGTCGGTGTGGCGAACGTGTGGTCGACGTTCTGGAGGAGCTTCGACAGAGACTTTCCACCGTAGTTCGCGGTCACAATGTCGGGCCGGCCATCCGAGTTGATGTCCACGACCACGAGGCCGCGCGGATCAGAGCCCGTCGCGTAGTCCTGCCTCGGTTCGAATCCACCGAGTTTGTCGTTGATCAGCACCGAGACGCTGTTGTCGAGTCGATTGGCGGTGACGGCATCCGCCCAGCCGTCGGCGTTCAGATCGGCGAGGATGAGCCGATAGGGATCTGCGCCGGTCGGGTACGCCACGGCGTCGGCGTGCGACTCCCCGTACTGCCAGAGCACGAGCGAGATCGTGCTGCCGTTGCGGTCCGCCGTGACGATGTCGGGGCGCCCATCGTGATTGACGTCCGCGACCTGAAGCGCTGCGGGGCCATCCCCTCCGAGAACGGCGAGATCCGGGAACAGCGCCAGAAGCGACGTGCCGGAGGTGGTGGTGTAGTTCGCGATGACACGCTTGGAGCCGTCCATCGTGACGGATAGCGGGTTGGTGGTGCCGGTGGCGTCTCCCGTCCACTTGAGGAACTGAAAGCCCGCCTGGGGGACTGCCGTCAGCGTGACGCTCACTCCGGGAGAATAGTTCGCAAGATCCGGCGAGCGCGTGACCGATCCGCATCCCATCGGCGACACGCCGGTGGCCATCGTGTACCCGTGCGATGCGACAGGCAGCGAGATCGTCGAGATCAGGACCCCGGCGGCGAAGAGCACGCGGGACAACGCCTGACTCACGGGCACGTTCGCAGGCATGGGCAGCTCCGGGTGGTATCGCGGCGGTGTCGGGAGCGCACGGCAACACCCGCGGCGAGGGGGCCGTTTGGGCGCGGACCAAGTCTACACCCGCGCGGGCTGGGGGCGACCGACGGTAATCGCACTGCCGCACCTGAACGGTCCCAAAACGAAGACGAGCCGGGGCACCATGCCCCGGCTCGTCTCAATCGTTCCGCCCCAGCGGGTTACGCGGCGGCTTCGGCGGTCTTGCGGACCTGCGTGAGTAGCTCGCGGTGGTGGTGCGTCTTCACGACCGTCGCGGCGCAGTGTTCGGCGAAGGAGGCGAGGATGTTGGCGTGCATCTCGCTGAACGGCTCGCCGCTCGTGCGGGTGACGCTCACGACGCCGATCGGGGTGCCGCGGAAGCGCATCGGAACGCACAGGCCGGCGACGAGCTGGCGGCCGCGCATCGTGGCGCCCGGGAAGCGCTTCTCCATGATCTCGGGCGTGAGGTTCAGCACCTCGCCGGTCGAGAACACGTGGCCCGCGACACCTTCGCCCGGCCGCGTCGTGCCTTCCAGGACGCGTTCGGCGTCGACGCCCGCGGCGGCCTTCACCTCGAGCTGATTCAACTGCTCGTTGTAGAGCATGATCGACGACTGGTGCGCTTCGAGGCACGGCACCAGGCGCTGCGCGGCCAGGTCGAGCATGCTGCTGAGATCCAGGCGGAGCTGGATCTGCGTGCTCGTGTCGAACAGGAACACCAGCTCGGAGAAGCGCGCCTGGAGCGATGCTTCGCGAACCGCGACGTCGCGCAGCTTCGCCTCGAGCGCCGCGAGCTGGCGGTGCTTGTTCTGGACGTAGAGCACGAACAGCACGATCAGGCCGCACAGGCCCACCATCGAGGGCCAGCGCTGTTCGAGCTGGATGCTCGGCGCGTCCCCGTTCCACGTGGTGAGCAGCATCG
The DNA here is from genome assembly GCA_031364505.1 of Candidatus Eiseniibacteriota bacterium. Lineage (GTDB taxonomy): Bacteria > Eisenbacteria > RBG-16-71-46 > RBG-16-71-46 > RBG-16-71-46 > JANLWK01. Next base: position 1,506 of record JANLWK010000203.1, on the reverse strand, counting down.
CGCCGCAGAACGCCGCGAGGAGGACGCCCACGAGCCACATCATGCCTCGGCGCTGGCGGTCGAGCTGTTCGAAATGAATGGCCATGGGAATCCCGTCGGTCCGTCGGGGGGAATCGTGAAGGATCTGACAGGTTATCGGCGGGCGCCGCGCTCTTCTATAGCGATGTGTTCAGCGCGCCCGCAGGCGCTTGCGGGCCTCGAACTGCACCAGCTCGAGCATGCCGATCAGGCCCTGGCCCTTGCCCATCGACAGGTCGCGGCCGAAGATCCTGTAGATCGAGTCCGGGTCGATCGCGGCCACCTGGTCGAGCGGGGCGCCCGACGCCACGTGCTCGAGGATGGCGCCCCAGGCCTTCGCCGACAGCCCCTGCGGGTTCTCGACGGCGAAGTGGAAGTCGAGCGTGCCGTCGGGCCGGTCCGTGGCGAACACGTACGCCTCGGACTCGCAGCGTGGCGCCCGGTTCAACTCCGCGAACGGCCGCGTCGCCACCGATGCCGGGACCCCGACGAACTGGTCGGCCCAATCGATGAGCTGCTCCATGCGCTCCGTCCGGTCGAGCGGCTCGAACTCGCGCAGCAACTCCTCGAGCCCGGCGGGGCTCTCCGCGTGCGTCACTTCTCGATCGGCATGCCGACGGCGTTGCCCCATTCGGTCCAGCTGCCGTCGTAGTTGCGCACCGTGGTGTAGCCGAGCAGGTAGGTGAGCACGAACCACGTGTGGCTGCTGCGCTCGCCGATGCGGCAGTACGCCACGACGTCGTCCGACGATTTGAGCTTTTGCTCGGTCTCGTAGATCGCGCGCAGGTCGGCGGCGTTCTTGAACGTGCCGTCCTCGGGGTTCGAGGCGCGCGCCCACGGAATGTTTCGTGCGCCCGGAATGTGGCCGCCACGCAGCACGCCCTCCTGCGGATACTCGGGCATGTGCGTGCGCTCGCCCGAGAATTCCTGCGGCGATCGCACGTCGACCATCGGCTTCTTCGCCCGCATGTGGCCCAGCACCTCGTCGCGGAACGCGCGGATGCGGCTGTCGTCACGCTCGCGGGCCTTGTAGCTCGTGGCCGGGTACGCCGGCACCTCGCGCGTCATCGCGCGCTGTTCCTTCTCCCACTTGAGCCGGCCGCCGTCGAGCACGCGCACTTGCTTGTGGTGGAACAGCCGGAACACCCAGAACGCGTAGCATGCCCACCAGTTGTTCTTGTCGCCGTAGAACACGATCGTCGTGTCGTTCGTGACGCCGATGCGGCTCATCAGTTTCTCGTACGCGGCGCGGTCGAGATAGTCGCGCCGGAGCGGATCGTTCAAGTCGGTCGCCCAGTCCACCTGCACGGCGCCCGGGATGTGCCCGGACGGATACAGCAGCGCGTCCTCGTTCGATTCGATGATGCGAATCGCGGGATCGGTCAGGTGGTCGGCGAGCCAGTCCGTGGTGACGAGGACTTCCGGGTGTGCGTATCCGCGCGCGGCGATTTCCGGCAGGACGGTCGTGCTCATGGGAGTGCCTCTTCG
>JANLWK010000250.1:0-9940 GCA_031364505.1 Candidatus Eiseniibacteriota bacterium | reverse complement strand
GGGGCCGTGCGCGAGGCGTTCCCCGCCGCGGAGATCCACGAGCGCTCGGGGGCGGTGTTCCTGTCGCGACGCAAGCCGCGCGGGCGCGGGAACGTGCTCGTCGTCTGCGCCGGCACCGCCGACCTCCCGGTGGCCGAGGAGGCGCTGGTGACCGCGCGCGCCATGGGCAGCAAGGCGCGGCTGATCGCCGACGTCGGCGTTGCCGGTCTCCACCGGCTGCTGGCGCACGCGCGCGAGCTGCGCGGGGCCCGCGTCGTGGTCGTCGTGGCCGGGCTCGAAGGGGCGCTGCCGAGCGTGGTGGGCGGCCTCGTCGACCGGCCGGTGATCGCGGTGCCGACGAGCGTGGGGTACGGTGCCCATTTCGGCGGGCTGGCGCCGCTGCTCGGCATGCTCAACTCGTGCGCCGCGGGCGTGACGGTCGTCAACGTCAACAACGGATTCGGCGCGGGCTACGCCGCCCATCTCGTGAACGCCGGCAGCCGGAGGTAGTACCCATGCGCATCGCGTACTTCGACGGCTTCTCGGGCGTGAGCGGGGACATGTGCCTCGGCGCGCTCGTTTCGGCCGGGTGGCCCGCGGAGGCGCTCGAGGCGCTGCCGCGGCGGCTCGGCCTCGAAGGCGTCGCGGTAAGTGTCACGGACGTGCGCCGGGGGCCGTTCGCCGCCCGCAAGGTCGACGTGTCGATCCCGGGCCGGCAGCCCCATCGGCACCTGCACCACATCGAAGCCATGCTGGCCGGCGCCGATCTCGCCGAGGCGACGCGCACGCGCGCGCTCGCGGTGTTCCGGCGCCTCGCCGTGGCCGAGGCGTCGGTGCACGGCAGCACGCCCGAGAAGGTCCACTTCCACGAAGTCGGCGCGGCCGACGCGCTGGTCGACATCGTCGGCACCATCGAAGGCCTCGCGGCGCTCGGGGTGACCCGCGTGTTCGCCTCGCGGCTCAGGCTCGGCAAGGGGATGGTGAACTCGGAGCACGGTCCGATCCCGGTGCCGGCGCCCGCGACGACGCTGCTGCTGCAGGGAGTGCCGGTCGAGATCGGCTCGATCGAGGCCGAGCTCGTCACGCCGACCGGCGCGGCCCTGATGGCGGAGCTGGTCGAGCGCTGGGAGTCTCCGCCCGCCTTCCGGATCGAGCGGATCGGCACGGGCGCAGGCGGCCGGGACCTGGCCGAGCAGCCCAACGTGTTGCGGGTGCTGATCGGCACGCCCGAGGAGGCCGGCATGCTGGGCGGCCGGGTCGCCGTGCTCGAGACCGCCGTGGACGACGACAACCCCCAGCACCTGGCGGCTCTCATACCGCGCTTGCTCGGGGCCGGGGCGCTCGACGCGATGCTCGCGCCGGTCCAGATGAAGAAGGGCCGGCCCGGATCGTGGCTGGTCGTGATCGCCCCGCCCGACAGGGCGGATGAGCTGGCGCGGCTGATCCTCACGCATTCGTCCTCGCTCGGCGTGCGCGTGCGGGAGGAGCGGCGCGTGGAGCTGGCGCGCACGGTCGAGCACGTCGAGACGCCCTTCGGCCGCGTCGACGTCAAGGTCGCCGAATTGCCGGACGGGACGCGCCGCGCGACGCCGGAGTTCGAATCGGTCCGCGAGGCCGCCGAGCGCACCGGCCGCCCCCTCCGCGAGGTGACGGAGGCCGCGATGGCGGCGTGGGCGCGGCCGCGCGGGTAGGCGGCGCGGTCCCGGACCGCGCGCGGGCCGAACCTCCCAGCGACCGCGCGCGGGCCAAACCTCACAGTCCCCCGACGCGCGCCTGATGCTCGAGGCCCGCGATCTCTGGGTCCATACGCCGGGCGCCGCGGCGCCGGCGGTGCGGGGCGTCTCGTTCCGGGTCGGCGGCGGCGAATGGCTCGCGGTCACGGGGCCCAACGGATCCGGCAAGAGCTCGCTCGCCCTCGCCGCCGCGGGCCTGTGGCCCGCGCGGCGCGGCGTGGTGCTCGCCCACGGCGTGCCGCTCGCGGCGACACCGGCGGCACGCGTCGCCGCGGGGCTCGCCGCGGTGCTGCAGGAGCCGTCGTCACAATTGTTCGAGCGCACCGTCGCGGACGAGATGGGATTCGCGGCCCGCAACCTGGGGCTCGAGGCCCGCGCGATCGATGCCCGGGTGGCGGCGCTGGCCGACCGGTTCGGCCTCGCGGGCGCGATGGCCCGGGTGCCGGACGAGCTGTCGGCGGGCGAGCAGCAGCGGGTGCTCCTCGCGGCGGCCCTCGCGACGGAGCCGCGCATCCTGGTCGTGGACGAGGGCACGGCACACTTGGACGCGTCGGCCCGCGCCCTGGCGCTCGATGTGATCCGCGAGTGCGTGCGGCGCGGCACGAGCGTGTTGTGGGTGACCCAGGACCCGGTGGAGCTGGACGCCGCGGACCGGGTGATCCGGCTCGCCGCCGGCGCGCAATCCGAGTCCGCCCGGGCGCCCCGCGGAAGAACCGACGCCGGCGCCACCACTCCCGCGCCTCCACGACTCGCCCCGGCGGCAGCAACGGATTCGCCGCCCGCCTACCGCGTCCGAATCGATCGCGCCGCTCCGGCCGACGGCCCTCGAGTCGCGTGCTCCCGCCCGGAGGGTGAAAGGGGCGATGACGAAGGTGCCCAAGGAGGCGCCGCCATCGAATTCGAACTCGGACCCGGTCCGCCGCTGGCGCTCGTCGGACCGAACGGGGCCGGCAAGTCGGTCACGCTCGAGGCCATCGCCGGAATTGGGGCGGCACCGCAGGTGTGCGTCACGCCCCTGCCAGGCGTGCGCGGCGTCCCCGTGCTGGTGGCGCAGTTCCCCGAGCTGCAGATCTTCGGCGACACGGTGCACGAGGAAATCGCGTTCGGAGTGGAGCGCCGCGGCGGCAGGCCAGGGGACGCGCTGGACAAGGCGCTGGAACTCCTGGGCGAACTGGAACTTGAACCGGAAATCATGAACCGGTCGCCATGGGATCTCTCGACGGGCGAGCGGCGGCTCATCCAACTCATTGCGGCCCTATCCGCTCCGGCGAGTTTAGTGCTGCTGGACGAACCGACCTGCGGCATCGACCCGGACCGCTGCGAGGCGCTGGCGCGGGTGATCGCCGGGGAATCCGGCCGCGTCGGCGTCGTTCTGGCGACCCAGGATCGGGTCCTCACGTCCCGCCTGGGAGCCCGAATTCTGAGGCTGGGTGGTTAAACGCTTAACCCACAAGTCTCAGCGGAAAAATGGATTGACAGAATCCTGTCCACCTCATAGCCTTGTCAACGGCTGGTGCCAGGCGTGTCCTCTCACAAAACCCCTAGGACACCCTCGTGGAAGCGAACTCACGCGACCCAGTGTTGGCGCATGCGTTCTTTCCAATTCGTTTAGAAGGTTATCGATCCAACTGGCGCGCACGATTCGGGTTCTGCCTACTCGAAAGTGCGCCGCGGCAGAGGAAAGGGGGGATGTAGCGATCAGTTGCTGCTAGCGGCTCGCGTCTCTCATGTCTCCAGGGCGAAAGCCCCGAGAGCTCCGCGAACCACGCAGTGTGTCGACACCTCGCTCGCACTTCGTAATCTCGGAAGACTTCGCATTGCCCATGCAATTGCGACGACGGAGGTAGTCACAAATGAGGAAATTCCTCCTCGCGTCTCTGCTGCTCTTCGGAGTAGCCATGAACGTGAGTCTGGCGTTTGCGTCGGCCGATGATGGTATCGAAACCGACAAGTTCTACCGGGGTAGCGCTGGGTCTCTGACCCGTTACGCAGATCTTCTGCGGACGTCCGTCGGATTCCTGGACACGACCTATGTCGGTTACACGCCGGGACAGAAGACGGCGGGTAACTACTGGTCGATCCGCGCCTCGACCCCTGACGTGGGTACGGTTCACCGTCCCCCGGCAGCGGGCTGTATGTGGACCTTCGACCCGGCCGGCGAAGCCACCGGAAACGGCTACATCAACGGTGACTCGCTTCAGGGCTGGTGGCTGGTTCACGGCAATTACCGCCAACTCGGCTTCCGGCGCACCCAGGGCGACCTGGTCACGGCGTCGGCAAACACCGACCAGGGCAACGTCTCCAGCCGGTGGCCGCAGCAGGGGCGCAATTTCGGCATCATCGGCGCCTGGCATGCGGATCACGGTGATGGCTCACAGGGCGGCGGCACGCCCAATTCGGTCGCGTGGGCCCCGCTGGGCGGCTCCAAGTCGGCGTGGTGCGGTCTCCGTATTCACCTCGACAACCAGATCGTCGATCAGGTCACGCTGAATCCCATCAACGCAGACGTGCAGACGCTCAACCTGGGCGTCGGCGTCCCGCCGGTGTGGCACAACTTCCCCGGCTACGCGAACCAGTGGGACCAGATGCTGTACAAGGACATCAGCAATGCCGGAATGAGCGGCAACCTGACGGTGTCCTTCAAGTACGTCGCCAAGCTGTCGACGACCGGTGACGGAACGATCAAGGTGGGCTGGTTCGACAAGGATCCGCTGGGCGCCGTTTCGCCCGACGGCCTCGCGAACTGCAACACGAACTCCTTCATCGGTGGCGTGAACTACATCTCCGGCTTCTCGACCGCGGGTCTGCAGCCGGTCGACTCGTTCATGGTGTACGTCGGCGCTCCGGTCGGAAACACGGACTTCCTCCCGTACAACAATCCTTACTACGGGGCGGCCGATCCGTGCACCCGCGCGACGGCGCGTCTGCCGATCTACGACACCCTCCGCCGCTGGTTCGGCGAGGTGCTCGAGGTCAGCAACCGTCCGCGTCCGCTGTACAAGGAACTGCTCTCGATGTCGGATTCGACCGCGGCGCCGTTCGCCAACGCGTCCTTCACGATCCCGGCCGACTCGCTCGCGCCGTGGCTCGCGGCGGGTGGTGGCAAGGTCCGCCTGGTCTTCCGCGTCAAGACGAACGGCATCTCGTCGGACGAGTCGTCGACCTTCGATTCGCATACGAAGGGCGCCGCCATCGTCGATGACGTGACGTACGACTGGTCGGGCAACGGCGTCGGCACCGACAGCCCTGCCGGCTGGGGCACGTTCGAAGCCGCGAACGCGGTGGACAACCGCCAGAGCGCGCTGACGGCCTGGAAGGCGACGGCGAAGCCGCCGTTCCAGATGGCCCACCTCGAGGTGCTGGGCAACTCGGGCGTCGACAACGACGACCTGTGCGGCACGGATCCTCATCAGGTCGGCCGTACCTGCAGCATGGTGGACAACGTCATCACGTTCGGCGTTCACCAGGCGGGTGAGCACATCGGCTTCACGACGCCGTTCACGGCGGACCACGACTATCGTTGCGACGTCTGGTCGCCGACGATCCAGCTCCGTGGCCCGTACAACCAGACCTCTCCGGGTCATGGTGTGGCGGCCGTCTACAACAACATCGGTATTCGCGCTGCGGGTGGTCCTGGCGACGCGGACGTCGGTGCGACGGGCGAGTACTGGATGGACTACGAAGTGTTCGCGAAGAATGCGAACTCGACGGCGTGCGGACCGGCCGGCGGTATCCTGTACGGCTGGCTCGTCAACTCGTATCCGTCGACGGACCTTCGCGGCAACGTCGAGTGGGGCGATCCGCTGATCTCGGTCGGGAACATTCAGTGCGACCCGATCTGCTTCCGGTCGATCCCCGGCCTCACCGGTCAGGAAGGTGGCATGTTCTCCACCAGCCTGATGGTGTGGGACGACAACATCTCCGAGAACGCCAACTATCCCGACTCGATCCGTGTCGGCTTTTGGATGACGTCGCAGTCGTACCGCGTCGGCGTGCTCACGCCGAACCCGATCGGCGGTCTGTACCTGGACAACATCTCGGTGGCGATCATCGACGCTGGCGGCTCGCCGCTCTCGGCGCTGATCTGGGACTTCTGGCAGGACGCATTCCCGTTCGACGACAACGTCAACCCGGGCTTCAACGCCGAGTTCGACACGACGTCGATCAAGATCCGTACGGGCGTCAACAATGCTAGCCAGGCAGTACACCAGCGCTACAGCACGCCCGCTGACTCGATGCTCGTGACCGCGACGGGACAGCCGCCGCAGCGCGTCGATCTGATCTTCCGCATCCTCCCCGGTCCGGGTAACTACGTGAGGCTGGGTGATGCCACGAGCGGTGTGGCTCGCGTTCCGCAGGGCGGCAACCCCGCCACGGGCGCCGGTCGTACGCCGATCGACGGCAGCATCCCGAACTCGGCGAACTTCTGGGAGAGCTTCAAGAACAATCCCGGACCGTTCCGCTCGAACTTCCCCACGAACATGCATCAGCCTCTGACGGCCGGCTTCTGGGACCCCAACGCCTGGAATTCGGCCCGTTGTGACACGGCCGGCGGCGCGGTGTTCCCGGTCCAGCTTCGCGGTATCGGTCAGCCTTCCGACCCGGCGCAGTTCTTCGCGTCGACGCTTCACGAGTCCGAAATGGGTATCGCCCCGAACGATCCGAACCTGTCGGTTGCGGATCCGTACGCGGTGTCGAATATCCGTGGTGGCCTCGGCCTGTCCCGCAACAAGTGCTTCCTCACGGCACCGAACGCGGCGTCGAACGACATCGACTGCCTGACGGTTCCGGCGTGGGTCACGGGTGTGGGCACGGGCTACAACGGTGTCCAGACGACGACGGAGTTCACGAAGATCATTCCGGACGGTATGCTCGCTCCGGGTGCTCACGTCGAGTACTTCTATCGTCTCGCCGAGAACGGCGCTACCGCGTTCGCCGGCATGATGCCTGACACGACCGTGGTCTATCCGCAGCTGCCTGAGCGCAACAACGACTCGCATCGTTGGCAGGAGTTCAGCGCCATGCCGGACCGCTGGAAGACCGCGAACTACATCCACCCGGTTCTGGGCACGATCACCGGCGGGCCTGCGTGCTTGCTGGTGGTGGACTCCCAGGACGCGAACACGGGCGACGAAGGTCCGTGGGTGGGCGTTGCCGACACCATTGGCTCGACCAAGCAGGAGAAGTGGGGCGCGCACAATGGCTGGCATGCCAAGGGTGGTGGAGCGAACGTCAATACTCCCGCGAACAACATCACGAATGACGGCGTGACGCCCGGCTTCATCGCGCGTCACGGCGGTCATCCGGGAACGACGTGGGACATGTATCAGATCAAGGCAGCCGAGTCGGGCTCTCCCGCGGGCTCGTTCGGACAGCGCTACTCGTACGACGACGGCGCCGGTGTGAATTCGCAGCTCTACAATCGCAAGGCGAATATCGGACCGTCGGACAAGCAGATCCAGTTCTTCTACAAGTCGATCTTCTGGCTCACGGGCGGTCTTAGCGGACAGCTGCTGGGTCCGTATCCGGAGCGCACGGCCAAGGACACCGACTTCATCCAGCGCTGGCTGACGACCGGCAGCACGGTCACGCCCGAGCGGTGGTGGATCTCGATGGGTAGCGGGTTCGTGGAGAACAACGAGCTGGCGGCGACGGTGTCGCCTGGCGCGCTGACTCCGCAGGACCTCATGCACAACTTCTTCGGCTGCAAGCTCAACAACGCCGGCTACCGTAACGTCGGATCGACCGCTTCGCTGGTCGCTCTCCGTCCCGTCACGGGCCGCCTGTTGTATGACAACTTCTCGCCGAGCAAGCAGTGGTCGGTTGCCAACCTGTGCACGCACACCAACGACGTCATCGGGTCTTCGGGCACGCTGGCGGAGGCGCAGGAAGTGGCGTGGTACGGCAACGACAGCACGCACTGCGCGGTGTTCTACAAGCCGTTCACCGCTCTGCGTCCTTGGATCGCGCTCACCAATGGCTTCATCATCGGCGAGCTCTATAACAAGGGCGGCGTGGATTCGAAGGGACGTAGCGCGTACTTCCTCGAGATCCTGACCAAGCTGTTCGCTGGTCAGAACGCTTGCAAGCCTGCCGGAACCCCGATCGTGGGTCTCGACGTCCCGAATCTGGACGACGGCAACTTGCTGGCGGACTTCGTGAACCTGCGTAACAACCCGCTTTCGATGGGTATGGCGCGGATTCACTTCGGTCTCGCGAAGGACGACCAGGTTGAGATCAAGGTGTTCGACGTGGGCGGCCGTTTGATTCGGACGCTCGCGGACCGCGGCTTCAAGGCGGGTGAGCACGATCTCGTCTGGGATGGCACGGACAACGGCGGCCGTCCGGTCGCGCGTGGCGTGTACTTCACTCAGGTGCGGTACCGCAACAGCGCGTTCTCGGATGCCAAGAAGTTGACCGTCCTCAAGTAGCAGCACCGCTTCACACGAACGGGCGGGGTCCTTCGGGATCCCGCCCGCTTCGCTTTTGCGCCTGTCCGGACATCGCAAAGTCCGATGGGGCGGCACACGTTGCGGGTGGTGGGCCGGCCTCGTCGGGCAGGCAATCCAGCGCGGGCGTCAAATCTCGCTCTCTCGCCGGTTTTCCAGGCCTGGTTCTTGACGGTGACGATGCGTGCTGTTAACGTCCCGGCAACGACTTGCGGACCGGGCGTCGGGGGAGATGAATGCGTTTTCACGTCGGATTCGTAGCCGTACTGTGCATCACATTGGGATTGAGCCTCGGGTGCCGAAGCGCACTCGCCCCCAGCGTCAACCGCAACCGCGCCCCTGAAACTTGGATCACCGCCGCGCCTCAGGACACGATCTCGACGCGCGAACGTGACGGCCGTACGACGCCGGGTGAGATCAAGACGATCCCCGTGCGGTTCCACATGTACTGGGCGGGGAGTGATATCGACGGCGCGGTGACCGGCTTCTATTGGGCCGTGGTCGAGACGCTGCCGTTGCCGCCCGAGGGCACGTCGGTCATCGCCCCGCTGCCCGGCCCGAAGCCGCAGGACTATCACTTCACGACGCGCACGGACACGACGTTCAACTTCAACGTGTCGGAGTTCCGCCCCGACCGCCAGCACGCGTTCTACATCTACGCGGTCGACGACAAGGGCAAGGTGGACGCGACTCCCGCGCGGTTCGTCTTCAACGCGCTCGACCGATTCCCGCCGCTGCCGATCCTCAACGTGTCACAGGCCACGGGGCAGATCGCGCGCGTCCTGAACGTGCCGGGCACGGTGACGTACAAGGACACGACCATCTTCCTCCGCGACACCCTCGATCTGCGCCACCCCGGGGCGCCGCCCAAGGACACCTGCGCGAGCGGATCCCGCCTCGACTTCCAATGGAACGCCCTGCCGACGATCGCCGGCGGCGTCGCCACGCGTTACAAGTACAAGCTCGACGAACCGTTCTTCACCGAGGTCGACTCGAGCGTCCATTCGGTGAGCTACAACGCCGGCCTGGGCACGGGCACGGCGAGACCGGGAACCAAGCTGTTCATTCTGCGGGCCCTGGACGCGGCCGGTGGCGCCCGCGAGATCACCCGCACCTTCCAGGTGAACTGGCGGCCGGACACCTGGTTCGCGGGGCCCGATCCCAGCATCGTCCCCGTCCAGCAGTCGGTGCCCGGATCCGCCAACCAGCGCTACCTGAACGTCACCAACTGGCGGGCGCTCGACCTGCCGAACACGCTGCTGAGCTGTGATTCGCTCAATCTCTGGCCGTCGGAGCGCGTGCAGCGGAAGACGTTCTGGGAGATCTACCGCGACCGGATCTACCTGCACACCGAAGGCGACACGGTGAACATGAACTCCATCGTCGTCATCTCGGCGGGAGGCAGCGACCTCGATTCGCCGTACAACGTGCAGGTGTCGTCCAACGATCCGGTGGCCGACACGGTGGTGTGCGGCGGGGGGGCGCGCGCGCTGCGGCCCGGCCCCGCGAACGGCTCGCCCGTCGGATTCCGCCTCCAGTTCGCGGAGGCACTCGACTTGGACTACACGACGGTGAGTTTCCCGTCTCAGTCCAACCTGTACCCGTTGTTCGACGTGGCGTCGAGTTTCCGCAACCCGGTCATCAACGGCTACCAGACGTTCAACCTGTCGGGGAAGGTGTACTTCGTCGTTCGTTCCCAGGACGGTGACGGGGCCACCGACGACCGGTTCACGAACGCGCGTGCGGCGCAGGCGCTGGCCGACGACGTGGACAGCGGGC
>JANLWK010000161.1:0-24650 GCA_031364505.1 Candidatus Eiseniibacteriota bacterium | reverse complement strand
GCGAGCGGCTCGGGCGGCTCGGCGTCGCCGTCGAACCACGCCTGCACCTGCTCGTAGCTCAGCTTGTGGCGGCTGCGGATCACCGTTTCGGCGAAGCGCACCGACCCCGTCGCCCCGGAGCGGGCCAACTCGGCGAACACGCTCAGGCACAGCCGGTCCCGGTCGGGACGCAACGAACAGAGATCCGCCGACAGCCGCTCGGGCAGCATCGGGATCACGCCGCCGGGCAGGTACGTGCTCGTCCCGCGCGCGAGCGCCTCGGCGTCCAGCGCCGATCCGGGCCGCACGTAGTGCGACACGTCGGCGATGTGGATCCCGACCTCGAAACGGTCGTCGTCGATCGCGCGGACCGACAAGGCGTCGTCATGATCCCGCGCGTCGATCGGATCGATGGTGCACACGAGCGAGCCGCGAAGGTCCTCGCGCCCGCGAAACTCCGCGTCGCCGGGTTCCGTGGCCGCCGCGGCCTCGGAATCCGCCTCCTCAGGGAAGCGGCTCCGAAGCCGGAACTGCGAAACGATCGCGTGCTCGTCCCATTCGGGCCGGTCGTCGGCGCCGAGCACCTCGACCAGCCACGCGCGCCCCTCCTCGACGATCTCGGCGATGCAATAGTCGCCGTCGTCGGGTTCCTGGGTTCCGCGCCACCGGAGATCGCAGCGCCCAGGCCAGCCCCGGCGCGCCGGATCGAACTCCCAGTGGCCGCGAACGCGCAGCGCGCGCCCGATGACGCGAGGAGCCGGAGGCTCCTCGCCCATCCAAGGGCCGCTAGCGGACGCGCTTCTTATGGCGATTCTTCCGCAGTCGCTTCTTACGCTTGTGTGTGGCGATCTTCTTACGCTTGCGCTTCTTTCCGGATCCCAAATCGCACTCCTCTGGTCGGCGTCGAATGCAGGGCGCTTCGAGGGCGGCCCCTGGGGGGATCAGCTCGCGACGGGCTCCGGAACGTTCGGCTCCGAAACTTTCGGCTCCGGCCCGAGCACCATCGCCTTGAGTTCCTTGCTCGGCTTGAACACCGGCACGAGCTTCGCGGGCACGAGGACCTCGGTGCCGCTGCGCGGGTTCCGCGCGCGGCGGGCCCTGCGCTCACGCACCTTGAAGGTTCCGAAGCCTCGAATCTCCAGGTGCTTGCCTTCGGAGAGCGTCCGGCAGAACGCGTCGAGCAGGCTGTCGACGATCAGCGCGGTGTGATTCTTGGACACTCCAGTCTCCGTGGCGATCTGTTCGACCAGGTCGGCCTTGGTCATGGATGAGCCTCCCGGGGGGTGGGGGTCGCTGCGACAGGCGCTACCGTAACTGACACGTTCATTCGGAATCTAGCACGCTCGTGGCGCGGGTGCACGGCTCAGCCCGCCGCGGCGTCGACGGCATCGACGACGCCGACGATCACCGTGCGAATCGCGCCGCGGCCGCGCCGCAGCACCTGGGCGGCCCCGTTGCCTTCGTCCAGGACCAGCACCAGGTCACCCGGACCGGCCTGCGCGCAGTCGACCGCGATCGTCGCGCGGCCCGTGGGCTCGCGAGCCGGGTTCACCGGCTGGACGAGCAGCAGTTTCTGGTTCGCGAGGTGCTCGTGCTTGATCGTGGCGACGACGTCGCCGACCACCCGCGCGAGGATCACGAAGCCGCCCCATCCGCCGCGTGCGTCTGGTCCCGCAGGTCGTCGATGATGCCAACGATCGCAGCGTCGGCCGGATTGTCGGGATCGGGCAGCGCCGCCGCGGCCTCGCGCGCGCGGACGTAGAACACCCATTCTCCCCGGCCGGCGGACACCAGGTCGACCGCGGCGAGCGGACGACCGTGGTCCTTGCGCGCCGTGTCGGTGGGCTGGATCAGCAGCAGCCGCTGCGCCCGAAGACTCGGCACGCGCTCGGTGCACACGACGGTGCCGATCACGCGGGCCAGCAGCATCAGAACAACCGCTCTTTCATCTGTGCCGCGAGCCGCGGGATCACGACGGAGCGGGCGAGCAGGCTCTTCCCCGCCGCCAGCGCGCGCCCGGCGTCGACGGCGGCCTGGACGCTGCTCACCGTGCCCGTCACGGTGACCACGCCCTTGCCGCCGATGCCGTTCGACAGGCGCAGGTCGCGCAGCCATACGTCCGCGGCCTTGAGCGCGGCGTCGGCTGCCTGGATCGCCGCGGCGGCGGTGAGCGTCTCGATCACGCCCACGGCGTCGTCGTCGCGCCCGGGGGCGACGCCTCCGAGCGCCGGCAGCACCTGCTCGTGGAGTTGCGGGATGAACAGCGAGTCGAGCAGCGTCTCGGCGGCGACCTCGGTGCCGCGCTTGAGCGCCGCACGCACCGTCGCCACCTCTCCGCCCACGAGCACCCAGTACTTGCCCGGCGACAGCGGCGTCGCCTGGAGCAGCGTGACTTCCGCGGTCTTGACCATCGCGTCACCGACGACCACGCCCTGGGCGATGCTGCTCGTCTCGACGGCCCCGATCGCGACGAGGTTCATACGATGCGGAAGTGATCCACCAGCGTGCAGCGGCGGACTCGGGTGAAGCTGCGGGCCGTGGTCATGCCCTCGCCGGTCGGACTTGCGATCGTGAAGCTCGTCGGCCCCTCGCCACCGAAGCCGAGGCCGGCGAGATTGGGGCCGTTCTTGACGAAGATCGAGCAGTCGCACAGCCGCGCCATCTTGGACAGCTTCTCGATGTTGCGCGAGTGCATCGACGCCGTGTGGCGGAAGCGGTGCTCGACGAGCAGCGCCAGGTCGATGGCGTCGTCCACCGTGCGCACGCGTGTCAGGGGCAGGATCGGCATCATCATCTCGGTCCACAGGAACGGGTGGTCCTGGTCCACCTCGCACACGGCGAGACGCTTCGACGGATCGGCCGGGATGCCGGCGTCGCGCAGGATCACGTCGATATTCTTGCCGACGTACTTGCGCTGGATCACCGCGTACCTGCGCGGCCCGTTCTCCTTCTCGAGCACGACGGCGCGCAACCGCTCGGTCTGGTGCGGCTGGAGCACGATGGCGCCGGCGCGCGCGAACGACTCCTTGAGCCGGTCCGCGATCATCGACACCGCGATTACTTCCTTCTCGTCGGTGCAGATGATGTTGTTGTCCATCGAGGCGCCGAGGATCAAGTCGCGCGCCGCCTTGTCCAAGTCGGCGGTTTCGTCCACGACCGACGGCGGATTGCCCGGCCCGGCCGTGATCGCCTTCTTGCCGGCGGCCAGCGCTTCCTTGACCACGCCCGGCCCGCCCGTCACGACGTTGAGGCGGATCCGCGGGTGGCGCAGCAACGCCTGGGCGATCTCGAGTGACGGCTGGGCCACGGTGTGGAACAGCGGCAGCGGCGCCCCTGCCCGCTTCGCCGCGCGGTTCATCAGGTCGACCGTCAGGTTCGAGACCTTGCGCGCGTTGGGGTGCGGGCAAACGACCATGATGTTGCCGCCCGAGATCATCGAGATGCCGTTGTTGATGATCGTCTCGGACGGATTCGTCACCGGCGTGATCACGCCGATCGGCCCGTAGGGCGCCCGCTCCATCAGCGTCATGCCGTGATCGCCCGTCCAGGCGACCGGCTCCAGGTCCTCGGGGCCGGGCGTCTTCTCGATCACGAGGCGGTTCTTGAGCCGCTTGTCCTCGTACCGGCCCAGGCCGGTCTCGTCGTGACCCAGCTTCGCCAGCGTATCGAGGTTCGCGAGCAGCGTCTCGCGGATCGAGGCGACGATGGCCCTGCGCGTCTCGAGCGGCGTGCCGTCGTAGGCCGCGAATGCCGCGAAGGCGCCCGCGACCGCGGCCTCGAGATCCGCGTGCACCCCGAGCGGCTCCGACGCGGCTTGGGCCCCGGGCGCGCGCTCGGATTCGAGGCGGCCGATCACCTCGGAGACGATCGACTGGAGGCGGCGCTCGTCGATGCTCATGCCGGGCGTGGCCCCCGGGTGCCGCCGGGAGTCGGGATCACGATCGCCCCGCCCCCGTGGCGCCCCGGTGCTTGAGGAACACGTCGCGGCCCTCGCGCTCGACGGTGTCGACGATGCCGCAGATGACGGCGTCCACGGGACGGTCGCGGGACACCTCGGTCAGCCGCGCGGACGAACCCTGCGCGACGAGCACGAGCTCCCCCTCACCGGCACCGACGGCATCCGCCGCCACCACGAAGCCGCCCGCCGGCTTGAACTCGGCGTCCACCTCGCGGACGAGCAGCAGCTTGAGCGCCATCAGCGCAGGGTCCTTGCGCGTGGACACGACCGTGCCCATGACCTGCGCGAGGATCACCGGCGGCTCCTACTTCTTTCCCGAGGTCTCGCGCGCGCGGATCGGCAACACGTCCTCGAGCATCCCGTGCGGACGCGGAATGACGTGGACCGACACGACCTCGCCGACCTTCGCGGCCGCGGCCGCACCGGCTTCAGTCGCCGCGCGCACCGCCGCGACGTCGCCGCGCACGATCGTCGTCACGTAACCACCGCCGATCTTCTCGTAGTGCACCACCTGCACGCGGGCGGCCTTCACCATGGCGTCCGATGCCTCGACCATGGCCACGAACCCGCGCGTCTCGATCAGCCCCAGGGCTTCTTCCTGCTGCTGCATGAGCCTCTCCTTCAGACCTCGTCCGTGGCGTCCGGCGCATCCGGACCCAGCGGGACGTGTTCGAGCTGGGAATCCGGCGCCGGAATCACATGCTGGGTCAGAAACTCGCCCACCCGTGCCGCCGAGCGCGCCCCCGCGGAGACGGCCGCCTCGACTTCGGCGAGCGGGCCGCGGACCACGACGGTGACCATGGCGTCACGCGTGATCTCGTAACGGGAGAGCTGAACGCGGGCGGCCTTGCACATGGCATCCGCGGCCTCGACCGCGCCCACGAATCCGCGGGTCTCGATCATCCCGACCGCTTGGCGTGGCACCGTCCGGAAGAGCCCCCCATCCCGCGTGAGCGTTGCAACTGCGGCAATTGCCGCATGAGCGACGCAACCTAGCAGGGAAGCCCAAGGGGGTCAACGCGTGGTCAAGGACCCGCGACAAAAACGGCGGGGCCCCGGCCGCGGTGTGGATGCCGCGGGCCCAAGGGCCCCGCAAGGAGGTTCCCCGCCTCGACCGTGCGCCGAACCATCAGACTCCTTCGGTCTCGATAGGGGGATCAGCCCGATGACGGCCGATCACGAATCGCGCAGGGAACACATCGTATTCAGTTGTGGAGCGACGGGGACCGGCGGTGGTCGGATTCGGTTCGTGGCATCTCTGGAGGAGTGCCGGCCCCGTCGCACTGCACAGGGGATGTATCGCAACCCCGGTGCCGGAACCTGTCCTGCCGCGTGGCCCGTGCGCGCGGGTGAGGGGAGCGCTCGGCGGCGCATGGGGTTGCGGTGGAATGCGGCCCGAACGTCACCGCCAGGGGTGGCGGTCGCGTTGCCCCCGGCTGCCTCTCCGGTGGGTGCTCCGGCCCGGACTCCGGGTGAGCGCGCGGGGAAATCACCCCGCGCGAGCCCCCGTCAGGGTCAGGCTCGGGCCGGCTCCGCGGCGAGCGGCAGCTCGGCCGCCACCTGCTCGGCGAAGTGGCAGGCCGACACGTGGCCGGGCGCGATGACGCGGAGCGGCGGCTCCTCGCGCGCGCAGATCTCGCGCGCCATCGGGCAACGCGGATGGAAGCGGCACCCCGACGGCGGATTCGCCGGGCTCGGCACGTCGCCCTTGAGCACGATGCGCCGCCGCGTCCGCTCGGGATCGGGCACCGGGATCGCCGACAGCAGCGACACCGTGTAGGGATGCCGCGGGGCGCGGTAGAGGTCGTCGCCCGAGGCCAGCTCCACGATCTTGCCGAGATACATCACCGCGACGCGATCGCTGATGTGCTCGACCACCGACAGGTCGTGCGCCACGAACACGTACGTGAGCCGCATCCGGCGCTGGAGGTCGCGCAGCAGGTTCACGATCTGGGCCTGGATCGACACGTCGAGCGCCGAGACCGGCTCGTCCGCGATGATGAGCCGCGGGTTCACCGCGAGCGCGCGCGCGACACCGATGCGCTGGCGCTGCCCGCCTGAGAATTCGTGCGGGTAGCGCCCGGCGTGACCCGGCGCCAGGCCCACCAGCGTGAGCAGCTCGGCGACACGGTCGCGGGCCGCCTGCCCGCGCGCCAGCCCGTGGATGGCGAGCGGCTCGCCGATCATGCTGCCCACGGTGAGTCGCGGGTTCAGGCTCGAGTACGGGTCCTGGAAGATGATCTGCATCTCGCGGCGGAGCGCGCGCAGCTCCCGGCGCGGGAGCGTCGTGACCTCGCGCCCGACGAAGCGCACGCTTCCCGACGTCGGCTCGATCAGCCGGAGCACGCACCGGCCGGTCGTCGTCTTGCCGCAGCCGCTCTCCCCCACGAGCCCCAGCACCTCCCCCTCGAACACCGAGAACGACACGCCGTCGACGGCCCGCACGTGTCCCACGGTGCGCGAGAACACGCCCTTGCGGATGGGGAAGTACTTCGTGAGATCGGTGACCTCGAGCAGCGGCGATCCCTCGGCCCGCGCGGGAGCGGGCGCCTGCGGCCCGGAGCCCGGGTGCGTGGAAGGCGCCGTCATGACGCGCTCGCCGCGGGCACGGGGTCCAGCGTGCCGGCCGCGATCTCGTCGGCGCGCCAGCAGCGCGCGAGGTGATCCGCGCCGAAGCTCCGGAGCTCGGGCGGCG
Source organism: Candidatus Eiseniibacteriota bacterium (assembly GCA_031364505.1). Lineage (GTDB taxonomy): Bacteria > Eisenbacteria > RBG-16-71-46 > RBG-16-71-46 > RBG-16-71-46 > JANLWK01. The sequence goes on along the minus strand of JANLWK010000161.1, from coordinate 18,018 downwards.
TGAGGCAGCGTTGCTGCGCCACGGGACAGCGCGGGTGGAAACGGCAGCCCTGCGGGAAGCGCGCCGGGTTCGGCACGTTGCCGGGAATCACCCGCAGCCGCTCGCGCGTGCCGCCGAGCTTCGGCAGCGACGCCTGCAGGCCGGCCGTGTACGGGTGCAGCGGTCGCCGGAACAGCGTCCGCACGTCGGCGGTCTCGACGACCTGGCCCGCGTACATGACCGCCACCCGGTCGGCGGTCTCGGCGACGACGCCCAGGTCGTGGGTGATCAGGATCACCGCCATGCCGAACTCGCGCTGCAGGCCCTTCAGCAGCTCGAGGATCTGGGCCTGGATCGTGACGTCCAGCGCCGTCGTCGGCTCGTCGGCGATCAGGATCGACGGCCGGCACGCCAGCGCCATCGCGATCATGACGCGCTGGCGCATGCCGCCGGACATCTGGTGCGGATACTCGTCGACGCGCTGCTCGGGCGCCGGGATGCCGACGAGCTGGAGCATCTCGATCGCCCGCTGGCGGGCGGTGCGGCGATCGAGCCGGTCGTGGAGGATCAGGGTTTCGGTGATCTGCTCGCCGCAGGTGAACACCGGGTTGAGCGACGTCATGGGCTCCTGGAAGATCATCGAGATCTCCTTGCCCCGGATGCGCCGCATCTCGGCCGTGCTGGCCTGGACGAGGTCCCGGCCCTTGAACACGATCTTCCCGCCGACGATCCGTCCGGGCGGCTCGGGAACAAGTCTCAAGATGGACAATGCCGTCACGCTCTTGCCGCTCCCCGACTCCCCCACGACGGCCAGCGTCTCGCCGGCCTGGACGTCGTACGACACGCCGTCCACCGCGCGCACCAGCGCGTCGTCGGTGATGAAGTGGGTCTGGAGGTTCTCGATGCGGAGCAGCGGCTCGCTCATGCGGACTTGCCTCCGGAGACCCGGCGGGGATCGAGTGCGTCGCGCAGCCCGTCCCCCAGGAAGTTGAACGCCATGACGGTCAGGAAGATCGCGGTTCCCGGAACCCACAGCAACCACGGGAACGACGTCAGCGCGCGGATGCCGCGCGCCTGGTTCAGCATATTGCCCCACGACGAGGCCGGTTCCTGGACACCGACGCCGAGGAACGACAGCACGACTTCGCCGAGGATGTAGCCGGGCACGGAGATCGTCGCCGCGACGATGACGAACGACATGGTGTTCGGCAGGATGTGCCGGCTGATCACCCGCAGCCGGCTCATGCCCAGCGCCTCGGCGGCCGTGACGAACTCGTTGCGGCGGATCGACAGCACGAGCCCGCGGATGACGCGCGCGAGGCCGGCCCAGCCGATGAACGCGAGGATCGCGACGATGCCGAGGTAGACCTGCTGGCTCGGCAGGTCGATGGGAAACACCGCGCGCAGGGCGATGATCAGGTACAACGAGGGAATGCTGAGCAGCAGTTCGGTCGTGCGCATGATCACGGTGTCGACGGCGCCGCCGAAGTAGCCCGAGATGCCGCCGAGCAGCAGCCCGAGCGTGAACGAGATGGCGATGCCCACGAGCCCGACGGTGAGCGACACCTGCGAGCCGTACAGCAGCCGCGACAGCACGTCGCGGCCGAACGAATCGGTGCCGAACAGGTAGACACGCGACGGCGCGTCGACGCCGAACAGGTGGAGGCGCGACGGGATCATGCCGAGCAGCCGGTACGGCTGGCCGGTCGCGAACAGCCGCACGGGGACGACCCGGGCCGGATCCTCCTCGTAGCGGAACGCCGACGCGTCGGCGAGTCGCATGTCGCGCACGAATGGCCCGACGCGAAGCGAGCCGCCCGAGCGGTCGATCCAGTGGAGCCGCTGCGGCGGGCGGAAGTAGTTCTGCCGGTCCATCTCCTGTTGCGAATACGGTGCGAGGAACGGCGCGAACAGCGCGCAGGCGTAGAACGTGCCCAGCAGGACCCCGCCGGCGATGGCGAACGGGCTCTTGCGCAGCTGGCGCCAGAAGATGCGCCACGGCGACTGCGGCGGCAGGGTGGCGTCGAGGGCCTCGGCCGAGGCGAGCGGCAGCCGGGCGTCAGTCATAGCTGATCCGCGGATCGGCGACGGCGAGCAGCAGGTCGGCGACCAGGTTGCCGAGGATGAGCACCACCGACGCCATGAGCACCGAGCCCATCACCAGGTACTGGTCCTGGGTGAGGATGGCGTCGAGCGTGATGCGGCCGAGTCCCGGCCACGAGAAGATGATCTCGGCGACGAACGACCCCGAGACGAGCGCGCCCAGCGTGTACCCGAACAGGGTGATCATCGGGTTCAGCGCGTTCCGCAGCGCGTGCTTGAAGATCACGCTGCCCTCGCCGAGCCCCTTCGACCGCGCGGTCGTCACGTAGTCGAGCCGCAGCACGTCGAGCAGGTTGCCGCGCATCTGGCGCATGCGGCCGGCCAGCGGGATCAGGCCCACGACGAGCGCCGGCAGCACGAGGTGGCGGGCCACGTCGAGGAACTTGCCCACGGCGTCCAGATCGTCGTAGTCGATCGAGTGCATGCCGCCGACGGGGAACCAGCCCGTGCGCGCGGCGAGCATGAGCAGCACCAGGCCCGACAGGATCTCGGGGATCGACAGCCATATGAAGGCCATGAGCGACAGCCCCTTGTCGACCCAGCCGTACTGCCGCACCGCCGCCCACACGCCGAGCGGGATCGCGAGGCCCCAGGTGATGAGTGCCGCCGATCCGGCGAGCAGCAGCGTGTTCAACAGGCCCTCGCGAATCACGGCGAACACCGGCTGATGCCGCGAGAACGACTCGCCGAAATCGAACCGGAGGAGCAGGTTCTGTAGATACATCCCGTACTGGACGTACCAGGGCCGGTCGAGGCCGAAGCGGTGCCGCATGGCCTCGATGGTCTCGGCCGAGATGGCCGGGTTCTCGGCCATCTGGTTCAGGAAGTCGCCCGGCGCCATCTGGAGTAGCAGGAACGTCAGTGCCGAGATGCCGAACAACAGCGGCACGATCTGGAACAGACGCCTGAGGATATAGGTCCGCACGGATGAGCGATCAGGACTGCGGTGCGCGAGCCTTCACGTAGAGCTGCTCGATGTTCCACAACAGCCGGTGGGGAATCGCCGACGGGGCCGCGTTGCCGAACCGGTCGCTCACGGGAATCTTGAGGATCACCGTCGGCAGCCACTCGATCCAGCACTGGTCGTTCACCGTATTAGCGATCTCGCGCCAGGCGTCCTTCCGCTTCTCGTGGTCCGTCTCCGACGCCAGCACGTCCATCAGCCGGTCGATCCGGGCCTCCTGCGGCGTCTCGGGGCGCGGCTGGTTCGTGTTCCAGTAGTGCGTGCGCCCGCTCGACTTCCACACGTTGCCGCCCATCGCCGGGTCCGGCGGCACCGCGCTCTCGAGCCCGATCAGCACGGCGTCGTAGTCGAAGTTCTCGCGCAGGTTCGTCACCAGCGTGTTGAAGTCGAGCGGCACCAGCGTGACCTTGATGCCGACCTTGGCGAGATCGTCCTTGACGAAGTTCCCCATCCCCACGCGCAGCTTGTTGTCGCTGTTCGTCTTGAGCGTGAACTCGACGGTGTGGCCGGCGGCGTCCTCGAGGAACCCGTCCCCGTTCCGGTCCTTGAGCCCGAGACCCAAGAGCAACTGCTTCGACTGCTCGACATCGTGGTCGAAATGGACGAGGTCGGGCTCGTACCACACCTTGTTGCCCGCCGTGAGCGTCGACCAGTTCTTGACGCCGTCGCCGAAGAACACGCTCGGGATCATCGCGTCGCGATCGACCGCCATCGACACCGCGCGGCGGAAGGCGCGGTTGTTGAACCATGCGTACTTGACCGGATCGGCGAACGTGTCGCCGAGCTTGCGTCCCGGCGTCGCCTTGCGCACGCGGTTCAGGTTGAAGAAGAAGAAGTTCGTGCTCATCTTCGGGCCGAGGTCGTGGAGCGTGAAGTTCATCTGCTTCTGGTGCTCGTCGTACCACTTGTAGTTCTCGGGCTTCGGATTGTCGATGCCGTCCAACTCGCCCGAGCGGAACTTGAGGTCGAGCGCGTCCTGGTCGGGCACGATCAGGTACACGAGCTCGTCCAGGTACGGCAGCCGGTGCCCGGCGGGATCCACGCCGAACCAGTACGGGTTGCGCGTCAGCACGACCTTCTCGCCCGCCACGTACTGCTTCACGCGCCACGCCCCACTCGTGACGATGCTGTCGGGCGACGTGCCGACATTGAACGTCGAGGCGAAGTCGCCCGCCCGGTACGCACCCTCGAGGACGTGCTTCGGCATGACCTGGACCGAGCCGGCGATCGAGGCGAGCAGGGCGCTCGGCTGCGGCGTGTTGATGACGATCGTGTAGGAGTCCGGCGCGCTCACCTGCCACTTCTTGCCGTCCTGCACCATCAGGTCCTGGACCGACGGATGCACGACCGAGTCGAGCGCCACGGTGAAGCTGAACAGGACGTCGTCGGCGCTGATCGGATGGCCGTCCGAGAAGCAGGCGCCCCGCCGCAGGTGGAACGTCCCGGTGCGGCCGTCGGGGCTGATCTCCCAGGTCTTCGCCAGGGACTGCTTGTCGGCCTGCGTCACGTAGTCGAAGTCGACGAGCGTGACGAACATCCGGTTCGTGACGTCGGTCGACGACGTCTCGTTCGCCATCATGCCGTTGAACGTCTTCGGCCCCGTGGTCTCGCCGATCACGAATCGTCCGCCATAGACCCCGATCGTCTTGACCGGGACCGTCATCGTGTCGACCGGAAGCGGAATCCGGTCCTGGTACCCGGAGTCGGCGCCGCCGCGCTTGCCGCAGCTCGCGGTGATCAACGTGAGGGCGATCAGGATTCCCGCGAGGGATTCGGGCCGAGCTGCACGCAAACGATTCATCCGTCCTCCGGACGTATTGTCACTCGATGAGTTACACGGAAGCGGGAGTATAGGGAGGCGTTTCGGCACGGGTCAACAGAAAGGCACCCGGGTCCCCCGAAAGCCGACGGACGCGGCCGCCCGCAACCCCGGCGATCGCGTCGCCCCAGCGCGAAAGCGTGCGATCGGCGCCGATCCACGCGCCGGCCGAGGCCGAGTGGGAGGCGAGCGAGCGCCGCGCGCGAGCGCGCCCGTCGGGGCTCATGTTCAGGAATTCGGTCAACTTGAGATGTGAGTCGCCGAGCATCACGCTCCCCTGCTGGAGCAGCGCGCCCGAGCCGCGCCGCTGGGCGCTGCCCACGAGCTTGCGCCCTTCGAGCTCGATTTCGTGCGGGGCGGTCGAGGCGAAGCACGACGGCCGTGACGCGTCACGAGTCGGGCTCGCAACGCCGTCGCCGGGTGCCTCGCGGCGCGGGCGCGAGACCACGCGTTCCGCCGGAACGCCGAGCCGGGCGAGCGAGGCATGGATGAGCCGGGTGACGCGCGCGTACGCGTCGTGCAGGCTGCCGCCCCACTCGGGATCCGCGATGCGGCACGCGAAGGAGTACGTCCACTCCTCGTCGTGGTAGATCGCGCGGCCGCCTGTGGGCCGCACGGCCCACTCGACACACTCGGCGCCGCAGCGCGCGAGGTCGAGCACCTGCTCGGGACGCTGGCCGTGGCCGAGCGTGATGCCCGGCGGATCGAACCCGAACAGGCGGAGCACGGGCGTGGCGCCGTCGGCCTGGTGCTCGAGATGTTCGAGCAGCCGCGTGTCGCGGCGCATGTTCTCCGGGGCCGAATGCCCGCCGTCACACCACAGGATCATCGGGACTCACGCGGTTTCAGCGCGCCGCGAACCCGAGCCAGGTCTCCAGCAGGAACTGGAAGCGGCCGATCAGGAGCGAGATTCGCGACATGACGGTGTAGCCGTAACCCGCGCCGAATCCCACCATCAGGAACCAGACCCCGACGCGCGAGGCCACACCCAGCGCGCCCTTGTGCTCCCGGCTGAAGAAGAAAAACAACAGCGAGGTGATCAGGCCCACCGTGAACAGGATGGCGTTCACCGAATAGAGCAGATCGCCCGCCTTCCACAGTGGCTGGAGGCTTCCCTGCACCTGCGCGACGAAGTCGCCCTGCGCGAACCCCGTGGTCTTGATGCCCGCGTAGACGCCGATGATCAGCGCCAGCGCGATGCGGGACATCCAGCTGATGCGCGGGATCAGGCGCGTGAACAGCAGCACGCCGAAGATCGCGGGGATGATGAGCCAGGCCCGATAGTCCCCCTGCTGCGCCGCGAAGGCCCCATGCAACTCCGCGTGCGAGCCGGTGCCGCGCGCGGCCTGTCCCAGCGGCCGGACGAGATTCGAGTCGATCACCGTCCAGTAGCTCTGGATCATCAGGTAGCCGGCCGACACGCCGACGAACAGGTGCTCGGCGAACTTGTAGAGCGGGTTGTCCTTGTAGAGGAAGCTGAAGATGAACAGCGTGAGGGCCGCTGCCACCCATACGCCCAGGTCGTGGCTCAGGTGCACGATCAGCGCTCCTTCTTCTTCTGAACGCGGGCGACGACGTTGCCCATGATGATGCACAGGGCCACGAACAGGTGCCCCAGCGACTGGCCGTCCATGCCGCGCGTCGCCGAGCCCTTCTCGCCCCTCGCGACCTCGTATTCGGCGGCACCCGCCATGCCACCGAGCAGCCCCTGGAGCTGGCCCGACTGGAGGTACGGGTAGTATTCGGGCGCGCTGACCGCGGTGACGCCGGCGACCATCTTCAGGTGAAAGCGGCCCTGCACCTGCTGCACCCATTCCTTCGTGCCGGGGTAGCCGGCCGAGATGTTCACGAGCAGCGGGAAGCTCGAGTAATCGCGAACGCTCGACATCATCGGCAGCGACTTCACGTCGTGCCCCCAGTAGTCACGCGGGAACGCGTTCGAGATGCCCTGGCCCAGGACGACCATGACCGCCTCGTTCCCGGCCTTGTACCCGAGGTTCACCCAGTCCACGCCGTAGGTCTTGCCGGGGAACTCGCGCGCGACCTCGGTGATGATGCTGTCGACGAGGCCGGCGCCGCCCGCCCACAGGCAGGTCACGACGACGTGGCAGTCCCGCGACATCAGGTGACGGAACGCCGTCCGCGTCATCGGCACCATCTCGGGAATCGACGCCGGGTCGTAGTCGCACGACATGAGGACCGTCGACCCCTTGGGCACCGCGTCGACCGCGGTGACGAACCCGCGCACCGGCGGCGTCACGTGAATCGGCAGGGCCAGCGGATGGAGCAGCGGCCCTAGCACGAGCAGCCCCATGGTGAGGAAGATCCAGCGCCGGTCGAGCCGGGAGACCCAGTCCACGAAGCCCATGGGCTAGTCCTCCCCGCTCAGGTAGGAGCGCTCGATGCCGAGGATCACGCGAAGTCCGGTCGCCATGACGCCGAGCGCCGCGCCGATGAGGATGGCGCGCTTCGAGGCGTTCTGCGGGAAATCCATGATCCACTGCTGCAGGCTCCCGAGCCGCATCCACTCCGGCAGCCACGACGTCATGACGTCGCCGACGGGCACGCGTCCGAGCATGACGATCAGGGCCGCGACGGCGAGCAGGCCGGCCTCGAAGGTGCGGATGCGGAAGGCGCGGAAGGCGGCCGAGGCAATGAAGAAGGCGAGCAGCGCGAACATCGTGGCACCCATCGCCGAATACATGTTGTCGTAGATCCACTTCGACGGGCTGTTCTCGCCGGGGAACGCTCCATGACTGCGGATCCCGTCGAAGATGCCGACGACGAAGGTGACGACCAGCGAGCCGACGAGCACGAGCTTGAACGCCCAGTCCGGCTCGCGCTTGGAGATGGCCTCCAGGTTGACGCGGAGCACGTTCGCACCGCCGAGCACGTAGCCGAACGCCACCACGATGATGGCGCACGTCTGGAGGAAGTCCGCGGGGACGCTCACCCACTGGTGCGGCACGAAGAACGACAGGATCATGAAGATCCCGATCACGGCCGTCAGGAACAGGGGTAGTTCGCGCTTCACCGACGGCCTCCTACTGGGTCGACAGCCACGTGGTGAGCCCGTGTCGGCCGAGCGTCTCGAGCACGCATCCGACGATGACGATCGCGATGATCACGACCTTGATGAGGTCGGCGCCCTTGAGGCTGCCCACGAGCTTCGGCTCGCCGGACAGGTAGGCGCTCGCGGCGAACAGTTCCTCGCCGATCAGCGTGTAGTCGCACGCCACGACGAAGAAGGGGAGCTGGTGCACGTTGGCCGTGCCGGCCACCTGGATGGCGCCCGTCGAGAACCCCGTCTCGGCCAGCAGCAGCGACTCCGCGAAGAACGCCCCCATGAAGATGTGGGCCGCGGGCTTGTCACGCAGCATGATGCCCGTCACGGCCGCCACGTAGGCGAATTGCTCGGGCGAGATGAAGCGCACGCTGTCGGGGTCGTACTGTTCCGGGCGGCCGGCGTGCAGGTAGCCGCTCTTGACCATGTCCTCGGCGATCGCGAACGGAATGGGATACGGCACCGGGACGCGGATCGGGGTCTGGTAGCGCGCCGTGACCTTGGCGACGTTCTCGAGGATCACGAGGCCCGCCACGGTCTGGATGTCGTCGATGTCGGTGACACCCGGAACGTAGAGCACGGGCCGTCCCATCTCGGTCGCGCGGCCGATCGCCTCTTCGATCGCGTCGACGCCGGGGATGCGCCGAATGAAGGGCTTCTTGCCCGCCTGCGCACTCCCGATGAAGTACAGCACGAACGCGAAGAACAACCCGCTGAGCAGCATCACGCTGTATCGCGTGCTGTTGATCCACTGCGAGGTGGCGCGCACCGGCCCGGTGACGCTGCCCGCCAGCGTGCGTCCGCCGGGGCCGACCGAGGTCACGCGGTAGAAGTAGTCGACGTCGCGCCGCACGCTGCCGTCGTTGAGCGTCAGCGTGCCCGCGAGCACGGAGTCGACGGGGCTCCAGGGTCCTGCCGGCGCGATCGAGCGCTCGAGCAGGTAGTTCGTGACATCGAGGCGTCCCGGGGCGTCGTTCGGCGACGCCTTCCAGCTCAGCGCGAGCGAGCGACCCGCGTCGTTCGGCGCGTCCGTGACGGCGAGCCCCGAGGCGGGGGCCGGCGCGGCATGGGAGCTGGGCTCGCTGGAGCTGCCGGCGGCGAGTGAGTCCGGCGCGGCCGGAACGGCGTCCTGGGCGCGGAGCGGGGATCCCCACAGCGTGAGCGCCGTGACGAGGGCCGCCGTCGCGAACATGCGCCCTCCGGCTCGCGCTGGGATCAATGCGCCTCCCCACGGGACGTGAACGGCGGGTACGCGGCGGTCGCGTCCCCCCCAGTCTGCAACGTCTGCAGCATCTGCAAAGTCTGCAACGTGCGCCAAGCTAACAACGGGCATGGGCCCGGTCAACGCCGATCGGCCCGGCGCAGCGGCCCGCCGGACGGGTGCGCCCCTACTCGGCGATCAATTCCACGTTCGCCCGCGGCACGGTCGCGTGACTCTGGTCGTCCGTGAATTCGACGAGGAGCACGCGCACCATGGCCTCCGAGTCCAGCAGCCGCAGCTCCGGCGGTAGTTCGAGCGCGCGGCCGATCCGGCCGAAATACGGCGACCGGATCACCCGCAGCAGCGCCCCCACCTCGAGCCCCGGCCCGGTGGCGGACTCCTCGCCCGAGGCGACGACGTCGGTGCGCGGGATCAGGATCTCGGGACGCATCACGCCCGCGCGGATCTGGGTCGCCCCGCTCACGGAAGCCACGTCCCCGCGATGCGATGTCAGCAGCTTCCAGGTGCGCTCGGCCATGCGGATGTGCCCGAACCCCTCGGTGAGCACGATCGTGAGCCCGAGGTCCTCCGAGCCCGTGATCGCGACACCCAGGTCGCGGCCGAGCAGCTGGCGCAGGTCCTGGTCGTCGAAGCCGCCCGCCACGAGGGCCGCCGCGCCCACATCGCGCGCCCGCATGATCGCGGCGTACGAGACGTAGGCGCCCGCCACGAGCACCTTGCCGCGGTGCGCATCCGTGATGCGCTTGGGATCCAGCGGCTGGTCGGGTGAATCCGCCACGACTTCGATCGCGCCGAAGGTCTCCCCGCCCACGCCGAAGATGCCTTGCGCGAAGGCGCCCTGCGCCTGCACGATCACGCCTTCCTCGGGCAGCACCTCGACGACCGTGCCGCGCACGTAGGCCGCGATCTCCACGGGGATCGGCGGCTCGCGCAGGATCAGCTGGCCCGTCACTGTCGACACGCTTTCGAGCACTCCGTCGGCCGGAGACTCCACCTGCGTGCGGACGAGGCCGAACAGGCTCTTGCCGCTGGCGATCGGCTGGCCCCTGCGGACCGGCGTGCCGATGGGCAGCGTGAGCGCCGTCGCGACCTGCGACGGGTCGAGCGACAATCGCATGGCGAGGTTGATGGTCTGGACGTTGCCCGGCAGCTCCGTGCGCGCGACGATCGTATCGGGCGCGACCGTGTCTCCCTGCGCCACGGTGACGCGGCCCTTGAGCGGCAGCCGGCGTTCCCGGCGCAGCAACGCCGACGACGTGACGCGCAGTCCGGGCGTGTAGGAGTGCGACACGTCAGATCTCCCGCGAATAGGCGCCGAGCGCCTGGTTCCACGATCGCAGCCGGGCGATGCGCTGGTCGCGGTCCGCGGGCAGCACGAACGGCCTCCGGCCGCGCGCGTCCACGATCAGGCCCACGACGCCGCCACGCACCTGCGCCGTGAAGGGACGCCCCTTCCCCGCTCCGAGGTCGAAGCCCCGTTCCGGGGTGGCCTGCAGCCGGACTTCGCCCGTCTCGGGCAGCGGCAGCACGACGAGATCGCCGAACGCCACGTTGCGCGTGATGGGCGCGCCGCCCGGCGTTTCGAGCTCGACGCTGATGCAGGGCTGGCCGGCCTTGCCGGTCCCGACCGGCGCGAGCACCGCGCCCAGCCGGATCAGGCAATCGCGTTCGAACACCTGCGCGGCGGCCTCTTCGTGCACGGTCGACAACACGCCGAGCTGGGGCGCCATGAAGATGCTGTCGACGGCGAGATGCGTGAGTCCCTCCGGCAGGAACGCGTCGATCATCATCAGCGCGGCCTGCGAGCGTCTCGGCGCGTGCGACAACACGCCACCCGAGCCCACGAGCAGCCCCAGGTCGGCGAGATTGACGAGTGTCGAGCCGCTCTCGGTCTGCGACATGACGTCCGAGATCGTGCGCTCGGTCTGGATGCCCTTCAGTCCGACCGCGAGCGCCTTGTGCTGCTCGAAGGCGAGCCGCAGCGCCTCGCGCGCGATCGCCTGCTCGATGACCAGGTCCTCGAGCGATTGTGGAATGGTCGTCGGGCGAATCATCTTGTTCTTGATCGTGTTGCGCAGCTCGACCTCGTCCACCGGGAACGGCACCCAGCGCAGGATGTTCTCGATGCCCGCCTCGGCCATCACGTTCGACACCGAGTAGCTCATGCCCAGGTTCGCCGAGACCGTGCGGTTGAACACGCCCTGGAACACCGAGAACACGTCGGTCGTGGCCCCGCCGATGTCGACGCCCACGACGGCCAGCCGGTCGCGCTTCGCCACCTTCTCGATGATGATGCCGACCGCGCCGGGCGTGGGCATGATCGGGACCGGCGACCAGGTCATGAGCTTCTTGTAGCCGGGGGCGTGCGCCATCACGTGCTCCATGAACAGCTCGTGAATGGCGTCGCGCGCGGGTCCCAGGTTCTCGTGCTCGAGCGACGGGCGCAGGTTCGGCACCACGCTCAGGGCCGTCCGCGACTCGAGCGTCTGGCGCACCACCGCCGCCGCGTCCTTGTTGCCCGCGTAGATCACCGGCAGCTGGTAGTCGGACCCGAGGCGCGCGCGCGGATCGGCCGCCGCGAGGATCTCCGCCATCTCGGCCACGCGCTTCACGTCGCCGCCGTCGGTGCCGCCCGAGAGCAGGATCATGTCCGGCCTGAGCTGCCGGAGCCGGCGGATCTTCTCGTGCGGCCGGCGGCCGTCGTTGAGCGCGATGACGTCCATGACGATCGCCCCGGCGCCGAGTGCGGCGCGCTGCGCGCTCTCGCCGGTCATCTGGAGCACGAGCCCCGATACCATCATCTGGAGCCCGCCGCCCGCGCTCGAGGTCGACACGTAGAGATCGACGCCGGTGTCGCCCTGCTGCGGCGAGATGATGCGGTCGCCGTCGAGGATCTTCCGGCCCGCCAGCTCCTCGACCTCGCGCACGGCGTTCAGCACGCCGCGCGTCACGTCTTCGAACGGGGCCTCGACCGTGGTCGGCGCCTCGCCGCGCACGATGAGACGGTACTCGCCGTCGCGCTTCTCGATCAGGATCGCCTTGGTCGTGGTCGAGCCGCAGTCCGTCGCGAGAATGGATTTCAGGTCGCCCAAGGCGTCAAGGGCGGGGCTCATGAGGTCCGCGTCATCGGCGGCGTCCCTCCGCCTTCGCGCGCTCGCGCGCCTCGCGCCGCTCGCGCTCGGCCGCCCGCGCGCGCGCTTCGATCGCGTCTGCGAGCGCCGCGACCGCGTCGCGGCGTTCGATCAGCCGGGCGAAGCGCCGGTAGTCGGGCAGCCGCAGCAAGGCCGCGACGAACGGCTCGAAGAACACGAGCGTCTGGCCGGCGATCATCGACATCGGAGCGGCGGACTCGAGCGTGAGCAGCGCGGGCACGTCCATGCGCAGCTCGACGACCCGCGCGGCGACGCGGTCGAGCAGCGCGCGGTCCTCCGGCTCGAGACCGCCGCCCGTGGGAGGCACGGGGGGAGGCACGGCGGAACCCTCGGGAAACGGACCGGACGCCATCGAGGCCATCAGCCGCGCTGCGCCGCGGCGACGGCCGGAGACGCGGAGGCCTTCGCCGTGGTGGACCAGGTCAGGCGCAGCTCGCGCGCCGCGCGTCCTTCGTCCAGCCGGCTCACGGGCGTGTCGTGCGGCGCGTCCGTCAGGCGCTTCGGATTCTCCGCCGCCTCGCGCGCGATCTGCTCCATCGCCGAGGCGAAGTGATCGAGGCGATCGAGCGTCTCGGTTTCCGTCGGCTCGATCATCATCGCTTCCTCGATGATCAGCGGGAAGTAGACGGTCGGCGCGTGCACGCCGAAATCGAGCAACCGCTTCGCCACGTCGAGGGTCCTGACGCCGTGCTTCTTGAGCCCCCGGCCGGACAGCACGAACTCGTGCATGCAGTGCTCGGGATTCGGCAGGTCGTAGGTCTTCGCCAGGCGGCGCATGAGGTAGTTCGCGTTGAGCACCGCGACGCGCTGGATCCGCGTCAGGCCCTCCGCCCCGTGCGTCAGGATGTAGGCGAGCGCGCGGGCGAGGATGCCGAAGTTGCCGTAGTAGGAATGCACGCGGCCGATCGACTGCGGCCGGTCCGTCACGAAGCGCAGCGTGCCGCCCTGCTCCGCGATCACCGGCACCGGCAGGAACGGCTCGAGGTGTGCCGCCACCGCGACGGGCCCCGCACCGGGGCCGCCGCCGCCGTGCGGCGTCGAGAACGTCTTGTGCGTGTTGATGTGCATGACGTCGAATCCGAGATCGCCCGGCCTGACGACCCCTACGAGCGCGTTCAGGTTGGCGCCGTCCATGTAGCACTGGGCGCCGGCCGCGTGGGCGCGGCGGGTGAGCTCGAGGATGTCGCGCTCGAACACGCCCACGGTGTTCGGTACCGTCATCATCATGGCGGCCGTCTGGTCGTCGAGCACGGCGGACAGGGCGTCGGGGTTCACGTTGGCGCCGTCGCCGGACGGAACCGTCACCGTCTCCCAGCCCAGCAGATTGACGCTCGCCGGGTTCGTGCCGTGGGCGGAATCCGGGACGATGACCTTGCGGCGTTTCTCGCCCTCGCCGCGCGAGCGGTGCCAGGCGCGGATCATCATCAGCCCCGTCATCTCGCCGTGCGCGCCGGCGGCGGGCTGCGTGGTGACCGCGGCGAAGCCGGTGATTTCGGCGAGGATGCGCTGCACCTCGAACAGAACACGCAGCGCGCCCTGGCTCGCCGCGTCCCCGGCGAGCGGATGCGCCGACGCGAACCCGCGCAGTGACGCCAGCTCGTCGTTGATCTTCGGGTTGTGCTTCATCGTGCACGAGCCAAGCGGGTACATGCCGCGGTCGAGATGATGGTTCAGCGTCGACAGATCGACGAAGTGGCGCACCACCTCGGGCTCCGACACCTGCGGCAACTCGAGCGACGCGCGCAGGCGCGCCCCCGGCAGCAGCTCAGCGAGCGGACGCGTCGGGACGTCACAGGCCGGCAGCGCCGGGCCGCGCTGGCCCTCGCCGCCCAGCTCGTTGAGCAACCGGCGCGGGAACATCATCGCGCGCCTCCCGCCTCGCGCAGCACGGCTACCCAGGCGTCGATCTCGGCGGCGCTGCGCTGCTCGGTGACGGCGACGAGCAGCCAGCGGTGCCACTCGGGGCGGAACTGGCCCAGGTCGACGCCCGGCAGGATGCCGCGGGCGATGCCCGCCGCGGCGACCCGCGCCGCGGCGACCGGGCACTCGAGCACGAAGTCGCGGAAGAACGCGCCGCCGTGCACGAGCCGGTACCCCGGCACCTTCGCCGCGAGCGCCGCCGCGTGATGCGTCTTCTGCACGCACAACTCGGCGACCTCGCGCATCCCCTGCCGCCCGAGCAGGCCCAAGTGGATCGCGGCGCGCGTGGCGAGCAGGCCCTCGTTGGTGCAGATGTTGGACGTCGCCTTCTCGCGGCGGATGTGCTGCTCGCGGGTCTGCAGCGTGAGCACGACGCCGCGGCGCCCCTGCTTGTCGGTCGTGAGTGCCGCGAGCCGTCCGGGCATGCGGCGGACCAGCGAGGCGCGGCACGCGAACATGCCGAGCAACGGGCCGCCGAAGCTGGCCGCGTTGCCGAGGCACTGGGCCTCGCCGACGACGATGTCGGCCGTGCTCGACTCGGGGCCGCGGCCGGGGGGTTCGAGCAGCGCCAGCGCGATGGGGTCACACACCGCGACCGCCAGCGCGCCGGCTTCGTGCGCGAGCGTGTTCAGGGCGTGAGGCGTCTCGAGCAGGCCGAAGAAGTTCGGGTGCTGGTAGATCACGCACGCGACGTCCGGGCCGAGCGCCGCCTTGAGATCCTCGGGCGCGCACTGGCCGGCGCGGTCCGACACCTCGGCGACGTGGTCCGCACCCAGGTAGGTGCGCAGCACCGCGCGGAAGTTCGGATGCACCGCCCCCGCCACGACGACACGCGGCCGCCCGGTCTGCGCGCGGGCCATCAGGGCCGCCTCGACCGTCGCCGTGCCGCCGTCGTAGAGCGAGGCGTTCGCGACGTCGCAGCCGGTCAGCTCGGCGATCATGCTCTGGAATTCGAAGATGACGGTCAGCGTGCCCTGCGCGACTTCGGGCTGGTAGGGCGTGTAGGCGGTGGCGAATTCCGAGCGCGACGCGAGCACGTCCACAGCCGCCGGAACGTAGTGGTCGTAGATGCCGCCGCCGAGGAACGACACCGCCTGGTCCGCGGCGTTCTCGCGCGCCCAGGCGCCGAAGCGCCGGCGCTGCTCGATCTCGGATTGCGCGGGCGGCAGGTTCAGCGGCTGGCGGAGCCGCGCGGCGTCGGGCACCCGTTCGAGCAGTTCCTCGAAATCGGCGACGCCGATCGACTGGAGCATCTTCCGTTCGTCGTCTTGCGTCAGGCCAACGTAGCTCACGCGTGCTGCTCCTCGAGGTGCTTCTCGTAGTCGGCGCTGGTCATCAGGTGCTTGAGCGGTTCGGAGCCGGTCGCGCGGATCTTGATCATCCAGCCCTCGCCGTAGGGCGACTGGTTCACCAGGGCCGGATTGTCGGCGAGCGCGGTGTTCACCTCGACGACCTCGCCCGCGATCGGCGCGAACAGGTCGCTGACGGTCTTCACGGCTTCGACGACGCCGAACGCCTTCATCGGCTCGAGCGCGCGGCCCACGTCGGGCAGCTCCACGAACACGACGTCGCCGAGCTGCTCGGACGCGTACTGCGTGATGCCCACGGTCACGATGCCGCCCTCGAGCTTCGCCCACTCGTGCTCGGCGGTATAACGGATGTCTTCGGGGTACGACGACACGGCGCCTCCTAACCCGTCTTGCGGGAACCCTGTCGGTAGAACGGCATCTTGACGATCCGCGCCGGCAGGCGCGTCGCACCCGCCACGATGTCGAGCATCGGAGCGGACGCGACGTTGGACGAAGCCGCGGACGCGACGGCGGACGAAGCCGCGGACGCGACGGCGGTCTCGACGTATCCCATGCCGATCGGGCGCGCGAGGCTCGGACCGAACGTCCCGCTGGTCACCTGTCCCACGACGCGGCCCTGCGACTCGATCGGCATGCCGTGGCGCGGAACCCGCCGTCCGTCGAGCTCGAACCCGACCAGCTTGCGCGTGAGCCCGTCCTGCTTCTGGCGCACGAGCGTGTCGCGTCCGATGAAGTCGGGCTTCGCGAGCTTCACGGTCCAGCCGAGCCCCGCCTCGAGCGGGCTCGTCGTGTCGTCGATGTCGTTGCCGTAGAGCATGAAGCCCATCTCGAGCCGCAGCGTGTCGCGCGCCCCGAGTCCCACGGGTTCCATGCCGACGGCGGAGCCCGCGCGCACCAGGCCCTCCCACACCGTCGTCGCGTGGCGCGGGTGGAAGTACAGCTCGAAACCGTCCTCGCCCGTGTAGCCGGTGCGGGCGAGCGTGGCGTCGACGCCGAACAGCGGGCCCTCCATGAAACGGTAGTAGCCGAGCTCGAGTGCCGCATCGGGCACGTGGCCGCGCAGCATCTCGGCGGCGCGCGGACCCTGGACGGCGAGCAGGGCCGTGTCGTCCGAGTGATCCTCGAGCGCTACGCCGGGCGGACAGTGCTCGCGCATCCAGGCGAAGTCCTTGTCCTTGTTCGAGGCGTTCACGACGACGAGGAACGAGGCGGCGCCGCGGTAGACGAGCAGGTCGTCGACGATGCCGCCGTCCGGGCGGCACATCGGCGAGTAGATCGCCTGCCCCGGCACGGTGGCCGCCAGGTCGTTCGTGATCAACCCGTTCAGGTACTCGAGCGCGCCCGATCCCGACACGCGGAACTCGCCCATGTGCGAGATGTCGAATAGCCCGGCCGCCTGTCGCACGACCATGTGCTCGCGCACGTCGCCCGTGTAGCGCACCGGCATCTCGAAGCCGGCGAAGTCGATGAGGCGGCCGCCACACGCCACGTGAAAGGCGTGGAACGGGGTGCGCCGGGCCGTTTCGGTGGAACTCACAGGGGGCTCCTCAAACCGTGGGGAATGCGCACGTTAGTCAAGGTTCGAGGGCGCGGTCAAGCGCCGCCCGGGCCGTGTGACGCCTCCGCCGGCTTGAGCACGCCGAGATCGCGTCCGACGCGCGTGAACGCGTCGATCGCGCGATCGATCTGGGCCTCGGTATGCGCCGCCGACAGCTGGACGCGGATGCGCGCCTGGCCCTTCGCCACGACCGGATACGAGAAGCCGATGACGTAGATGCCTTCGTCGAGCAGCCGGCGCGCCATGTCGTGGGCGCGCCGCTCGTCGTAGAGCATGATGGGGACGATCGGATGGATGCCGGGGCGGATCTCGAACCCCGCGGTCGTCATCGCCTCGCGGAACCGGCGCGTGTTCGACTCGAGCCGGTCGCGCAGGGCCGTCGTTCCGGTCAGCATGTCGAACACCGCGATCCCGGCGCCCACGACGGCGGGCGGCAGCGTGTTCGAGAACAGGTACGGCCGCGAGCGCTGGCGCAGCAGGTCGATGATCTCGCGCCGCCCGCTCGTGAAGCCGCCGAGCGCGCCGCCCAGCGCCTTGCCGAGCGTGCCGGTGATCACGTCGACTCGTCCCATCACGCCGCAGTGCTCCTGCGTCCCGCGCCCGGTGCGCCCGATGAATCCCGTGGCGTGGCAATCGTCGACCATGACCATCGCGCCAAAGCGGTCGGCCAGCTCGCAGATCCTGTCCAGCGGGGCGATCGAGCCGTCCATGCTGAACACGCCGTCGGTGGCGATGAGCGCGCGCCGCACGCCCTGTGCCTTCGCCTCGCCCAGGCAGCGCTCGAGGTCGGCCATGTCGGCGTTCTTGTAGCGCCAGCGCTTCGCCTTGCACAGCCGAACGCCGTCGATGATCGAGGCGTGGTTCAGCTCGTCCGAGATCACCGCGTCCTGCTCGCCGAGCAGCGGCTCGAACACGCCACCGTTGGCG
>JANLWK010000140.1:0-14092 GCA_031364505.1 Candidatus Eiseniibacteriota bacterium | reverse complement strand
AGTGGACCGCCGAAGGCGACGATCACGCGGGCGTTCCCCCACTCGGCTCCGAAGTCCGCGCGCGAGGCGTTTCGACCAGCTCGTCGAGCACGCCCGCGAGTCGCGCCGCCAGGCGGTCGCGGCGGTGCGCCTCGAGGCCTTCGGGCCGTCGCGTGGGCGTCGTGACCCCCGACGCCCACGCGACGTAGCGCCGCTCGATCTCGGCGGCCAGCGCGTCGCGATCGCCGGGGGCGACGACCGTGCCGCCCGCCTCGCGGATCAGCGCCGCGGCCTCGGTCGCGGGATCCAGCACCGCGAGCACCGGGCGTCCGCTCTCGAAGTATTCGTACAGCTTGCCCGGCACCATGGTGGGGAACGCGTGCGGCTGCCAGTGCAGCAGCACGTCGGCGCCGGCCTGCGCCGCGCGCGACTCCGCGTGCGGGCGCGGCCCCGCGAACTCGACGATGCCGGTGAGCCCGAGCGCGCGGGCGCGATGCTCGAGATTCGCGTCGAAGGGCCCGAGCAGCCGCGCGCGCATCCGCTGCCGCGCCTCCGGGACTCGCGCGAGCACGTCGTGAACGGCCTCGAGGCACACTTCGATGTCGGGCATCAGCGACAGCATGCCGGTGTAGACGAGCCGGAACGATGTCGGATCGGGCGTGAACGGCACGGGCGCGTCGTCGCCGGCCTCGTAACCGTTCGGCAGATGGACGACCTTCGCGGGATCGGCGCCCGACGCGATGAAGCGCCGCCGCAGCGCGTCGGCGTGCGTGCGCGAGGCGGCGAGCACGCGGTCGGCGCCGGCGAGCACGCGCGATTCGAGCCGCCGCTGGCGGCCGCGGTGCCACGCGGTCGGCGGCGTGCGGAACTCGAGCCCCATCCACGGATCGCGGAAGTCCGCCACCCACGGCGCGCGCGTGGCACCCCGCGTGTCGAGCCCGGGCACGTGCGCGCTGTCGGGCGGCGAGCTCGTGAGCACGACGTCGATGCCCCCGCGGCCGAGGCGCTCGCGCACCGCGTCCGTCGCCCGCCGCGCCCAGCCCGCGTACGCATCCGGAAACAGGAACCAGTCGCTCAACCGCCGCAGCCCCGCGAAGACGCCTCCCGGCCGGCGCCCGCGGTCGCGCGGTCGCATGCGCAACCACGTCGCGAGCCCGCTACCGCCTTCGGCGCGGATCACCTCGGTCTCGGCGGGCACGCGGGTGACGAGACTCGGATCGGTCACCCAGTAGTCGCCGGCGCCGGCGCACACGACCGTGCAGGCCCAGCCGTGTCGCGGCAGGTGGCGCGTGAACCCGAGCACTCGATGCACTCCCCCTCCGGCGAGCGGTGGATAGTAGTAGCAGACGATGAGGACTCGGCGGCTCACGCGAGGGCCGGACGTGGGTTCCGGTCGCGACACGGACGCATGCTCGCGTTGTAGCAAGATCGTCCCGGCCCCGCAAGCGCAGCGCTCATCGACGCCCCGGGGCCAGCGAGGCGAACAGCCGTTCGATGCGCTCCATGTTGACGCCTGAGTCGCCGTCGCGCTCGATGCGCTCGCGGTTGATCCGGCGCGCGCGATCCGCCCACGCCGGGTCGCCGCGCGCCGCGCGCAGTGCGCGAGCGAGCCCCGCCGCGTCCCCCGGCGCGAACGTGCGGGCGCCCTCGCCGTCCGTCACCCACGGCCGGTTGCCCTCGATGTCGCTCACGACCGGGATCGCGCCGCTCGCCATGGCCTCGAGCAGCGACTGCGACGTCGAGTCTGAGCGCGACGCCGACACGACGACCTCGGCGCGGCCGAGCCAGTCCGCCATCGCCGCCGGCGACAGCCGCCCCACGAACTCGACGCGGCCGGCGGGCAGAATGCCGCGCGCGAGTCGCTCGAGCGCCGCCGTGAGCGATCCCGATCCGGCGATGACGAGCCGTGCCTCGGGCGACTCGACGAGCGTCTCGCGCACGCCGCGCAACACCGTCGGCAGGTCGTAGACGGCCTCGTGCATGCGCGTGCTCAGGATCAACCCCGGCACGCGCGCCGGCGCCGCACGGAACGCGCGGACGTCGACGCCCCACGGCACCGTGTGCACGCGGTCGCCGCCGCCGAGGCGCCGTGCCGCGGCCGCCAGGTTCTCGCCGTCGGCGATCACCGCGTCGGCTCGGCCGAGGACGAAGCGCGCGCGGGCGGCCTGCAGGACGTTCGAGACGCCGGTCACGAGCAGGTCCGATCCCCACGGCGACACGGCGAGCGGGCGCACGCCGCTCAGCGCTCCCATCAGGCCGTAGTTCGGAACGAAGTGCGCGTCGACGACGTCCGGCCGGAACGCGAGCAGGCCCCGGCGCAGCGCGGGCACGGCCAGCGGGTAGCGGAGCGCGCCGGGAAACGGCAGCGGCGGCAGCGCCCGGGCGCGCAGCGCCATCGGGCCCGGCTCGACCGACCACACTTCGACCTCGTGGCCGCGCGCGCGGAACCACTCCACCCAGCGGACGGTGTGAACCACCGAGGCGTTCGAGAGCGTCGCGATCCTCACGCGGCGGCGCGCTCCCGTCCCGACGTCATGCGCTGGCCCGTCGCGGGATCACGGTCGTCAGCGCAACAGCACGATGCGCTGGACCGCCTCCCGCCCCGACGACTGCGCGCGGACGAAGTAGATGCCGGGCCGCACGAGCGTGCCATTCTCATCGCGACCGTCCCACACGACACCGCCGTTCACGGGCGAGCGGAACCGGCGCACGCGGCGGCCGTTGAGATCGTAGACGGCACCGTCGTAGCTCGACCCCGAGCCGGTGAGCTGGATGCGCAGCACCGCCGACAGCCGCGCCGGGTTGGGATACACGTGGAACGACAGCCCGCCCTCGGAGCTGCCCGCCGGGACGAAGTAGGGATCGAACCGGCTGATGCCGCCGCCCGTCGCCATCCACACCACGCCCGTGCTCCGTTCCACGCGGATCGTGTGGACGTCGTTGTTGACGAGCGGCGAGTTCGCCGTGGTGAAGTCGTCGGCGGCGCCGCCGGGATGGTAGGCGCGGACGCCGGTCGCGGTACCGAGCCACAGCGTGCCGTCGATCCCGACGTCCATCGGCCGCAGCGCGAGGATGGTCGGGCTCCCGGGCAGCGTGTAGCTGCCCTGGAAGATGCCGGCCGGCAGGCTGTATCGCCGGAGTTCGGTGGTCGTCAGCACCCACAGCGAGTCCCGCTTCGTCGCGAGCGCTCGGATCAGGTCGTTGTCGGTGTTCGGAATGAGGTGCATCGTCGAGGGGTTCGGCGGGTCGAAGTACGACAGGCCCTTCCCTGCGCCGACCCACACGCGGCCGTCCCGGTCGGTGACGAGCGACCAGATCTGGTTGCTGATCAGGACCC
The DNA here is from genome assembly GCA_031364505.1 of Candidatus Eiseniibacteriota bacterium. Taxonomy (GTDB): domain Bacteria; phylum Eisenbacteria; class RBG-16-71-46; order RBG-16-71-46; family RBG-16-71-46; genus JANLWK01. The sequence goes on along the minus strand of JANLWK010000140.1, from coordinate 10,776 downwards.
CGTTCGTACCGCTCGTGCGCGTGAAGTTGCCGCCGTACGTCGTGTCGGGCCGGTAGTACTCGAGCCCGGCGGGCGCGAGCTCGCTGGACCCCTCGCACGGGCTGTCCATGCCGAACCAGTGCCCTCCCTGCCCGTCGAGCGTCGACGCGCGCGCGTACGACCGCCGCGCCAGCGCGGGATCGGGACCCAGCACGACGTGACGTACGTCGTCGATCGTGCCGGAGTCGTCGAGGATGTCGAGCGTTCCAGTGCTGGTGCCGGAGCAGCCGGCCCACGAATACACCCACTTGTAGCCGAGGGGGTCGGCGAGCAGGGCGAAGTTGAACACGGGCTGGCGGAACTGGGTCGGGTCCGTCGAGGGCGCCGCGTGCGGGAACCAGCACGTCCACTCGCCGTCGCGAAGCCGCGCCAGCCCCTGGTCGTACGTCGTCACGTAGACCCTGTCCCTGTCGAGCTCGAGATTCAGGCAGTTGTTGCCCGAGGGGCCGGGCGGGAAGTCGAACTGAACACCGGATCCCGTGTCGTGGTAGAGGCCGATGTCGCTCCCGTCGACGCCCAGCAACGACTGGCCCGCCGCCCAGAATCGGCCGTCGTCATCGAGCGTCACGGCGAGCGGGTTCGCCGTCCCCGATCGGATCGTCGGCGTGATCTGTACCCAGTTGGAACCGGTCCAGCGGTACAGTCCCTGGTCCGACGCGGCGATCAGCGAGCCGTTCCGGCTCACGAGCGTCGAGACGCCGCCGATGCCGCCCGTCGACACCCACTGGAGCGTCACCGGGTTCCAGCGTCGCACGGCGAGCCCCGCGAGCGCGAATGGAACGCTGCCATCGTCGACGATGCGCTGGACGAACGTCGACGGCAGGCCCGTGTTGACCAGCGTCCACGCCGGCAGGCCGGTCGAGCGGCGCGCCACGTAGACGCCGGCGTGCGTCCCCACCCACACCGAATCGCCGAGCGGCAGGATGCCGGTGATGAAGTCGCTCGCGAACGGGGACGGGTTGATGCCGTCGGGCACGCGGCCCGACAACTGCGTGCCGTCCCACACGCCGATCCCGGCGGTGGTGCCGATCCACATCGAATCGCCTGCGGCGGTGAGCGTGTTCACCGTGTCGGTGGGGAGCCCGTCGAACGTGTTGACGAGCGTCCAGTGCGCGCGGTCGGCCGACCACACGCTCACGCCCGCGCCGCGCGTGCCCGCCCACACGCGACGCGACGCGTCGGTGGCGAGTGCCAGGAGCTGGTTGCTCGCGAGCCCATTGGGTTCGCGCAGGATGAATTCGAACGACCGCGTCGACGGCGTGAAGCGCAGCAGGCCCGCGTCACTCGTCGCCACCAGCACGGTGTCGGCCTCGACGTCCAGGGCGGTGTATCCCGTCGGGCGGACATAGGTGGTCCAGGCGCCGTCCGGGCGCGCGGCCACGGGCGCGGCGAGCGCCATCAGCACGCCGAGGACCCCCCGCATCCGGAGGCGCACGCGCTACTCCAGCCGTCCGAGCGCGTCCAGCAACCGCAGCCGCCAGACCATCGCCGCCGCTTCCCACACGATGTGGCGGCTCATCTTGGACACGCCTTCGGCCCGGTCGACGAACAGGATGGGGATCTCGCGGATGCGCATGCCCTTGCGCCAGCACTTGTAGGACATCTCGATCTGGAACGCGTAGCCGTCCGAGCGGACGCGATCGAGCCGCACGGACTCGAGCGCGTGGCGGCGGAAGCACTTGAATCCGCCGGTCGCGTCGCGCAGCGGGAGCCCGGTGACCCAGCGCGTATAGACGTTGGCGAAGTACGACAGCACGAGCCGGTGGAGCGGCCAGTTCACCACCGTCACGCCCTTGAGATAACGCGAGCCGAGCACGATGTCGACGTCCTCGATCGCCGTCAGGAACTCACCGATCGCCGCGGGGTCGTGCGAGAAGTCGGCGTCCATCTCGAAGATGTACTGGGCGCCGTGCTCGAGCGCGTAGCGGAAGCCGTCGCGATACGCGGAGCCGAGGCCGAGCTTGCCCGCGCGGCGCAACAGGTGGACCCGCGGCTCGCGGCGCGTCCACGCCTCGACCAGGTCCCCCGTGCCGTCCGGCGAGTTGTCGTCGACGATCAGGATGTGCAGATCGTACGGCAGATCCATCACCCGCTCGAGCAGGCGATCGATGTTCTCACGCTCGTTGTACGTCGGAGTGATGACGAGCTTGTCCATCAGGCCGCCTCCGTCGCCACGGCGACCGGGTCTCGGCGCCGGCCCCGGACGAATGCCGTCGCGAACAGGCCGAGCACGAGCACCAGGCACGCGATCGACACCACGAGCCCGCGGCGGACCGCGGGTGATTCGAACCGGAACTCCACGCGGTGCCGGCCCGCCGGTACCGCCACGGCGCGCAACAGGTAGTCGGCCCGCAGGACCGGAACCTTGCGGCCATCCACTCGCGCCGTCCAGTCGGGGTACCAGAGATCGCCGAGCCGGAGCAACCCGGGCCCCGGTGTCTCGACCTCCACGGTGACGTCGTTCAACCGGTACGACGTGACGCGCGCCGTCGCGCCCGTCACGGGTCCGAGCGTGAGATGCGGGTCCTCGGTCAGGTAGGTCGAGATGCCCGTGTCGCGCATGTTGTAGGCGATGGAGTCGATGATCGCCGTGTCGGGCGTCACCACGGCGTACTGGCCGAGCACCATGGCGCGCGGCAGGGCGGAGTGGTTCTCGTAGACGACCTGCGAGCCCTGGAACACCTGCGACATGTCCTGCGGCATGCTCACCGGCTGGGGCAGCAGGAGGAACCGGATGTTGAGCAGCCGGAGCCAGGCCGGATTCTGCCCCGCGCCCGACTTGATCACGTTCTGGATCAGCTGCGGCTTGGCGGCGTGGTAACCGCCCATCGACGAGATGGCGAAGGCGGCGTAGCGGTTGCTCTGGAACTCCTGTGTCGGCAGCACGCGGAACTCGCCCGCGTTGCCCTGCGACTGGAGGAACTCGACGACGTCGTCCTTGCTCAGCTCCTGGTTGCGCTGCGCGGGATCGCCGAGCGCCGTGCCCATCACGCGCCCGCTCACCGGCCACAGCTCGATGAGCAGCAGCGCCAGCACGCCGGCGGTCGCGAGGCTTGTCCCCAGCTTGCCGCGCCGCACCGCCCAGGCGAGCCCGAGCGCCAGCAGCCCGATGAACGAGACCCGCATCAGGTCGCCGACGAAACCGCGGTAGGCGATCGCCGCGAGATCGGCCGGGTAGCCCTCGCCCGCGGACGCGCGGCTCGCGGCGGCGAGTGACGCGTAGGCACGCTCGCCCGCACTGCCGGCGAAGGCGCCGAACACCAGTGCTAAGGCGAGCACCAGGGCCGCGACGAGGACCATGCGGTCGAACGCGCGGGTGCGCTGGGCCGGCACGGAATCGGGCCGCGACCAGGCCGTCCAGCCCCAGGCGAGCCCGAGCGCCGCCGCGAGCTGGAACAGCAGGATGATCATCACCGGGACGCGGAACCTGTTGAACAGCGGCAGGTGGTCGTACAGCAGGCCGTAGAGTGGGAAGTTGCGTCCGAACGAGATCATCAGCGCGAACGCGGCGAGCAGCAGCGCGAACACGCGCGGTACGCCGCCCGCGAGGAACGCCGGGAGTGCCAGCAGCACCGTGACCATGCCGACGTAGCCGTTGGGATAGTCCGTGAAGGGCATGCCGCCCCAGTACGTCTGGCCGCCGAAGCCGACCCAGCCAGGCACCACGAACGACGGCAGCTCGTAGGGCGCGAGCGACCATTGCGTCGCGTACGCGCGATCGACACCGCCACCCTCGGCGGTGCCGCGGATCGAGTGCTTCGCGTAGTCGCTGAGCGGCAGGTTGTAGAAGCCGGCGAGCCCGAAGGCGAGCAGGGCCGCGGCGGCGACGCCCGCCGCGCGCGCCGTGGCGGCCGGCAGGCGGCCCGCGCGCCACGCCGCCCCCCACTCGCACACCGTGTAGAGCACCACCGCCATCCACGTGTAGAAGCAGATCTGCACGTGGCCGCGCAGTAGCTGGAAACCGCCCGCGAGCGCCAGCCACGCCAGGTCCGACAGCCGGCCGCGCCGCATCCAGCGCGTGGCGAGCCACAGCATCATCGGCAGGTAGGCCGAGTCCACGAGCTGGCTGCCGTGCCCGTGCGAGCCCACCGCGATCAAGTTCGGCGCGAACACGAACGCGGCCGCCCCGAGCAGGGCGGCCCCGGCCGTCGCCCCCCACTCCCGCGCCAGCAGGAACAGCGCGAAGGCGCCGAGGAAGTAGTAGAGCAGCATCCACGTCAGCTCGGGCAGCGGCAGGAACTTCTGCAGCACCGCGACGGGCCAGTCGGGCGGATAGATCAGCGGATTGTAGGTGCCGCTCGCGAACGACGGCATGCCGAGGAACACGTACGGATTCCACAACGGGTAGACGTGATCGTGGTTCAGCGACTGCTCGCCGATGCGCGCGAACCCGGCGGGCGCGGTGGCGTCGGGAGACACGAACGTCTTGCCGCCGACCACGACCTCGTGGAAGAACAGCACGAGGAGCAGCGCCAGGATCCCGGCCGCCCACCGCGCGCTGAGCTCTCGCCCCGGAGTCCGCTGCGAGGTGCGCGTCGGCGTCTCGCGCGGCTTGGGCTTGCGATCGGTCATTCGGAGTCCTCGTTCATGCGGAGTCTTCGATCACGCGGCATGGGAGATCCGGCGCTCGATCGCCTCGACCATGCGGCCGGCGATCGCCGACCAGTCGTGGGCCCGGGCCAGAGCCTCCATCCGCGCGGTGTCGCGGGGCCGGTCGAGCGCGTCGCCGACGGCGGCCGCCGTCTCGGCGGGTGTCGAGGCGAAGCTCAGCGCCGGCGGATCCGGTTCGAGGTCCAGGACCGGGGTGGTGACGGCCGGCACGCCCGAGGCCAGGTACTGGTACACCTTGTTGGGATTGATACCCCGCACGAAGTCGTCGTTCGCCCGAAACGGGATGACGCCGACGTCCAGGCCCTGCATGTAGGCAGGCAGGTCCGGGTACGGCCGCTCCCCCAGCACCGCCACACCCCCCCGGGCCTCGAGCTCCCGGATCGCCCGGTCGGTCGCCGGAGTACCGGGCCCGATCAGCACGAGGGTCCCGCCGCGGCGGGCCTGGCGGAGCGCCTCGAGGGTCTCCATGTCCAGAAAATGCGACAGCAGTCCCACGTAGCCGATGAGCGGCCGGGGCAGCACCGCGAGCTCCGGCGGCAGCGGCCGGCGGACGTGGAAGTGCTCGAACTCGACGCCGTTCCCGAGCGGAATCACGGGCCGGGTCGTTTCGCGGGCGAGCTGGCGGCGGTAGAACTCCGAGACCACGAAGAAGGTGTCCACCTGTTCGATCGTGCGGTGCCAGTAGCCGCCCGCCCACGCGGGAACACCGGCGAACTGAAAGGGGCTGTCGTTGAAATCGTAGAATACCAGCCCCTTCGGAAGCCGCGAAAGCAGGCCCGGGCAGTAGATGTTCGAGGCGAGCACGACGGGCCTTGGGGCCACGCCGAGATGCCCGAGCAACATGCGCAGCCGCCACTCCGCCGCGCGCTCGACGAGCGCGCGCCCGGCCGGCGTACCGGCGACGCGGTTGTAGAGGGCGTTTTTTGTATTGGGCTTGAGGAACGGCACGGTGAAGTAGGTGACGCGTCCCTCGGTGCGCGGTGTCCACGGATCGTCGTCGGCCGAGCCGGGCGGCTGGGCGTAGAAGATCCGCCAGCGCTCGGGAAAGCGCGACAGCAGGAATTGCTTGCGCGTGCGGAAATATCCCCAGCGGACTTCGGCCAGGACGAGCAGGTCCGCGCCGTGGGTCAGCGGGGTGCCACCTCGGGCGCGTCGTATGCCGGGGGCACCACGCGAAGCGTGGTCGGCAGCGCATCGAACGTGGACCTGCGATGTGCGCCGGGGAACGCGCCGGGCGCCGGCCGGACCGTGAACGTCGGGTTCACGACGTAGCGCCGGAGCCACGACTCGAGCGATAGCCACCGCCACACCTGGGCGCCGATCGGCCGCCGCGCCGCGAGGTAGCCCTCGAGCTCGGACGTGAGCGTCGGCAGGTCGAGCCAGTCGTGCAGCGGCCCCGGCGACAGCAGGCGGCGGCGCACCTCGCCAGCGTGCCGGCCGCGCAGCCACAGGTCGGCCGGCGTCTCGAAGCCCATCTTGTCGCGCCGCGCGAGCACGCCGCTGGGGATCCGGTCGGCGAGACTGCGGCGCAGGATCGCCTTGGTCGTGGCGCCATCCAGCCGCTGCTCGTCGGGCAGCGCGAACGCGAACTCCACGAGCCGGTAGTCGAGGAACGGCAGCCGCGTCTCGATCGAGAACGCCATGCTGTTCCGGTCCTCGTAGCGGAGCAGCGACGGCAGCATGCGCGTCTGGATGTCGAAGGCGAGGTGGTTCGCGAGCCCGGACCGGAACGCCGTCGGCGGCTTCGGCACCCGCGCGGCTCGCGCCTCGGCGGCGCGCCGCACCTGCGACGACAGCACGCGGTCCTTGCCCTGGCCGTAGCGCCGGCGCAGCCCGCCGACGAGTCCGGCCGGCAGCCAGGGCTCGAGCGTGAACGCCAGCGCCGTCGTCGCGCCCATCCGGTCGGCGACCGGCCGCCACAGCCGCGCGAACTCCGCGGTGCGTCCGTCGCGCAGGAGATCGCGCAGGCGCGTCGGCAGGTAGCGCGGATAGCCGGCGAGCGTCTCGTCACCGCCCTGGCCGTCGAGCAGCACCTTGAGTCCCGCGCGATGCGCGAGCTCCATCACCTTCCACTGCGAGTAGAGGCCCGAGCCCGCCGTGGGCTCGCCCTGGGCATCGGTAATGCGGTCGAACGTGTCCCAGAAGTCCGACCCGTCGGGCACCACGAGGTGCGAGACGGCCTTGTTCATCTCGACGACCGAGCGCACGTGCGGGCGCTCGTCGTAGGCCGGGCCCTCGTCGTAGGCACAGGTGAACGCGTGCATCGTCTGGCCGAGCACCGTGCCGCAGGTGCCGACCACCGCGCTCGAGTCGAGGCCGCCGGACAGGCACGAGCCGACTTCGACGTCGGCACGCAGCCGGATCCGGACCGCGTCGGTGAAGCGCTCGGCGAACTCCCGCGCCCACGCCGCCGGATCGCCGGGCGCGCGCGCGGCGGGATCCAGCGCCCACCACGCCTGGAGCGTGGTGCCGTGCTCGCCGACGACCATGAAGTGTCCGGCGGGCAGCTGCATCACGCCGTCGAAGAACGTGGTCGCCTCGTGATCGACCCAGTCGAGCGCGATGTAGTCGAGCATCGCGTCCGCGTGCAACGCAGGGCGGCCCGGCCGTGACAGCACGAGCGTGCGCGGGTCGGAGGCGAACACGAACGCGCCGCCCTCCCACGCGTAGTAGAGCGGCTTGACGCCGAAGCGATCGCGCGCGCAGAACAGCTCGCGGCGGCGCGCGTCCCAGATCGCGAAGGCGAACATGCCGTTGAAGCGCCGGAGGCAGTCGCGGCCCCAGCGCCGGTAGGCGGCGAGCACGACTTCCGTGTCGGCGCCGGTGCGGAAGCGGTCGCCGAGCGACTCCAGCTCCTCGCGCAGCTCGACGTAGTTGTAGACCTCGCCGTTGTAGGCGAGCCACAGCTCGCGGCGCTCGTCGCACATCGGGCAGTGGCCGGCGGGGCTCAGGTCGAGGATGGCGAGCCGGCGGTTGACGAGGCCGACCTGGTGCGGCAGCCCGACTGGCGAGGCCGGCCCGCCGGGCTCGGTCCACCAGCGGCCCGGCGCGTAGTCGAGCGGGCTCGCCCACACCGGCTCCGGCGTGTCGGGGCCACCCAGCGTGAGCGCCCTGCCCCGCAGGTCGAACAGCGCGAGCCCCTCGTCGTCGGGGCCGCGGTGCCGCAGCAGCTCGGACATGCGCTGGAGCCGCGCGAGATCGACGCGTCCTCCGGAGTCGAATGCGCCCGCGATTCCGCACATCGCTCGTGTCCTCCTAGTCCGCGATCGACGCCCGCTCCGACCAGACGCGGGCCTTCCAGCACACCCCGACGTACACCAGGACCGCCAGCATCCGCACCCCCACTCCCCACGCGCCCGGCGGCGCGAGCGCGTGCGCCGCGAGCGCCAGCCCGATCGCCATCGCGAACAGCCCGGCGGCCACGTCCGCCCGGTACGGCAGCGGCCGCACCCGCTGGGCCATGACGTACGTCAGCCCGGCGACGCCGACGTAGCCCGCCAGGGTCGCGACCGCGGCCCCCGTGGGCCCGAGCCGCGGTGTCAGGGCGACGTGCACGAGGCCCGCGACGAGCGCGCCGCCCCATGCGCCGATGCCGAGCAGCGGCGTCTTGAGCGCGAGTCCGATGCCGATCGAGGTGACAGTGTAGGCACCGAGGGCGACCGCCGCAAAGGACAGCAGCAGCGCGGGAAGCGCGGCCGCCTCGGGCCGGTAGGCCTTGGTGACCAGCAGCCTCAGCACCTCGGGCGCGAACAGGCCCACGACCATGGCGCCCAGGCACGCGAGCGCGAGATACGCCACCAGCACGCGCGCGAACAGGCGCGGCGACTCGGGATTGCCCGCGCGCGCGTAGGCGAACGGGCCGTAGGCCAGGTGGAACGCCGAAGCGGCGAACGTCATCACCGAGAAGAACCGCAGCGCCACGGCATACGTGGCGACCTCCTCGATGCTGCGTGTGCGCTGGAGCGCGTAGCGGTCGAGCCCCGCGATCGCGGCGAACCCGCACGCGGCCGGCACCGTCGGCACGCCGTAGGCGAGCATGCGGCCGAGCGTGCCGCGGTCGAGACGGAACGCCAGGCTGTGGCGGATGAGCACGAAGCCGACGACGGCGGCGATGGCATCGCCGAACAGCCGGCCGTAGAGCACGCCCGCCGTGCTCATCTTGAGCGGCCCGACGAGCACGATCGACAATCCCGTCACGAGCACCGTCTGGATCACGTTCAGCGTGATGTACTTGAGCGGCTGGAACGTGACGCGCAGCACGTCGTTCGAGAACATGACGAGCAGCGTGCACGGCACCGTCGCGGCCCCGACGACCAGGTACTTGCGGTACGCCTCGCCGTGCAGCAGGCCGAACGCCAGCGGAACGGCGAACACGATGAGCAGCGCCGCCACGGCGCTCGAGGTGAGCAGCCGGAACGCGAGCGACGTGGACACCATGCGCATGCGCGCTGGCCGGTCGGGCTCCTCGTAGAAGAACCGCGCGAGCGCGCCGTCCATTCCGAACACGAGCACCAGCACCGCGACCTGCATGTAGCCCTGCACCAGCTCGGCGACGCCGAACTCCGCCGGCGCGAGCAGGCGCGTGAGCACCGGCACGAGCAGCAGCTGGACCGCGCGGCCGAGCGCCTGGCCGAGCCCGTAGACGGCGGAATCGGCGCCGAGCTTGCGCAGCGACTCACGCAATGTCGGAACTCATCGGGGCGCTCCGAGCGGGTTCGGCTTGCCGCACCACGGGCAGGTCCACGTGTCCGGCCACGGTCCGCCCTCGAGCACGCTGTGCTCGCCGCACTCGCGGCACACGTGGGTCACGCGGCGCGCGCCGCGCACCCCGTTCTTCCGCCAGCGCATGACGACGTTCGCGTCGGCACCGAGATCGATCCCGCTCACCCGGTGCCACCACGCCACGAACGACGTGAACGGACCCTGGAGCCCCTTCGTGCGGGCGTCGTTCATCCACGAGAAGCCGGCCGGCACGCGCGCGTATCCCTCGAGCGTCATGCCGCGCGCGTAGAACAGGTCGAGCAGTGACGCGAGCGAGAAGCGCTGCTGGTGCTCGATGCGCTTGCCGAACTTGAACAGCGCGACCTTGGCGAAGTAGCCGGCGAAGCGGTAGAGCCGGTCGTCGAACGCCGCCGCCCGCGGCACCGACAGGTAGAGCGTGCCGCCCGCCCGCGTGACGCGCGCGAGCTCGTCGCAGCAGGCGCCGAGCTCGGTGACGTGCTCGAGCACGTAGTGGCAGACGGTGAGATCGAAGCTCCCGTCGCGGACCGGCAGCCGCGCCAGGTCACCGCGGAACACGGCGAGGTTCGAAGCAGCCGCCGGCGGACCGGGCGGGAACTTGACGTCGAAGCCTACGAGCTTCACGTCCCCGCGACCTGCGTAGTTCCACGAGCCGGGGCCGCAGCCGGCGTCGAGCACCGCGGCCCCCGCCGGCAGCTCGGCGATCACCTCGTGCAGGAACACGGCCGGCTCGCCGGCGGCGCGCTCGGGTGCCAGGGCGCGGAAGCCCCGCGGTGGCGTGGCGGCGCGAGGCGGCGGCGCCGTCACGGCATCGCCTTCCCGGCGGGCACGCCGGCGGCGGCGTCGCGAAAGGCACGCGGCACCGCGGCCGCCGCCGCGGCGTGTCCCGTGAGCAGCAGCCGCAGCGCGAGCACGCCCTGCGCGATCAGCGAGGCGGGCAGCCACGTGAGCCGGCCGAGTCCCGAGGTGTGCGTGGCGAACAACGTGAGGTTCGCGCGCACGCGGTGGTAGATCTTCCACGGGCTCGCCGTCCCGCTGCTCGCCGACACCTTGTGCCACAACCGCGCGGTCGGCACGAACAGGAGGCGGAACCCCATCGCCCTGGCCCGCAGGCACCAGTCGCAGTCCTCGGCATAGATGTAGTAGCGCTCGTCGAGCAGTCCGACGCGCTCCCACACCGCCCGCCGCGCGACGAGGCAGCAGCCGGTCAGGTAATCCGTCGGCTCGACGGCGCGGAACTGGCCCTCGTCGCGCTCGCGGATTCCGCGATGCCACGTCGCCCCCGCCGCGGGCACGCAGCCGCCGCCCGCGTACCAGATTCGGTCGGTGGGCGGCGCGTAATAGATGAGCGGTCCCGCGGCCCCGGCCGCCGGGTCCTGGTCGAGC
>JANLWK010000135.1:0-10989 GCA_031364505.1 Candidatus Eiseniibacteriota bacterium | reverse complement strand
CGCATCGGCATCGGAGGCGCCGCCCTCGGCCGCCTCGCATCGCTCGATTCGCCCGGGTCCGAAGTCCCCGCGCACGGGACGGCGGGCGCGGCGGGCGCGGGGATCCAGTCCTCGTTCGACGACACGCTGTTCGGCCCGGCGATGCCCGCCGGCCCCGGCGCACCGCTCACGCTCGTGGAGGCCGACGCGACGCTCACCCGCATCGCGGCGCTCGACGGGCCGGGCTCCGCATCGCGCCGCTCGCGCGAGCTTCGCGGCCTGTTCCTGCGCGCGAGCCCGGCCGAACGCGACTTCCTCGCCCGCGTCCTTTCCGGCGAGATGCGCCAGGGCGCTCTCGGCGGCATCGTCGAACAGGCGATCGCCGAGGCGTCCGGCATTCCTCTCGATCGCATCCAGCGCGCCTCGATGCTCTCGGGCGACCTCGGCGCGGTGTCACGGGTCGCGCTCACCGGAGGCGCGGACGCCGTCGCCGCATTTCACCTCGAGATGTTCCGGCCGGTGGCGCCGATGCTCGCGACGCCGGCCGACACGATCGAGGAGGCGCTCGAACGCTTCGGCGCCGCGTCGTTCGAATACAAGCTCGATGGGGCGCGCATCCAGGTTCACAAGTCCGGGGACGACGTCCGCGCCTACTCGCGGCTCCTGAACGATGTCACCGCCGCGGTGCCCGAGGTCGTCGAGGCGGTGCGCGCGTTCTCGGCGCGCGAGTGCGTCGTCGACGGCGAAGCCTTCGCGCTCACACCCGAAGGCCGGCCGCAGCCGTTCCAGACCACGATGCGGCGGTTCGGTCGCCGCCTCGACGTCGCCGCCATGCGTGCCGAGTTACCCATCGCGGTCGCGGTGTTCGACCTGCTGAGGCTCGACGGCCGGGACCGGATCGACGAGCCCCAGCGTGACCGCGTCGCGGCGCTTCGAGACATCGCCGCCCCGTGGTGCGTGCCGTCGCTCGTCACCGCCGATCTCGCCGAGGCCGAGCGCTTCTACGACGCGGCGCTCGAGCACGGCCACGAAGGCATCATGGCGAAGCGCCTGGAGGCGCCCTACCTCGCCGGCCGCCGTGGCGCGGCGTGGCTCAAGATCAAGCCCGCGCACACGCTGGATCTCGTCGTCCTCGCCGCCGAGTGGGGACATGGCCGCCGGTCCGGCTGGCTCAGCAATCTCCATCTCGCGGCACTCGATCCCGCCACGGGCGGATTCGTCATGCTCGGCAAGACGTTCAAGGGCATGACCGACGACATGCTGCGATGGCAGACCACGCGACTGGGCGGGCTCGAGACTCACCGCGAGGGTCACATCGTGCACGTGAGGCCCGAGCTGGTCGTGGAGGTCGCGTTCAGCGACGTGCAGGAGAGCCCGATCTACCCCGGCGGCATGGCGCTGCGCTTCGCGCGGATCAAGCGATATCGCGAGGACAAGGCCGCCGCGGATGCCGACACCGTCGAGACGGTACGCGCCATCCTGAAGGGCCACACGCAGAAGCGCCGACGCTGACAGGGGGCTTGCAATTCCGCGGACGAGGCGAAATGAACTGCATGGCAATCGACTTGAGTCTACAATACGAGTCGCGCAAGGCGGCCGCGTCCTTCGCCCCCGGAGGATTCATATGAAGGCGAATCGCATTCTCGGAACCGTATCGCTACCCCTCGTCCTCCTGCTCGGCGGCTGCTCGAAGCAGATGCCCACGGCGACCACGGCGACCATGCTCACGAACCTCCCGGCGGCCTCGGCGACGACCGCGACCGGCACGTACGTCATGAAGGACCTCGGCGTCCTCTCGGGCGGCGTGTTCAGCACCGGCGTGGGACTCAGCCCGACGGGACTCATCGCCGGCAGCGCGAACCGGAGCGACGGCTCGTACGTCCCGATCCTGTGGGCCAGCGGCTCGATGAAGCAGCTCGGATCGCTCGGCGGCACCTACGGCAATTCCACCGCCGTGAACGACGCCGGCGCGGTGGTGGGCACGTCCTACCTGTCGCAGGGCGGGTGGCACGCGTTCTGCTACTACGGCGGCACGATGAAGGACCTCGGCAAGTTGAGCGGCTTCAGCAGCGGCGCCGTCGGCATCAATGGTTCTGGTCTCGTCGTCGGCACGGGTGACATTTACGGCGGTGGCAATCGCGGCTTCACGTGGCAGCAGGGGTCTTCGTCCGCGCTCAAGATGCTCTCGACGCTCGGCGGTCGCTCGTGCGTGGCCACGGCCGTCAACGGCGCGGGACTCATCGCCGGGTCGTCGAATACGCCCGGTCCGGATCCGTACACGGAAGGCGGGCCGATCCACGCATGCTCGTGGACCAACGGCGTGATCAAGGACCTCGGCACACTCGGTGGCGCGAGCGGCACGAGCCAGGCGCTCGCCGTCAGCTCCAACGGCCAGATCGCAGGCTGGACGACGTCGACCACCGGGAACCACGCCTGCGTCTTCTCGGCAGGCACGATCCGGGATCTCGGCACGATCACGGGGTTCAAGGCGACGCGCGCGACGGGCATCAACGCCGCCGGCACCGTGATCGGGCTCGCGACCAACGGCAAGTACGGCGGCAACAGCACGCGCGCCTTCGTCTACAAGGGCGGTGCGATCTCGAACATCCACGACAAGGTGTCGAATTTGAACGGCTGGACGATCACCCAGCTCAACGCGATCAATGACGCGGGGGCCATCGTCGGCGTCGCCATCGTGCCGGCGAGCGTAGGCTACGGCACGCACGGCATCCTGCTGACGCCGCAGTAAGCGGAATCAGATAGCGCTTCGCAGTGCGGCGGCGTGCTGCGAACGCCCCGGTCGCGAGCAGAGCCAGTGATCGATTGGCCTTGCCGCGCCGCGTCGCACGCAGCGCTTGGGTCACAGGCGGACGAGCTTCCTCACCCACGCGCGCCCCTCCACCTCGAGCCGCACGAAGTAGATCCCCGGCGGAACGCGGGCGCCGTGCCCGGCGTCATCCCAGTCGATCGCGTGCGCACCCGCCGAGTACTGCCCGCTCGCCAGCACCACGCGCGCACGGCCCGACGCGTCCACGATGCTCAGGCGGACGGCGGCGTCGTGGGCCAGCGAGAAGCGAATCGGGCTCCCGTCGTACGGGTTGGGCGCGATCGAGGCCAGATCGGTCGTGAGCGCCGGCGCCATGGATGCGGACGGCTCGGCCGCGCGCGACGACGCCGCGGATGCCGAATCCGGGGGCACACTCTCCGCGAGCAGCGTGTTGGACGCGAATCGCGCCAGGAAAGCCTTGTTGCCGTCGATCGCGACGGTCTGCGGGTTCACGGTTCCGGTCAGGTCGCCGATCCAATCCACGAAGTGATAGCCCGGCTTCGCCGACGCCGTCAGCGTCTCCTGAGAACCGGATATCCAACAACCGGTGGACGACTGCTGGAAGACCGTTCCCATCAGCGGGTCGTTCACGCCGTAGTTCAGCGCCAGCCCGCCGAGCGACAAAGAGAAGGTCGTCGGCGCGACCGGAACGTCGCCGGCACCCTGCCCACCCACCATCAGCATACGAATGTTCCCGGGATCGTAGGCCGCGACCTGCCAATTGCGCGGAGCGGGGGTCGTGCCACCGGGATGGAGGTCGATCCAGATGGGTGTGCTGGACTTGAGCGACAGCAGCGACGTCTTCGACTGGCTGGCGGCACCGTCGAATCCCCCGAAGACGATCATCCCGTCGCGCAACGGATCGTAGATCGCGGACGGAGCGTGCGACGCCGGGGGCGTACCGACCGTCGACAGTTGCGTCCATACGAGCCCCGGAAGCGAGAGTTGCCAGGTGTCCGTCAGTCGGAGAACTCCCACGCCCGCGTTGCTGTCGCCCCCGTGCACGATCATGCGGCTACGCGGTGCATCGTAGATCGCGACATGCGAAGCCCGGGCCGCGGGAAGTACACCCGAGGGAACGAGCTGCGTCCAGGCCGGGCTGCCGGAAAGTGTGAGCGACCAGACCTCGTTCGTATAGGGTGTCGACGAGAGGGACACCCCGCCGAAAACGATCAGCCGATCGCGAGGCGAATCGTAGATCGCACTCGGAACGAACCGAGGCAACGGGGGCGCTCCGGTCGGCGTCAGTGGGGTCCATGCCGGAGGGCCGGCGAGCGACAGCGCCCAGACGTCACTCACGAATGAAGCGTTCGTGTTGCCCCCGAACACCAGCATTCGGTCGCGAACGGGGTCGTAGATCGCGCAGGCCCCGTCTCGAGCGGACGGCGGCGTGCCGCTCGGGGTGAGCTGGGTCCACGACAGGGTCGGTGATCCGGACAGGACATAGACGGAATTCGTGAAGACGGTCCCATTGTAGCCTCCGAACACGATCATCCGATTCCGGACCGGATCCCAGATGGCAGCCGACCCGGTGAGGGTCGCAATCGGCGAGGCGGGTGCGAGCGTGCTCCAGGTCTCGCACGCCGTCGGCGTGTTGAACTGGAGGAAGTTCGCGACGACGGTCGTGTTCGCGCTCATCGTCAGCGCGAGTGGATTCGCGCTCCCACTGGCGCCTCCGCTCCAGTGATCGAACGCCGCATTGACCGCGGCATTGGCCGTCAGCGTCACCAAGCTGCCGGACCCGTAGGACGACTGGGACGGATTGACGGTGATCGACCCCGATGCGGCGGGGCTCACGCTCACGCCGAGGGTCAGGCCCTGGAAGTTCGCCGTGAACGACTTGTCCCCATCCATGGTGACCGTCAGAGGGTTCATCGTTCCCGTCGCGGAGCCGCTCCAGCCCGTGAACGTGCACCCGGCCCCGGGCGTCGCCGTCACCGTGACCACGGTGCCCGGCGCATACAAGGACTGCGAGGGATCGCGTGCGACCGTCCCCGTGCCGGCCGGAGACACCTGGGTCGTCAGGGCATACGCCAGGAAGTTCGCCGTGATCGACCGGTCGTTGTCCATGGCGAACGTGATCGGGTTCGATGTGCCCGAGACGCTGCCGCTCCAGTTCCCGAACACATACGGCGGGGTGGCCGACGCCGTGGCCGTCACGAGGGTGCCGGGAGCATAGTGGGACTGAAGCGGATTAAGGGTGACCGAGCCGCCCGCCGCCGGCGCCGACAACGCGGTCAGTACATAGCCGGTGAAGTACGCCGTGACCGACTTGTCGCCGTTCATGGTGATCGTGGTCGGGTTCGATGTTCCCGTGGCGGCGCCGCTCCAGCCCGTGAACACGTATCCCGCGGACGGCGTCGCCGTCAGCGTCACGATCGTTCCCGGGGTGAAGAACGACTGCGCGGGATCGACGGCGATCGTTCCCCCTCCGCCGGGCGATACGCTCGTCGTCAGCACGAACGCGGAGTAGTTGGCCACGATCGACTTGTTGGAATCCATGGTGATCGTGACGGGATTCGCCGTGCCGGTGGCCGCTCCGGTCCACCCGGTGAACGTCGCCCCCGGATTCGGGGTCTGCGTCACGGTGACCTGAGTGCCCGGTGCATAGACGGCTTGAGCCGGGCTGACCGCAACGGTGCCATGTTCAGGAGGCACGGCGGTGGCATTGAGCGTGTATCCCACGAAATGTGCCGTCACGGCGGTGTTTCCGTTCATTGTCACCGTGATCGGGTTGGCCGTTCCCGTCACGGCGCCGGTCCACCCCGTGAAGGCAAAGCCGTCGAGGCCGGCGGCCGTGAGAGTCACGGTCGAGCCGGGCGCGTAGGTGGCCTGGTTCGGGCTGCGATCGACCGTGCCGGCGCCGGACGGGCTCGTGTTCGTGGTCAGCGTGTAGCCCGTGAACTGGGCGGTGATCGACTGGCTGCCGTTCACGACGATCGGAAGCGGGTTCGTCGTCCCGGAGGCGTCCCCGCTCCATCCGGTGAACGCATAGCCGGTGGCCGGGGTCGCGGTGAGCGTCACCGGCGTTGACGGCGGATAGCACGCCGCCGCGGGGCTGGCACTCACGGTGCCACCGCCCGGCGGGAGCGCGGTCGTCGACACAGTGAATGCGTTCGCGGTCAGCTCGCTCACGTCGTCGAGCACGCTCGACTCCGTCGCGCCACCCTCGAGCACGATGCGGTCGCCCGCGGGATCGTACACGGCGCGACCGCCGAGTCTCGGCGCGGGTACGGCCCCGCCAGCGCCCAGCAGGATCCAGGCGGGGAACGGCTCGGCCAGGCTGAGCGTCGTCGCTCCGTTCGCCGGGTCGAGGATCAACAGCCGATCACGCGGACCATCCAGGACGGCCGATTGTACGCGGCTCGGCGGCGAGCCCAGCGGCGCGAGCTGAGTCCACGTCGCGCCCAGCGTGCCGACGAACCCGAGCGTCCACACCTGGTCGCACACGACGATCATCCGGTCACGGGCCGCATCGTAGACCGTGGAGTGCACCAGGATCTGTTGCGGCAGCGGGCCGCCCGGATTCATGTGCTTCCACTGAATCGACGCACCGGTCAACGGCAGGTTCCACACCTCCCGCGACTCCCCCGAGAAAGGATCGAACCCGCCGAAGATCACCATGCGGTTCCGGGTCGGGTCGAAGATCGCCGTGTGCCCCGCGTGCTCGGGCGGGGCGATGCCGGGCGTCGTGATCCGCGTCCACACGCCGGTGCCGATCGCGAGGGTCCACGTGTCGCGCAGGTAGCCGCCGGGGCCTGCTCCGCCGTGGATCACGAGGCGGTCTCGCGGCGTGTCGTAGATCGCCGAGTGGTCGTGGCGCGCCGACGGTTGCGTTCCCGCCGCCGGGATCAGCATCCACTCATGCGACGTGAGGTCGAACTCCCACGCGTCATCGCGCGAGGTTCCGTCCAGCGTCCAGCCCCCGAACATCAGGATGCGACCACGCAGCGTGTCCATCACGAGGCTGTGGCCCGTCCGCGCGCGCGGCGTCTGCCCCGAAAGCGAGAGCTGCGCCCATGCCGGCGACCCCACAAGCGCGAGACCCCACGCTTCATCGCCCGCCTCGCCGGCGCCGCCGAACGTCACGAGCCGCTGCCGCACCGGGTCATAGATCCCACCGCCGTACTCCGTCGCGGGCGGAGTCGCGCCCCCCGGACTGAGCTTCACCCATGCGGGTGATCCTGCCATCGGCAGCGACCACGCATCGCGCGCGTCCTCGTCCAGCATGACACCGTCGATCGCGTGGCCCGCGTACACGATCATCCGCTCGAACGCGGGCTCGTAGATCGCCACCGCCCCGTAGCGCGCGCCCGGCGGCACGCCCGTCGTCGCCACGTGCGTCCACGCCGGCGTCCCCGCCAGCGACAGCGACCACACCTCGCTCACCGGCTCGACTCCGACGACACCACCGAACACCACCATCCGATCCCGCGGCGCATCGTAGATGGCCGTATGCGAGTCGCGCGGATCGGGCGGCGTGCCCGTCGGCGCGAGCGACGTCCACGCCGGTGTGCCCGAGAGCGACAGCGCCCACGCGTCGTTCACGTCCCCCGCGCCCGTCGTCCCGCCGAACGTCACCATCTGGTCGCGCCCGGCGTCGTAGATCGCCGTGTGCCAGTACCGCGCGTCAGGCGGTGTACCCGTCGGTGCGAGCTGCGTCCATGCCGGCGTTCCGGATAGTGACAGCGCCCACACCTCGTTCGTCGGCGATACACCGACGCCGCCGAACACGACGACCCGATCGCGAACCGGGTCGTAGATCGCCGAATAGCCCGAGCGGTTCGCCGGCGTCCCCGTCGGCGAAAGCTGCGTCAGCGTGTTCGTCGCGCCGAGGTCGATGGCCCAGACGTCGTTCGCATCGGCCGTTTCGGTCAGCCCGCCGAACAGGATGACGCGGTCGCGCGGCGCGTCGTAGACGAGCTGGATGCTCTTGCGGGTGAGCGGCGCGGTGTTGCTCGCCAGCGGCGACCACACCGAGCAGTCACTCGTGAGCGTACTCGGCGTGCCCGTCGGCGCGAGCGACACGGGTTTCCCACCCGTGCGCAGTGACTCGAACCCCTGGCGCTCGGCGCGGGCGCGCTCGACGGCCGTGCGCAGTGCCTCCAGCCGATCGCGCGCCGCCGGCACCGGCCGCGCCGAGGCGATCGGGGCGAGTCCGAGTAGCAGAGCGAGCGCGATGCCCGAGGCCAGGCTCGGGCGCGAGAGGACGACCTCGATCGTGCGCATCACGAAGACCCTCGGTGGAACGGCAAGGGAACGGGTCCGTGCGACTTCAGCCCGCAATGGTACTCCCCGCGATCGGTACCGCCGAGCGGGGTTTGGCCGTCGTTTCGCCGCCGTTTGGCCGGCGCGGCCCCGCCGGGCGGTGCTATCGTGCGAGGGTGCGCCGCATCGCTTAGCCATCCCATCGACGAGGCTCCGCCCATGCCCCTCCTCTCCCGCCGTTCCCCAGGCACGTTCGTCGCGATCGCCCTGATGCTCACCGTCACATCCGTCGCGTCCGCCAAGCCGCCTGCGGCGCAGGACAAGAAGCCCGAGGCCAGGAAGCGCCCGACCACGGCGTCGCCCGCCGCCGGGATCGATGCCATGGGCACGGGCATGTCGAACGCGATTCCGGGCCTTCCCCACTACGTCCAACCCAGGCAGTACTCGGTCGACCTCGTGATTCGCGGCGCCGATGGCAAGGACATGGTGATGCATCGCTCGGTCGACGAGGGCCGCGTGCGCACGGACATCGACGCCGAGGGCCAGCAGATCGCGATGATCGAGCTGGGCGACGAGAAGGGAACGACCCTCACGCTGATGCCCAAGGAGAAGCGGGGCATGAAACAATCGCGCGAGGCGCTCGAAGCGCTCGGGCAGCAGGCGAAGCCCGCGACCGCGACCGCCGTGGATGCTGTGGCCGACCCGAGGCGGCCCGAGGGCAAGATCGAGGATCTCGGCGAGGAGACGCTTGACGGGCACGTGGCGCGCAAGCTGCGCATGTCGTCCGAAGAAGGCAGCGCGCTCGGCTGGTTCGACAAGGAGACCGGCGCGCCCTTGAAGATGGAGAGCGAGGTCGAGGGCAAGCAGGCGTCGATCGCGTGGAAGAACATGAAGCCCGGACCGCAGCCTGCGGCGTTGTTCGTGGAGCCCAAGGGCTACGAGATCATGGACATGGACGAAATGATGTCGCAGATGAAGTCCATGGGCGGCATGCCCGGCGGCATGGGGGCCGGCGGCATGTTGGGCGCTCTGGGTGGCATGGGCGGCATGGGCGGTGGCGTGAAGGGCATGGCGGGCGGCATGGCGGGCAACTTCGGCTCGCAGCTGGGCGCGAACCTCGGCGGCGCCCTCGGCGCGTCACTCGGCGGCCCGCTCGGCGCGATGGCGGGCCAGTACCTCGGCGGGCGCATCGGCGGCATGATCGGCCGCAAGGCGGCCGACATCGCGATCCCGGGGAAGTAACCGCTAGCGCGTGTATCGCGCGAGGAACGCGTTCAGCTCGCGGTCGACGCGGTTCGGCTGGTCGTCCATCACCAGGATGCCGGCGTTCTCGATGAACCGCTTCTGCGTCCGCGGCCCGCGTTCGAAGCGCCCTCGCCACGGTTCGTCGAAGTATCCACGCAGGTAGGCGCGTGTCGTATCGGCGCGCAGCTCCGGCGTGAACGACGGCTGGAGCAAGAGCAGCGGCACGGCCAGGTGCTCGAGTTCGCGCGCGGCGTCGGAAGCGTGGAACTCGCACAGATAGCGAATGAGCACCGGCAGTGGCGGCGCGTTCGTGAGATCCGCGGCCGCGCGCCCACGCGCCGAGTCGACCGTCGAATAGTCCCCGCCCTTGAAGTTGCCCGCGACCCACACCGCCGGCGTCACGGTCTTGAACCAGCGGGGCGCCAGCACGCTGTCCACGGCCACGATCTTGCGCTCGACCTGCATGCCACGCGGCCAGCTCCGCCCGTCACGCACGGGCTCATAGCGCGGAGTGCCGGCCATCAGGACGAGCGCCCGGATCAGCTCGGGGTGTTCCACGGCGATGCGCGTCGCGACCTGGGTGCCGTTGACGAAGTGGCCCACGAGCACCGGCCGGTCGAGCCCGCGCATACGGATCGCGCGCGTAATCGCCTCGACCGCCTGGCGGGTCCACGTCTGGTCGCCGTAACTCGTGCCCGGGGGAGGCATCGCGGGCGCCTGCGACTTCTCGAAGCCCGGCAGGGTGATCGCGAGCATGTGATAGCGGGCGGCATTGCGCCGCATGAACGGCTCGAACGTCGACGCGCCGAGGCCGAACCCGGTGACGAGCACCATGTCGACGGGCCCCGTCCCGCGCTCGGCGATCGCGCCGAGCACGCCGACCTCGGCCTCCGCATAACCCGGCGCGTGGACGAGATTGTTTCGTGTGGAATCCGGTGGCGGCTGCGCGTTCGCGATCGGCCCGCGGACCATCGCGATGACGAGCCACGCCGCGGGCATGAGCAACGCCCCGGCCCTGCGTCTCGAATGGATCATGAACGCGAGCGGGCGGACGCCTAGGGCGCCGTCGTGCTCCCGCTCGCCTCCGGGCCGGATGAGGTGTCGGAAGCGCCGAGGTACTTCTGCATCCACTGGATCTGGTACCCGACCTGAAGCACCTGGTTCTCGCGCTTCGCGGCGCCGTGGCCTTCGTCGGGGAACAGGATCAGCTCCGTCGGAACGCCGGCAGCCTTCGCGGCGTCGTACATCTGGATCGACTCACCCACGGGCACGCGCGGATCGCTCACGCCCTGGATGATGAGCAGCGGCGCCTTGATGCGCTGGATGAACGTGAGCGGCGACAGCCCGATCAGCGCGTCCTTGTCCTTCACGGGGTCGCCGTACTCGGAGATCCTCAGGATGCGCCGGTACTCCGCGGTGTTGTTGAGGAACGTGATCAGGTTCGAGAAGCCGACCACCGATGCGCCGGCGTCGTACGCCCCGGCGAAGCGGGTCATCGCGTACAGCGTCGCGTAACCACCATAGCTACCGCCGATCACGCCGACCTTCGGCGCCCGGCCGCCGACCGCGTACGCCTTGCGCGCGTAGGCTGCGACGTCCTCGAAGTCCGTGATCACGGCCTTTCGCTTCGGCCCGTTGTCCGCGTCGAGGTACTTCTTGCCGTAGCCCTCGCTGCCGCGCACGTTCGGCTCGACGTAGATGAAGCCGGCATCGACCCACATCTGCGCGTA
>JANLWK010000126.1:0-5677 GCA_031364505.1 Candidatus Eiseniibacteriota bacterium | reverse complement strand
TCGCGGTGCTCACCGATCACGAGATCTTCGCGCGCTACAAGCGCCGCCGTCGCCGGCTCCGCCGCGCGGGTGGGCTGTCGATCGCCGAGCTGTCGGCGCTCAAGCTGGGCGACTACATCGTCCACGAGGATCACGGCGTCGGCGTCTATCGCGGGCTCAAGCGCCTGACGCTGAACGGCCAGGAGACCGACTGCGTCGAGATCACCTACGCCGGTACCGACCGGCTGTTCGTGCCGGTGCAGCAACTCGCGCTCGTATCGCGTTATGCGGCGGGCGAGGGTGCCAAGCCCGCGGTCCACCGGCTCGGCGCGGGCCAGTGGCAGAAGACCAAGGCGCGGGCCAAGCGCGCGATCCAGGAGATCGCCGAGGAGCTGACGCGCGCCTACGCCGCGCGCCGCGCGCTGCCCGGCCACGCGTTCAAGCCGGATTCCGTGTGGCAGCGCGAGATGGAGGCGTCGTTCCCGTTCGAGGAGACGCCGGACCAGCTGCGCGCGATCGACGAAGTGAAGGAGGACATGGAGTCGGACCGGCCGATGGACCGGCTGATCTGCGGTGACGTCGGCTACGGCAAGACCGAGGTGGCGATCCGCGCGGCGTTCAAGGCGGTGCAGGACGGCAAGCAGGTCGCCGTGCTCGTGCCGACGACGATCCTCGCGCAGCAGCACCTGCTCACGTTCCGCGAGCGGCTCGCCGACTACCCCGTCCGCGTCGAGGTGCTGTCGCGCTTCCGCACGGCGAAGCAGCAGAAGGAGACCCTGGTGGCGCTGGCGGCAGGCCAGGTGGACATCCTGATCGGCACGCACCGCATCCTGTCCAAGGACGTCGTCTTCACGCGGCTCGGGCTCGTCGTGATCGACGAGGAGCACCGCTTCGGCGTGGCGCAGAAGGAGAAGATCCGCCAGCTCGTGCGCCAGGTCGACGTGCTCGCGATGACCGCGACGCCGATCCCGCGCACGCTCAACCTGTCACTCGCCGGCGCGCGCGACATGTCGGTGATCGAGACGCCGCCGCGCGACCGGCTGCCCGTGCACACCGAGATCACCGAGATCGACGACGAGGTGATCGCCGACGCCATCCTGCGCGAGATCGACCGCGGCGGGCAGGTGTTCTACGTGCACAACCGCGTGGAGACGATCCACAACACGGCGCTCTACGTGCAGAAACTGGTGCCGCAGGTGCGCGTCGCGGTGGGCCACGGCCAGCTGGCCGAGCACCAGCTCGAGAAGGTCATGTTCGAGTTCCTCGACCGGCGCTACGACGTGCTCGTGTCGACGATGATCGTCGAGTCCGGGCTCGACATCCCGAGCGTCAACACCCTGATCGTCGACCGCGCCGACACGCTGGGCCTGGCGCAGCTCTACCAGCTGCGCGGCCGCGTGGGGCGCTCGTCGCACCGCGCGTTCGCATACCTCATGGTGCCGTCGCGGCGCGTGCTCACCGAGGAGGCCGAGAAGCGCCTGCGCGTGATCGAGGAGTTCGACGAGCTGGGCGTCGGCTTCAAGATCGCGCTCAAGGATCTCGAGATCCGCGGCGCCGGGAATCTTCTGGGGCCCGAGCAGCACGGGTTCATCGTCGGCCTCGGCTTCGACCTCTACGTCAAGCTGCTGGAAGAGGCGGTGACCGAGCTGAAGGGCGAGACGATCTCCGCGGCGGTCGAGCCGCGGCTGCTGACCGACTGGAGCGCGTACCTGCCGGACGACTACGTGCCCGACGAGCACGACAAGCTGAATCTCTACCGCCGCCTCGCTGAGACGCGCACGATCGACGACCTCGACACGCTGACGCTCGAGATGCTCGATCGGTTCGGGCAATTGCCGGCGCCCGCCGTGGCGCTGTTCGAATTGCGCCGGCTGCGCCTCCTCGGCGCCGGCCCGCGCGACGCGCAGGGTCGCGCCCTCGGGCCTCCGCTCATCGAGAGCCTGCGGCTGTTCCAGGACGTGTCCGAGATCCAGCTCGTCCGGCCGCTCCGGCCGGAGGAGATCCGCACACTGGTCGGCGCGCTCAACTTCCAGGTCGAGTTCTTCTCGGGCCGCGAATTCGGGCTGCGCGTTCGCGGCGAGGGGCTGGCGCTGCTCCATCGCACGCGCGAGACGATCGAGATGGCGGGCCGGGCCGTGGTCCCGGCGTAGAGGTTCCGTTCGCGCGGCGCCGCACAGGCTCGCCGCGCCGCACGGGCGCGCTTTTCCCGCCGTCGCGTTCCGGCTAAGGTCCCGCGCGAGTCGCTGGTCACCCCCACACCGGAGCCCGACACACGATGCCTCGTCCCGCTGGCGGATCCCGTCTCGCGCCCGCGCTGCTCGCGCCCGCCGCGCTGACCCTCGTATCGCTCGTGTCGCTCGTGTCGCTCGTGTCGCTCTTGTCGCTCAGCGGCTGCGGTTCGGACGGGCGCGTCGTGGCGCGCGTCGGCAGCCAGGTGATCACCGCCGAGGAGTTCCGCGACCTGGCCGAGGCCGCCGCCCCGCGCTCGTTCATGCCGCCCGACACCGCGAAGCGCCGGCTGCTCGAACAGTTGATCGATCGCAGCCTGCTGCTCCTCGTCGCCGACGCGCGCCCGCCGCTGCCGGACAGCGTGCTCGCGAGCCGGCGCGCCGCGGTCGAGGAGGACGCGCTCGCGCGGGCGCTCGTGCAGCGGC
Organism: Candidatus Eiseniibacteriota bacterium; assembly: GCA_031364505.1. Classification (GTDB taxonomy): domain Bacteria; phylum Eisenbacteria; class RBG-16-71-46; order RBG-16-71-46; family RBG-16-71-46; genus JANLWK01. The sequence continues at coordinate 3,044 of JANLWK010000126.1, read as the reverse complement.
TCGCGCCCGGCGAGGTCGGGGTCAGCGACGCCGAGGTGGCCCGCTACTACACGATGCGAGGCGAGGCGACGCACGCCCGTGTCGTCTTCGCGCCGGATGAATCGATCGCCCGCGCGGCGATGAAGGCGCTGCGTCACGGCGAGGACTTCGGCTCGGTCGCCACGCGGTTCGACATCACCGGCCAGCTGCCGCCGGGGGGCGATCTCGGCTTCGTCCAGCCCGGCATGCTCGTGAGCCCGATCGACGGCATCGTCCGCGACGCGGCGGTGGGCAGCGTCACGGGGCCCGTCGAGTCGCCGGGACAGGGCTGGTTCATCGTGCACATCATCGCGCGCGAGCATCGCGAGCAGCCGCCACTGGCCACCGAGGCGCCTGAACTGCGGCGCATGATCGAGCAGCGCAAGCAGCGCTCCTTCGCGCTCAAGCGCTACACCGATCTGCGCAACACCTACGCCGTCACGATCGACCGCGCCGGCGTGCGCCGGCTGTACGAACGCCACGGCATGCCGCAACAGATGCGCGAAATGAGCGGCGAGCCCGAGATGCCGCTCACCGCCGAGGAGGCCCGCACGGTGCTCGGACGCTGGGATGCCGGCGGGCGTTTCACCGGCGTCTACACGCTGGGCGACGCCGAAGCCGACTTCCGCGAACAAAAGGGCGGCCGCATCGACGGCCGCCAGACGATTGCCTTCGAGCAGTGGACGCGCAACCGGGTCCTGCAGCGCGTCGCGCTGATCGAGGCGCGCCGCCGCCATCTGCAGGACGAGCCCGACGTCGCGCAGGTCGTGCGCCAGACGATCGACAACGAGCTGCTGCAGGCCGTCTACCAGACCGAGATCGTCGACAAGGCCGAACCCACCGAGGCCGAGGTGCGGGATGTCTACGACCGCAACCTCGAGGCGTTCTCGGAGCTCAAAGCCGCGCGGCTCCAGTACATGACGCTGCCGGATTCGTCGGCGGCCGCGCGGGCGCTCGAGCACGTGCGCATGACCGGGGCGTCGCTGCGCGACGCCGTCCTGCTCTCCTCGGCCTCGCTGCGCGTGCAGGAAGAGACGGTGCGCTTCCCGTCGCGCGAGCGGCTGTGGGACATGCTCCAACCTTCGCTGCTCCACGAGCGCGTCGGCACGACGCTCGGCCCGTTCCATGTCGAATCGGGCTGGCGCATCGTCCACCTGGCCGAGCGCGACGTGAACACGACGCCGTTCGACGCGCTCGACGACGACACGCGCGAGGGCCTGCGTCGCGAAGCCGTGCAGATCGCGGCGCAGCGGCGCCTCGCCACCGTCACCGACTCGCTGCGCCGGACCATTCCCGTGATCGTGAACGAGGCCGTGCTCAAGTCGATCCCGTGGCCGGCGCCGGCGGGAATGACCATTCTGCCGGGCTAGGTGTGGAGTCTCAGGACGTTGTTCTCAGTCGGGGTCCTAACCGACTGAAGGGCGGCTGACCGTCAAGACTACCGTGTGGCCGCAGTTTGTTGTAGCGACGCAGCCAGTGTGACAACGCCTTGGCGCGGGCCTCGGAGGTCAGATAGGCGACGGCGTAGGCCCATTCACGCAGCAACGTCTGGATGAAGCGCTCGGCCTTACCGTTCGTCTGCGGACGGTAGGGCCGTGTGCGTTTGTGCGTGATGCGCAGCTCGGTGAGAGCAGCCGCGAACCGATAGCTGACGTAGCCTGAGCCGTTGTCGGTCAGGACTCGACGCACCCGGATGCCCAGGGTGCGGTACCACGCCAGTGCGCGGCGCAGGAAGGCGACCGACGTTTCGGCGGTCTCGTCGCGTAGCACTTCGGCGTAGGCGATGCGCGAGGCGTCGTCGATCGCCACGTGCACGAAGTCCCAGCCGGCGCCCTCGCGGCGCTTGCTCCGGTCACCGGTGATGCGATGGCCGTGGAAGCCGCTGATGCGGCCCAGCTTCTTGATGTCGAGGTGGAGTAAGTCACCGGGCCGACGATGCTCATACCGGTTCGCAGGTTGGCGTGGCTCGAGCTTCGAGAGCCGCTCGATCCCCGCACGCTTGATGATCCGTGCCACCGTCGCACGCGGACGCTTCAGTGCCCGCGCGATCTGCGGCCCCGTCATCCGCGTGCGCCGCAGCAGCAGGATCATCTCCCGCCAGGCGATCGGCGTCGCTCCGGTGAGCCGACGTGGACGGGAGCTGCGGTCCTGCAGGCTCCGCGGGTCATGGCTCAGATGACGCGACATCCACTTGGTCGCCGTGCGGCGGCTGATCCCGGCCGCCTCGGCGCCGCGCGTCACCGTCCAACCCAGCTCTCGCACCCGCTGGACGAGCAGGGCTCGACTCGCGGGGCAGCTCCGTGCTCCACTATGGAGGTTCATCCGGGGTTCCTCTCTGGTCAGTTGTCAGTGGCCTCGAACACCACCAACTTCTGTCAGATGGACCCCGGTTGAACAGTCTTAAACTGGGAACAACCTAGTGAGACTCCACATCTAGGCCGCCCAGGCCTGGAACAGGTCGCGCCGGTACTCGGCCGGGTGCGGAGCATGTTCGACGAAGAAGAGGTCTGCGCGTGATGAACGCCGAAACGCAACTTGCGAGCTACTTCGCGAAGTACGAGCCGGCGATGGTCAAGCTCGGAAAGGCGTTGCGCGCGAAGCTGCGGGATCGGCTGCCCGGTCTGTTCGAGGTCGTATACGTTTACGACAGCCAGAACGCGCTCGTGATCGCGTATTCACCGACCGAGAATGGCTACGATGGACTGTGCTCGATCGCGCTGTATCCGCGCTGGGCGAAACTGTTCTTCTCGCAGGGCGCTCTCTTGTCGAAGTCGGATCCGAACAAGCTGCTGCAAGGCCGCGGCACGGTGCGTCATGTCGTGCTGAACACGGTTGCGGACTTCGACCGCGCGGAGATCGAAGTGTTGATCGCCGCCGCGTTGAAGCTCGCGAAGGTGCGTCTCGATCCGAGCGCGAAGGGCTCGGTGATCATCAAAGCGGAGGCACAGAATCAGCGCGCGCGCCGCGCGAGTGAAGCAGCGCGACCGGCCTCTGCGCGTCGGACGGCGAAAGCCCGGCGCTGACTC
>JANLWK010000103.1:0-3107 GCA_031364505.1 Candidatus Eiseniibacteriota bacterium | reverse complement strand
GAAGATGTTCCAAACCATGTCGCCTGAACGACAAGGTGTGTTTCGCGCCGCCCGCGAATCAGGTAGCCTCGCCCCCTCAAGGCGCTTAGCTCCGTGCCGGAGTGGCGAAACTGGCAGACGCGCGGGACTCAAAATCCCGTTGGGCTTACCCCCAGTGTGGGTTCGACCCCCACCTCCGGCACCAATTACACAGCAGTTACACGATCGGTGTAGTTCCTGCGTCGAGTGCTGGAACGCTGTGGGTTCCGGATATTCTGGCACCTGATTTCCGGATATTCTGGCCACTTCGGACGGCGAGCTCCGGTGGTCCGTGAGCTTGATGTGGCGGGTACGATACGACGCGCCGCGTAGCTCGACCAGTCGCCCCCGCTCGAGCACGCGATCGAGGATCGCCTCGGCAAGATCCGGATCGTGCAACACCAGCCCCCACGCGGCGAGTGGCTTGTTCGTGGTGAACACCATCGGCCGCCGATGCAGATAGCGCTCGTTGACGACCTGGAACATGAGATTGGCGGCATCGCCGCCGACGGTCAGGTAGCCGACCTCGTCGATCACGAGCACCGGCGGATGCGTATAGCGCGCGAGTGTCGCGGCAAGCTCGCCGCGCCGCGTTGCCACCGACAACGTCTCGATCATCTCGGCGGCGCTGGTGAACAACGCCTCGTAGCCGTTCTGGATGGCGCGATAGGCGACGGCGATCCCGAGGTGTGTTTTGCCGGTGCCCGAGGGGCCGCACAGGATCAGCGATCGCCCCTCCGTGACGAGTTCGGGGCCGAGGTAGCTGCCGAGCAACTGTAGCCGCACCGAGGTCTGGAACGTGAAGTCGAAGTCCTCGATGGTGCGCAGGAACGGGAAGCGGGCCTTGCGCACTGAGCGTTCGATGCGGGTCTGCGAACGATGTGCGACCTCCTCGGCGATCAGCGTGGCGAGGAAGTCGCGGTACGACTGGTCGTCGATCTCGGCGCGCTGCTCGCACTCGGGATAGAGTCGCCGCACGGTGGGCAGATGGAGACGGCGCAGCATGCCGTCGAGATCGAGCGCGTGCATCACGCCACCTCCTTCGCCAGCAGGCGTAGCACGTGCGGCGCTCCATAGAGCTCGCGCTCATGGGCGACGGCCAGGGCCCGATGGAGTGCGGCGGGCCCGTGTTGCGTGAGCGCGCCATGCAACTGCTCGACCTCTCCCTGCCACGTGAAGCGATGGCGATGGACGATCTCGGTCAGGAACATCTCGGCAGCAGGTCCGAGATCGAGGATCTCCTGCCGCTTGAGGTAGAGCCGGCCGCGCTTGCCGGCGACCTGCGCCAGTCGCGCCGTGCGATCCTCGGGATGGAAGCTGTCCTTGCCCTGCTCGGGTACGCGCGGGTGCTTGCGCTCGAAGCGCCCTGCGACGATGCGCACGCGCTCGGGGTAAAGCCACAGCATCCCGGGAACACCAATCGCCTCGGGCTGCATCGAGTAGCGGTAGCCCTGGAAGCTCACGAGCCCCGTGGGACCGACGATCACCGAGAAGCGCAGCGCGTACTCGGTCGGCGCGATAGCCAGCGGGCGCAGTCGCTCGCGCTCAGCACCGATCCGCTCCGCCGGCGTCACGCCCGTCGCGCGGCAAGGCCGCACGGTGTTCACCTCCACGTGCCACGCCGCGAGCTGCACCTCGAGATCGGCCCGGTCGTGGAAGCGACGGACCTTGAAGAAGCTGCCTTTGACGAACCCGACCAGGTTCTCGACCGAGCCCTTTTCCTGCGCGCGCCGCGGCGTGCACAGCTCCGGCGCAAAGCGGTAGTCGAGGGCGGTCTGGCCGAACGTGTCGTTCCACTGGATGCGGCCGCCCTCGCGGTTCACCACCACCGTCTTCGGGTTGTCGAACACGGCGACCAGCGGCACACCGCCGAAGCTCTCGAACCCGGCGAGCATGCTGCGCACCAGCGACTCGACGCCTTCGTTCGCCACCACGCGCACGTCCACCCAGCGTGAGTACTTCAGCCGCGACACGAAGAAGTGGACCCGCTCGCTCGTGCCGTCGAGGTAGCGGACCTCGACCTGGCCGAAGTCGTGCTGCGAGAACTCGCCCGCCACACCTTCGAAGCGCACCAGCGGCGTCGACGGCTTGGGCCGCAGTTCGCGCACCAGCTCATACAGCGCGGTCTTGCCGCCACCGTAACGCTCCTCGCGTAGCCGGTGCAGGATCTCGACCGTCGGCAACGCCGGCTCAGCCGCGAGCACGGCGGCCACTCGCTCGCGCCACGGCTCCGCTACGCTCGGACGTCCGACCCCGCGTTCGCACGCCTGTAGCAGGTCGCCGGGCTCCTCGATCGCCCGCTCGCGTTCGATCCGCTGCACGCTGCGTTGCGACACTCCCGTCTCCGCCACGATCTGCTGCAACGTCATCCCTGCGGCTCGCAGCACCTGCACGCGATGTCTGGCCATGGCTCCGATCATCCTCCTTCGCCTCCCGGCGGCGCGGGTCATCCGCGCGCGCATCGGGCGGCAGGCTATCGGAGCTCTTCGTTTCCCTCAGGTGGCCAGAATTTCCGGAATTGAAGTGGTCAGATTTTCCGGAACCCGCAAACGCGAAGTCGTGCTCATTCTGTGATCGTTCTCGACTCTTTCGAACGTGAGAGCGCGGCCACACGTCGCGGTTCGATCGGCTCCGTCGTCTTGAACGCTGCGAGCTTCCGGACGCCGTCGGCGAGGTCGGACTCGCAGACGATGTTGTAGCGGTCGAAGATCGAGCGAGGCTTGTGACCCATGAGCGCCATGGCGTCCCGCTCAGGGACGCCGCTGCGAACCGCTGTGCGCCGCAGATCGTGCACCAGCCGCCCCTGGACACCTGCTCGATCGCGCGCACTCGTGGATGCCGGCGCCTGGCTGCAGATGACGGTTGATTCGCTTCTGGGCAACGATGGTCCGGCACCGCGATCGTCCGGGGAACTGCTGCTGCGGACCTACCCCGAAGTGATCCTGGCGAGCGACGCCCACAACCTCCGGCGCTGCTCGGGACTTTCGGCCGGATTTGCTTGGGTTCGGGACCGCCTCGGCGTGGAGCGATCCGAGGACTTGCAGGCACGCGCAGGTCGCGTGTTGTCGGCGCTGCTTGGCCGCGCCTAG
>JANLWK010000099.1:0-3475 GCA_031364505.1 Candidatus Eiseniibacteriota bacterium | reverse complement strand
CGCCGGGCGGATGGTAAAGATGGGCCGTTCGGCCCATGTACGAAACGGACAAAATGTCGATCATTGCCCCGCAATGAGCGAACGCGGCCTGCACGTGATCGAGGACGACCTCCAGGAGACCTGGGTTGAGGACTGGGCCGGTGTCGGCGTGACGGAGATCGAAGAACTGCTCGCGAAACACGCCGCGTTCCTCGGCTTCCTCGAGACCGCCGCCGACGAGTAGAAGCTACTACCCCTCTGCGAGCCCGAGGCTGCGCTCCAGCGCGCTCTTCGGCTGTGCTCCGACCGCCGCTGCGGCCGGCTCACCACCGCGGAACAGGATCATCGTCGGGATCGACGAGACGCCGTAACGCTCCGCCAGGCCGCGCTCCTCGTCGATGTTCACCTTGACGAGCTTCACGGTGCCGGTGCGCTCCTCGACGATCTTGTCGAGCACGGGGGCGACCGCGTGGCACGGGCCGCACCACTCCGCCCAGAAGTCGACGATCACGGCCTGATCGCTCGACAGGACTTCCTCGTTGAACGTTGCCTCGGTTACGACAGTTGCCATTCGGGTCGGTTCCTTTCGCTGCTGAAGGTCAAAGGGCAATACCCGTTTCGGGGCTCCCTACTCATGGAGAACGTCGGAGACGCTTCGGGTGTTCCCTAGAATCGCCGCATGGAGCCTATCTTCGAGCCACTGCCGGACAAGCCCGACCATCCGGCGCTCGAGGAGGGGGTGCTGGAGCTCTGGGAGCGTGAGCGCACGTTCGAGCAGCTGCGCGACGGAAACCGCGGCGGGCCGAAGTTCAGCTTCATCGACGGGCCTGTCACCGCCAACAAGGCGCTCGCCGTCCACACGGCGTGGGGTCGGACGCTCAAGGACGTCTTCCAGCGCTACAAGGCCCTACAGGGGCACGATCAGCGCTACCAGAACGGCTTCGACTGCCAGGGCCTCTGGATCGAGGTCGGCGTGGAGCGCGAGCTGGGGCTCAACTCGAAGCAGGAGATCGAGGCGTACGGGCTCGACCGGTTCGCACGCAAGTGCCGCGACGTCGTCGTCTGGTCGTCCGAGGAGATCACGCGCGGCAGCAAGCGCCTCGGCCAGTGGATGGACTGGGGCACCGACTACTTCACCTTCAGCGACACGAACATCGAGTACATCTGGCGTTTCCTGAAGCTCGTCCATGAGCGCGGCTGGGTCTACCTCGGTCACCGCTCGACCGAATGGTGCCCACGCTGTGGCACGTCGATCTCGGCGCATGAGCTGGCCGGCAGCTACATCGACAAGGTCGATCCGTCGCTCTTCGTCCGCCTGCCGCTGCTCGAGCGCGACGGCGAGGCGCTGATCATCTGGACGACGACCCCGTGGACATTGCCCGCGAATGTCGCCGCCGCGGTGAACCCCGACGCGGCGTACGGTCGGCGCGAGAACGGCGACTGGGTGGCAGCCGCGCGCTATCCCGACGAGGCGTTCGTCGAGCAGCGTGCCGGCCGCGAGCTCGTCGGCTGGCGCTACTCCGGCCCGTTCGACTCACTCGGCCCCGGCGGCGAGGTCGAGCACCGCGTGATCCCGTGGGGCGAGGTCTCGCTCGAGGAAGGCACCGGGATCGTCCACATCGCGCCCGGCTGCGGTTCTGAGGACTTCGAGCTGGCGAAGGAGCACGAGCTGCCGGTGCTGATGCCGGTCGACGAGAGCGGGCACTTCTATGACAGCTACGGCTGGCTGCACGGGCTCTCGACGGTCGAGTCCGCCGACCAGATCGTGGGCGACCTCCGCGACCGCGACCTGCTCGTCGCGCTCGGCACGATCGAGCACCGCTACCCCGAGTGCTGGCGCTGCCATACGCCGCTCATCTTCCGGATCTCCGACGACTGGTTCATCGGCGTCAACGAGATCAGGCAGCCGATGCTCGACGCGAACGACACCGTCGAGTGGACGCCCACCTACATGGGCAAGCGCATGGAGGACTGGCTGCGGAACATGGGCGACTGGAACATCTCCCGACGCCGCTACTACGGGCTGCCGCTGCCGTTCTACCCCTGCTCATGCGGGCACCTGAACGTGATCGGCTCGCGGGCCGAGCTCGAGGAGCGCGCCCTCGAGGGGCTCGAGGGGCTGGAGGAGCTCAGGCGGCCCTGGATCGACGACGTGCCGATCCGCTGTGCGGCCTGTCCCTCGCCTTTGTCGCCGGACAGGCCGCCTATATGAAGACCAAGGGATTCGATAGCCATGCTGTCTCATCACCAGGGCTGTTCTTGACACAATTCTCCACGGAAGAATCGGTTCCCGTCCACGCGGTGTCCATGGCGAGACGTATCACGCCGCTCCGCGACCTGGTGGCGCTTTTCAAACTGTGGAAGTTGTTCCGTACCCTTCGCCCACACATCGTTCATGCGCACACGCCGAAAGGCGGTTTGTTGGGGATGCTCGCGGCGCGACTAGCAGGAGTTCCTGTGCGGATCTATCATATGCACGGCCTTCCGTTCATGACGGCAACCGGACTCACGCGACGAATTCTCATGGCTACCGAAACCGTCTCCTGCCGGATGGCCTTGCAGGTCCTCTGCGTCAGCCAGTCAGTTCGGTCCATGGCCGTCGACCTGCAACTCTCTCCTCCGGAGAAAATCCAAGTGCTCTTGCAAGGGAGCTGTAACGGCATCGACGCTGAGACAGAGTTCAATCCCGATCGGTTTAACACCTCCGTGCGGGGCAATGTACGGCACCGATATGGTATTCCGCCTGATGCCACCGTGATCGGATTTGTGGGCCGCCTGGCGCGCGCGAAGGGACTCGTCGAATTAGGAGCCGCCTGGCGTATCTTAAGGGAAGACCATCCGGACCTCCACCTCCTCCTGATTGGACCGGATGAACCAGGCGATCCGCCCCCACCAGCGCTGCTTGAGCAGCTTCGAGCAGATCCGCGCGTTCATTTCGCGGGAGAAAATGGGGATACGCCGCCGCTCTACAGAGCGATGGACATTCTGGTGTTACCCACTCACCGTGAAGGATTTCCCATCGTGCTGTTGGAAGCCTCAGCCATGGCATTGCCAATTGTCGCCACGCGCGTGACGGGTTGTCTGGATGCTGTCCAGGACGGCATAACAGGAACTCTCGTGCCGGCCTACGATCCGGAAGCCCTTGCCGTTGGGCTACATCGTTACGTGCGTGATCCTGTCCTGCGCCGGCGGCATGGGACTGCTGCCCGTGCATGGATGCTTCGCGATTTTTCTGGCGAGGCCATGCGCGAAGCGATTTACCAAGAATACGTCCGCTGGCTGGCAAAGGAGGGGTTGGTTGCACTGAGCCCCGATAGAACCTTGTCGGATCAACTCAGCGGCAAGGGTTCTACCCGGAAGGAAACTGAGGCTGTGAGCCATGGTAACATCTAGCCGTCCACCAGGATTCTCCGATGATCTCATGATTCCATCGCGTGCTGTGCATCCCAAAGAGTGACTCTGTTATGAACCATATCATCGATGACTCCAAGACGAC
>JANLWK010000030.1:0-8686 GCA_031364505.1 Candidatus Eiseniibacteriota bacterium | reverse complement strand
CCTCGACCGCGTCGCCGAGGGCCGGCACCTGGGCGTCGCCGACGTCGACTCGGTCGCGCGCGGGCGCGTGTGGTCGGGCCAGTCCGCGCAGGAGCGTGCGCTGGTCGACACGCTCGGGGGAATCCGCACGGCGTTCCGGCTCGCCGTGCGGCGGGCGGGGCTGCCGTCGAGCACGCCGTTCGACATGGAGGAATACCCGCGCGTCGAGCGCTCGTTCTTCGAGCGCACGCTGCAGGGATGGATCGACGAGGACACCGACGACGCGGAATCGCGCCTCACGAAGCTCGCGCCGGTGATTTCGGCGTGGGTTTCGGCGTCGCGATTCCCCGTCGGCCGCACGCTCGCGCTGCTGCCGTGGAGCATCCAGCTCCGATAGTTGACCCTGTTCGAAACAGCGTGTTAGCTTCCGTCATTACATAAGTTTACGGCGTGTTGCTCCACGCCTGCTTCACCTGTCGACCGGCTTCACCAGGGCATCACCGTCCCGCCCACGCTGGGAGGTGCATCTTGAAGGAATACCCGACGGCGCAGATCCGCAACGTTGCCCTCGTCGCCCACCACGGAGTGGGCAAGACCTCCCTCGCCGAAGCGATGCTGTATCTCGCCAAGGCCACGAACCGTCTCGGACGCATCGGCGAGGGGACCACGCTGCTCGACTACAACGCCGACGAGATCGCGCGCCAGATCACGATCAATCTCGGCCTCGCGCAGTTCGAGTGGTCGGGTCACAAGATCAACCTGATCGACACGCCGGGCTATCTCGACTTCGTCGGGGACATGCACAGCGCGCTGCGCGTCGCCGATGCCGCCGTGCTGCTGCTCCGCGCGAACGCCGGCGCCGAGGTGGGCACCGAGGTCATCTGGGAAGTCCTCAAAGAGGACAAGATGCCCACGCTGCTCGTCGTGAACATGATGGACAAGGAGCACGCCGACTTCGCGGGTTCGCTCAAGTCCGTCCACGATCGCATCGGCATCAACGCCGTCGCCGTGCAGCTGCCGATCGGCCAGGCCGAGACGTTCCACGGCATCGTCGACCTGATCGAGCTGAAGGCCTACACGTTCACGGGCAAGGGCATGGAGGAGAAGAGCCAGGAAGTGCCCATTCCCGCCGACATGGCCGCCGAGGTCGCCGACGCGCGCGCGAAACTGCTCGAGGAAGCCGCGACGGGGGACGAGCAGCTCATGGAGAAATTCCTCGGCGAGGGCAACCTGACGGTCGAGGAGATTCGCCACGGCCTGTGCGAGCGCGTGGTCCAGGGCGACCTGGTGCCGGCGTTCTGCTGCTCCGCGTTCAACAACCAGGGCGTCAAGGAAGTGCTCGACGAGATCGTCGACGTGCTGCCGTCGCCGCTCGACGTCAAGCCGCAGTCGGCGAAGGGCGGATCGAACGGCAGCGTGACCACCGTCAAACCCGACGCCGCCGAGCCCGCCGCGGCCATCGTGTTCAAGACGTTCTCCGAGCAGCATCTCGGCGACCTGTCGCTGATCCGCCTCTTCTCGGGGCACCTGGAGCCGGGCGTCGAGTTGCTCAACACGACGCGCAATCGCTCCGAAAAACTTGGCACGCTCTACAACCTCGTCGGCAAGGAGCGCCAGGAGTGCAAGCGGGTGCTCGCGGGCGACATCGTCGCGGCGGTCAAGCTCAAGGAGACGCACACCGCCGACACGCTGGCCGACAAGTCGCGGCCGGTGGTGCTCGATCCGCCGAACTTCCCTTCGCCGGTCACCGAGGAGTGCGTGCGGGCCAAGAACAAGGGCGACGAAGAGAAGATGGTGCAGGGCCTCGCCCGGTTGCACGAAGAGGACCCGACGTTCGGCCGCCACTACGAGACGAGCACGCACGAGTCGCTCGTGCGCGGCATGGGTGACCTCCAGCTCGAGGTCATGGTCGACCGCATGAAGCGGCGCTTCGGCGTCGAGGTCGTGCTGAGCCGGCCCCACGTGCCGTACCGCGAGACGATCAAGACCAAGGCGCAGGGCGACTACCGCCACAAGAAGCAGACAGGCGGCCGCGGCCAGTTCGGCGAGGTGCACCTGCGGCTCGAGCCGCGCACGCGCGGCGAGGGCTTCGAGTTCGTCGACGAGATCAAGGGTGGCACGATCCCGAACCAGTTCATCCCGGCGGTCGAGAAGGGCGTGATCGCGGCGATGGAGAAGGGCCCGCTCGCCGGCTCACCGGTCGTCGACGTGCGCGCCGCGGTGTTCTTCGGCAAGTACCACGACGTCGACTCGTCGGAGATGGCGTTCAAGATCGCGGCCGAGTCGTGCTTCCACCAGGTCATGCTCGACGCGAAGCCCGCCCTGCTCGAGCCCTACGGCGAGATCCAGGTGCGCGTGCCCGAGGAGTTCCTGGGCGACGTGATGGGAGATCTGTCGAGCCGTCGCGGCAAGATCCTCGGCACCGAAACCGACGGGCACTACCAGGTGATCAAGGCGATGGTGCCGGTGTCGGAGACCTACAAGTACTCGACGCACCTGCGCTCGATGACGCAGGGCCGCGGCATGCACGGCATGAAGGTCTCGCACTACGAGGAAGTCCCGCGCGAGCTGGCGGACAAGGTGATCGCCGCCGCCAAGGCCGAAAAGGAGGCGGGAGCCCACGCCTGACGCGCGGATTCCCTGAACGGGCATGTCCGGCCACTCCAAATGGGCGACCATCAAGCGCAAGAAGGCCGCCACGGACGCGGCCCGCGGCCGGCTGTTCACGAAGGTGCTGAAGGAGATCGCGATCGCCGCGCGGCAGGGCAGTGATCCCGAGAGCAATCCGCGCCTGCGCACCGCGATCGCGACGGCCAAGGCGGCCAACATGCCCGCCGCGAACGTCGAGCGCGCGATCAAGAAGGGCGCGGGGGAGCTCGAGGGCGTCGTCTACGAAGAGGCGCACTACGAGGGCTACGCTCCCGGCGGCGTGGCGGTGCTGGTCGAGGTGGCGACCGACAACAAGAACCGCACCGGCGGTGACGTGCGCCACATTTTCACGAAGTTCGGCGGCAACCTCGCCGAAGCCGGCGCCGTCGCCTACCTGTTCAAGCCCCGCGGCCTGATCGTCGTCGACAAGGGGGCAGCCCCGGAGGATGCCCTCATCGAGTGGGCGCTCGAGGCCGGCGCCGACGACGTGCTCACCGAGGGCGAGTCGTACGAGATCATCACCGTGCCCGGCCACTTCGAAGGCGTGAAGGAGGCGCTCGCCGCGCGGAAGCTGGCCGTCCAGAGCGCAGAGCTGACGCGCCTTCCCGCCATCCAAGTGCCGGTCGACGAAGCCCACGCGGCCGCGCTGCTGCGCCTGATCGAAGCGCTCGAGGATCACGAGGACGTGCAGAGGGTGTACGCGAACTACAGCGTCCCCGACGACGTGCTCACCCGGCTCGCGCAGTAGGCGCCGGGTTCCCGCATGCGCGTGATCGGCATCGACCCCGGCAGCCGGAAGACCGGCTTCGGCGTGGTCGAGAAGCGCGGCAACGTCTATCGTTGCGTCGCCCAGGGCACGGCCGGCGCCCCGGCCCGGCTCGACATGCCGCACCGCATCCACGCGATCGTCCGGCGCGTGCTCGAGGTGATCGAGGAGACGACGCCCGACTGCATGGCCGTCGAGGAGGCGTTCTACCACGAGAGCGTGCGCTCGACGCTGGTGCTCGGTCACGTGCGCGGTGCGATCCTCGTCGCGGGCATCGAGCGCGGGCTCGACGTCTCGGAATACACGCCGCGCGAGGTCAAGATGAGCGTCGCCGGGAACGGCGGCGCCGCGAAGGAGCAGGTGGAGTTCATGGTTCGACGCATGCTCGGCATCAAGACGCCGCTCGCCCAGGACGCCTCGGACGCGCTCGCGGTGGCGCTGTGCCACCTGAACCGCTCCCGCCGGCTCACGGCGGCGACGTCGCTCAAGGCCGCGACCCAGGGGCTCGAGGCGCTGCTCGCGCGCCGGGTGCGCCGGACGTGAGAACGCGCAGCCTGACGGCCGCTAGAACGCGCAGCCTGACGGCCGCGCGGTGCCTCGGTGCGGGAGGGGCCTCGTGATCGCCTCCGTTCGCGGCGCGCTCTTGGAGAAGGGCACCGGCACGTGCGTCGTCGAGGCCGGCGGCGTCGGCTACCTGCTGCAGGTGTCGTCGCACACACTCGCGGCATTGCCCGAGCGCGGGGCGGCCGTCACGCTGCGCACGCGCCAGGTCGTGCGCGAGGACTCGCTCCAGCTGTTCGGCTTCTCGGATCCGGAGGAGCTCAAGCTGTTCGACCTGCTGATCGGTGTGAGCGGCGTGGGCCCGCGGCTGGCGCTCGCGTTGCTGTCGGGCATGCAGCCCGCCGCCGTCGTGCGCGCGATCAGGGGCGAGCAGGTCGGCGCCCTCACCACGGTGCCGGGGATCGGGCGCAAGACCGCCGAGCGCGTGATCGTCGAGCTGCGCGACAAGCTCGACGCGCCGCTGCCGGCCGCACGCGACACCGGCGTGCTGCCGAAGTCCGGGCGCATGCAGGACGCCGTCGCGGCGCTCACGACGCTCGGGTACACTGCGCCCCAGGCGCAGGAGGCGTTGCGCCGGCTGGGTGACGACGCCGAATCGCTCGGCCTCGAGGACATCGTGCGCCGCGCGCTCGCGGCGATGGGCAAGAGCGCGGCGCTGACGCGCTGATCGCCGCCACGGAGGGCCCCGAACTCATGACCGACATCCCGCGCCGCAAACGGCCCGTCCCGGAGCCGGAGCATCCCGCGCGGATGGCCGATCCCGAGCGCCTCGACGAGGACGCGCAGGAAGAGCCGGCGCTCCGGCCGCGCTCGCTCGACGACTTCGTCGGCCAGCCCTCGATCCGCGAGCAGTTGCGCATCTTCATCGAGGCGGCGAAGCACCGGAACGAGGCGCTCGACCACGTGCTGTTCCACGGCCCGCCCGGCCTCGGCAAGACGACCCTCGCCTCGATACTCGCCGAGGAGCTAGGCGTCGAGATGACGCACACGTCGGGGCCCGTGATCGAGCGGCCCGGCGATCTCGCCGGCCTGCTCACGAACCTGGGCGCCCGCGGCATCCTGTTCGTGGACGAGATCCACCGCATGAGCCCGGTGGTCGAGGAGTACCTCTACCCGGCGCTCGAGGACTTCACGCTCGACATCCTGCTCGACCGGGGCCCGAGTGCCCGGTCGCTCAAGATCAATCTCGAGCGCTTCACCCTCGTCGGCGCGACGACGCGGTCCGGGCTCCTGTCCTCACCGCTGCGCGCGCGCTTCGGCGTGACGCTCCGGCTCGACTACTACGCGCCCGAGGACCTGTGCCTCATCCTCCGGCGCTCGGCCGGCATCCTCGGCGTCCCGCTCGACGACGACGCGGCGCTCGAGCTGGCGCGACGATCGCGCGGCACGCCGCGCGTGGCGAACCGGCTGCTGCGCCGCGTGCGCGACTACGCCACGATCCGCGCCGACGGCGCGATCCGCATGAACGTTTGCCGCGAGGCCCTGCGGCTGCTCGACGTGGACGAGCTGGGCCTGGACGAGATGGACCGGCGGCTGCTCGAGGCGCTCATCGTCAAGTACCAGGGCGGCCCGGTCGGCCTGAGTACGCTGGCCGTCGTGGTGGGCGAGGAGGCGGGAACGCTCGAGGACGTCTACGAGCCGTTCCTGATCCAGCAGGGCCTGATCAAGCGCACGTCGCGCGGCCGCGAGGCGACGGCGCTCGCGTACCGGCACCTCGGCATGAAACCGCCCGTGGGTCTCGGCGGCGCGGGCACGGTCGCCGAGCGCCAGCCCGAGCTGCCGCTGTCGTGAGAACGCGCGGCACGAGCATCGATCAACGCATGTCGCGAGACGCCTCGAACGCACGCTGAACCCCGGCGCGCGACGTCATGCGCTGCCTGTGCCGACCTTCCCTTCATGCGCCTCGAAGACCTCGACTACGATCTCCCTGAAGAACTGATCGCGCAGCATCCCGCCGCGCGCCGCGAGGACGCGCGCCTGTTGGTCGTGGACCGCGGCTCGGGCTCGTTGCACGACACCCGATTCGCGGAGATCGAAGCGTGGCTTCGTTCGGGTGATGCTCTCGCCGTGAACGAGACGCGCGTGTTCCCCGCGCGGCTCGACGTCCAGCGCCCGAGCGGCGGACGGGTCGAGCTGCTCTTCGTGCGCCCCGAGCCCGGCGGCCGGTGGCGCGTGCTCGCGCGCCCGGCGAAGAAGGCGCCCGTCGGAGGCGAGCTGCACACCGAGGACGGTACCATCGCCTTCGAGGTCGTGGAACACGGCGAGGAAGGCGAACGCGTGCTGCGCATCGTACGCGGCGATCTCGCGCGGACGCTTGAGGCGCACGGCCGCGTGCCGCTGCCGCCGTACATTCACCGCGCCCCCGAGCCCGAGGACCGCGAGCGCTACCAGACCGTGTTCGCGCGCATCGACGGCGCCGTTGCGGCGCCCACGGCCGGGCTGCATTTCTCGGCGGAGCTGCTCGCGAGCCTCGAGCAACAGGGCGTCGCAAGGATTCCCGTGCTGCTTCACGTCGGCCCCGGAACGTTCAGGCCCATAAGCACTTCGGACGTGGTCCATCACCGGATGGACGAGGAGTGGTTCGACGTTTCGAAGGACGCCGCTCGCCGCTTGAACGACGCGCGCGCAGCGGGCGGCCGCATCGTCGCCGTCGGCACCACCGCCGTGCGCGCGCTCGAGTCCGCATGCGACCAGCACGGCGGGGTACTCGCGGCCGCGAGCGGCTGGACGCGCAAGTTCATCCTGCCGCCCTACGAGTACCGCGCCGTCGACGCCCTCGTCACGAACTTCCACCTGCCGCGCACGACCCTGCTGCTGCTCGTCGCCGCGTTCGCCGGCGAGGACCTGTTGAAGCGAGCGTACGCGCACGCGGTGCGCGAGCGCTACCGGTTCTACTCGTACGGCGACGCGATGCTGGTAGTGTAGCGCCAACCTGCCGCGGGGCAGGTTCGTTCGGTGCGAGTGAACGGAGTAACCTGAGCGCCATGGACGATCCGCGCTGGGCCAATGTCGACCGCTATCTCGAGGACACGCTGATCGGCAGCGATCCGGTGCTCGAAGCCGCACTCGCCGCGAGTGCGGCGGCGGAGATGCCGGCGATCCAGGTGTCGCCGAGCCAGGGCAAGTTCCTCATGCTGCTCGCGCGCGCCATGAATGCGCGGGCGATCCTCGAGATCGGCACGCTCGCGGGGTATAGCACGATCTGGCTCGGCCGCGCGCTGCCCGAGGACGGCCTCATCGTCACGCTCGAACGCGACGCGAAGCACGCGGAGGTCGCGCGCGGGAACATCGAGCGCGCCGGTCTCGAGGATCGCGTCGAGATCGTGCTGGGCGCGGCACTCGAGACGCTGCCGAAACTGGCCGCCGAACGCGAGGGCCCGTTCGACCTCGTGTTCATCGACGCCGACAAGCCCTCGCTCGCCGACTACTTCGGGTGGGCGATGAAGCTCACCCACCCGGGCAGCGTCATCATCGCCGACAACGTGATCCGCGAAGGCGCCGTCATCGATGCGACGAGCACCGATGCCATGGTCCAGGGCGTCCGGCGCCTGAACGACGCGATGGCCGCCGAGACGCGCGTGAGCGTCACCGCGCTCCAGACCGTCGGCACCAAGGGCTACGACGGGTTCTCGCTGGCGCTCGTGACGGGGTGATGCGGTTCGCGGGTCACCTGCCCCAGGGCAGCTGATTGCGCCGCGCCCCGAGCGGCCGCCGCGCGCGGTGAGCGTCCGAGTTCAAGCGCAGCGCCATTCCTTCCGATACCTGACGGGTGCCTACTGGGTTCGGAGGAGCATTGACCGTCGACGAGAGATCCAACGGTTCGGTGATCGTGAGCGAGCGCTGGACGCTGCTGCGCTGGGGCTCGATCACGACCGGTGTCCTGATGGGCGTGATCCTGCTCGTGGTGCGCATCGCGGGCACCACGAAAGACCCCGTGATGCTCCTGCCCGCCGCCGGTGTGTCGCTGCTAGCGATGGTGCTCGGCGTCGTGATTCCGGATCGACGCTTTGCATTCGAACCGGCGCTCGGGCGCTTCAGGTGGTCCGTCCGCCGCCTCGCCTTCCGTCAGGGGGAAACCCTTGCGCTCACGGACATCCACGATGTCGAGCTCGATGTCCGCAACACCACCGGCGGCACGCCACGCGAGTCCTACCGCGTGATCCTCATCACGTCGCAGGGGCCGATGTCGCTCACGAGCGGCCGCGAGCTCGACGGTGATGTGTGTGGACGCCTCGCGGACCGCATCTGGGCCATGTCGTCCGCGGGATCCGGGACGGCCGCGCCGGCGCCGCCCGAGGATCAGGAGAACGCGGCATAGGATTGCGCCGTCGGCTGCCGTTCACGCGGCAGAACTCCACCTGCCCCGGGGCAGGTAACGTCGTGTACAGCAGGTGTACACCCGCGGCTCTACAGCGGCGGATTCCCGTGCTTCTTGTACGGCATGGCCTGGCGCTTCGTGCGCAGCATCTCGAGCGCGGCGATCAAGCGCGGGCGCGTCTCCTGCGGCTCGATGACGTCGTCCAGGTAGCCCAGCTCGGCGGCGGCCCACGGTGAAGCGAAGGTCTCGTTGTATTCGTCCACGAGCCGCTTGCGCTCGGTCTTGGGATCCTTCGCCTTCGCGAGCTCCTCGCGGTACAGGATGTTCACGGCGCCCTCGGCGCCCATCACGGCCATCTCCGCGGACGGCCACGCGACGTTGTAATCGCCGCGGATGTGCTTGCTCGACATGAC
>JANLWK010000028.1:0-1500 GCA_031364505.1 Candidatus Eiseniibacteriota bacterium | reverse complement strand
GCCACCAGTTCCTCGTAGTCCTCGAGTGAAACCTGGTACGGCGGTCCGTGGAACACGCACATCTTCAAGTCGCGAAAGCCGCACGCCTTCGCCGTGCGCCAGACGTCGTGCACGTCCACGTCGAGCTCGACCACGCCGTAGGTCTGCGACTCGAATTGCGATCGCGGCGCCTCCGCGTGCCGCGGTCCGGGCTCGGCGAAGCCGGCGATACCCCCCTCGACGAGGACTCGGCCGAACTCCCGGATGACCTCGCGCGGATTGAGCGCGTGATGGAAGGCGTCGAAGCAGATGACGCGGTCGACGCTGCCATCCGGAAGGCCGATGCGCCGCCCGTCGAACTCCAGGAACTGCGGCGCCGCCTGGCTGCCGAGGACGGGCTGCCGGGCAAACAGCTCGCGCGCGATGCGCAAGGCCGTGGGTGACACGTCGAGGAGCACGACGCGGCAGCCCATCTGCGTGAGAAAACGCGACAGCCAGCCGGAACCGGCGCCGAACTCCAGCACCGTCATCCCCGGCGTCAACCGAAGCGCCTGCAGGAGCACCGCGACGCTCATCAATATCGTCGGCGTCTCCTCCATCTGGCTGAAGGGCTTCGCCAGGTGGTGCTCCCAGTCGGCGAGTGACGTGAAGTAGGTTTCGGCGGCGCGGTTGAACGCTTCGAGCTCGGCATCCGACACCGCGTGTGGCGCCGCGGTGGCCGGCGTGGACACGACGTCACCGGTCGCGCGGACCGAACGCGAGGGGGCCTCACCCCTGTGAGACAGGACGATCGCGTAGTCCAGGCGGTCGTGATGCTCCAGCACCAGGTGGGTCGATGGAAAGTCGCGCGGATCGAAGGCCGGGAGGAATTCCTCGAGGTCGTAGGTGTGCGTCGGAATAAATGGCTCGGCCGGCGGTTTGCCGCGGGCCACGTTGGCCACGAGGTTGGCGCCCGGCACGTGCTCGCGCAGCCAGCGCGACGCGCCGACGAGGCTGGAGTCGCCGGTGCGGTACGGCCACTGAAACACGCCGACACCGCCCGGGCCGACGAGGCCGAGCAAGCGATCCAGCAGCGCCTTCGCCTCGTGGGACGGGAGGCGCTGCAGGACCTGGTAGCAGACGACGAGGTCGAACGTGCGCGGCGCCGCGAAGAGTTGCGAGGGCGTCTGGAACACGATGTGGCCAAGTCCGTGGCGCTCGGCTTCACGCCGCGCCAGGTCCAGCATTACGGGCGACCGATCGACCGCGGTCACCGAACCGGGGCGGCGGGCCAGCGGCAGCGCGAGCCGGCCGGGGCCGCATCCGTATTCGAGGATCGACATCGGCGCGAACTGCGGCGACAGCCCGGCGTCGATCACGGCAAGCATCCACGCGACGACCGCTTCTCCGCTCGCGAAGAACTCGCGCTCGTGCTCGGGGGTCAGGCTGGCGCGGAGGAATCTCGGGTCCGTCAGGACGGCGAAGTACGGCTCGCGCGACGCGAACGCCTCGAAGCGCGGATCGGGTTCAGCGAGTTCAGTC
>JANLWK010000025.1:0-20466 GCA_031364505.1 Candidatus Eiseniibacteriota bacterium | reverse complement strand
GCTCCGCCGACGGCGTGGCGGCATCCTCGGCGAAGGCGGCGGTGGACATGAGCATGGCGGCGGCAACGAGCGTGAGTAGTCGCTTCATCTGAAGTCTCTCCATTCGAAGGTACGAGGGTGGCAACGGTGCGGCCGCGACCGTCACGTGGGCCGATGAGGCGGCACTCTAACCGTGGCCCGGGTCGAACGACAACGGACGGCCGGGATACGTGACGGGTCGTCCGCGGTGCCCGCGTTCACCGCAGGTGAATCATCGTCTGCTCGAGAGTCCGTCCGCCGGCCTGAAGGCGCGCGTAGAGCACACCGGGGGCGATGATGTGGCCCTCATCCGTTCTCCCGTCCCAGCGGAGCTCGTGCAGGCCCGCCGGCAACTGTGTCCATGACCACCGCCGCACCTTTCGCCCCGTCACGTCGAAGATCGCGAGCGTGGCCGGGCCCGCCGTGGGGAGCGTGAACGCAATCCGCGCCGCGCCGCTGCCCGGGTTCGGCTGCACGGGATCCAGCGAGAACGCGACGACGGCATCGCGCGGCGTGCTCGCCGTCGAGTTGACGACTTCGATGATGCCGGTGATTCCCGGTGAGCAGGACATGACGTAGCTGTAGACGCCCGGAACCGTGAACGGCCCCATGGCCCTGCTGCTCGCACTCAGCATCGGTCCATACGTTGACGGCCAGGACGCGCCGGCGGGCTGTCCGGTGGGAGTCAGTTTGCACAGTCCGCTGCAGGGCGAGTCGCCGCAGCTTGCGTCGATCGTGAAATTGACGAAGCCGTTCTTCCCCACGACCACGGCCGGTTGACCGCTCGCGTCGACCGGGCTCAGGTGCTCACTGCACACGGCACCGACCGACGAGCAGGTCAGGCTGGCCGCGGAAGTGATCGCCGCGCCACCCAGATTGCCATCGGGGGCAACGCGCTGCGCGTAGATGTCCTGATCGACGCCGCGTGTATCCTCCCAGGTGACGATGGCACCACCGGATGCGTCCGCAACGATGGTGGGGACCGCCTGGTCGCCCGCCGCGCTGCTGATCACCCGGCCACCCACGGGCCAACTGGGATCCGTGGTGCCGTTCGCCAACACGCGCTGGGCGTATACGTCCTGATGGGTTCCGTTGCGAAGGTCGAACCAGGTGACGATCACACCGCCCGCCCCGTCCGCCGCCGCCGTGGGGATCTGCTGGTCGTTCGTGGCATTGGAGACGGCGCGGCCGTTGACGGGCCATGCCGGATCCACCGCGCCGCCGGCCTGCACGCGCTGGGCGTAGACGTCGTATTCGGTTCCGCTGCGGTAGTCCTGCCAGGCGACAATCGCGCCGTCCGCACCATCCGTGACGATCGCGAGGTTGAACTGGTCGTCCGCGGCGGCGCACACCGCGGTGCCATCGACGGGCCAGGCAGGATCGACGATCCCACCTGCCTGCACGTGCTGCGCGTAGACGTCCTCGTTCACTCGGTGGTCCTCCCAGGCGACGATGGCACCCCCGGCGTTGTCCGACACGATCACGGGCCAGGTCTGGTCACCGGTGGCGCCGCACACGACGAGGCCATCGACGGGCCAGGCGGGATCCACCGCGCCGTCGGACTGCACATGCTGGGCGTAGATGTCGCGATTGTTGGTCAGCCGCAAGTCGTACCAGGCGACGATCGCGCCACCGTCTCCGTCCGTGACGAGGGAGGGGACGAACTGGTCCTTGATGGCCGTGCACAGCTCCGTGCCATCGGCGGGCCACGCGGGATCCACGATGCCGCTGGCCAGTACGTGCTGGGCGTAGATGTCGTAATCGACGGCGTCGCGAAGGTCCTGCCAGGTGATGATGGCGCCACCGGCGCCGTCCGCAACGATTCGATGCTGCTCCTGGGTGTTCGCGGCGGTGCACACCGCGCAGCCATCGGCGGGCCACGAAGGATCCACGGTTCCGTTCGCCAGCACATGCTGGGCGTAGAGGTCGTAGTCCGTGCCGCCGCGCAGGTCTTTCCACGTGACGATGGCGCCGCCTGAACCGTCCGCGACGATCGCGGGCATCTGTTGGACGCTCGCGGCACCGCAGAGCAGGCGCCCGTTGGCCGGCCATGCCGGATCCACGATCCCGTTCGCCATGACATGCTGGGCATAGATGTCGTTGTCGTACCAGGTGATGATGGCGCCACCCGAACCGTCCGTGGCGACGGTGGGGCCGCTCTGAGAACCCGTGCTTGTGCAGATCGGCACATTGGTCATCGGGTCGGTCGGCCACGCGGCCCACGCATGGGTCGCGGTCGAGGCAAGCAGGGCGACGGTCAGCAGCGCGCGGCGCGGCGCGAGGAGGGGCGTGTTCACGGGCGTCTCCGAGGAAGGCGCCAGCGAGGCGGGGTCGCCGGCGGGACGTGCACGAAATTCCGGCGGCACAAGACCCAGTCGACGTGCGTCCCCGGCCGATCAGCCAACGGCGGGAATAGTAACACCGCCATGAGCCCGGCCGGCCTCAAATCTGACGGGCCTACCTACGAGGAGATTCGACCGCTAACCAGAGGACCGGCGTGCGCGGCACGCCTCGAGTCCGAGCCATTTCGAGAGGCGTTCGCGATGGTTCGCGACGATTCGGTAGCCGATGACTTCGATCAGCAGGAAGACCGGAATCGCATAGATGACAACGATCAGCGGCCGCCACGGGGTGCGCTGCCACAGGAACGCGTTGACCGCGAACGCGCCGCGATGCACGCGGCCCGAGCGTGCGATCACGTGCATCGAGTGCGCGCACTGCGCCCACGTGACGTCGTGCTTCGCGAGTTCATCCTCGGCGACGTCCTGGTAGGGCGCGATGCGCCACTGGTGGGAGGAGTCGGCCCGCCGGCACCACTCCGCGAACCAGGTGCAGATGCCACAGTCGCCGTCGAACAACAGGTGGTCGGCGCCCGGTTCGATCAGCATATGCGCGTGCCCCGGCGCGCGACGACCCCGGACCCTCCGGCCACGAAGGCCGAGCGCGGCGGCCCCGCGAGAGGCTCCGCGAACGCGGGTCCGTAGACCCGCGCGGCATCACATTCCAGCACCGCCTCGCGCGTCTGCCACACGCGCCACGACGGGTGCTCGACCTGGTACTCGACGCAGCCGCCATCGCGCTGAGCCACGTACCCCCAGTAGTGCTCCGTGATGAATTCCTCCTCCGAGCCGGATACGAGCGGCCGCGACTCGCCCTCGACCGTCGCGTGGATTCGGTGCGTGCTCTCGCCCGCCCGCCACGAGTACTCGACGTGCGCGCCGGCGGCGAGGGAGTCGCCTGTGCGATCGACGCGGTGGCTCATCGGGCGCGCGACACATCGCTCGTTGTACACGACGCGCGCGACGGTCGCGATCGCCCAACGCGGCACGACTTCCTTGATGAACACGACCCCCCGGCGCCAGCCGTCGGGGCCCTGTCGCTTCACGTAGAAGCGCAGGTTCACCTCTTCGAAGTCACGGTGGAATGGGATCGCCATCCCGAGCACGCGCGTGTCGAGGAACAGGAACCCGACGACGCTGACGTACGTGCGTCCGTACCAGGTGTCGAGTTCCGTACCGCGCGGAACGAACGCCCGAAGCAGGCCAGGATCCACCTCGTAGTTGAGCATCACGAGGAACCGCCACTGCGCGGAGAGAAATGGGGCGGTGCTCATGGGCGCGTGGGTCTCACGTCGAATCCTGTAGACTGGGTAAATCCATGCGTATCCCATTCCAATTCTTGCCGACCGCATTGCTCGCCATCGGATTCCTGATGATGGCCCATCGCCCGGTTGAAGCCGCGCCGCCCCAGGTGCACGTCGTGTTGCCCAACGGGGGAGAGCAGGTCCCATTTGGAACGGCGCTGGACGTGCGCTGGACCGCCACCTCGGACGTCGCCATCACGTCGATCGCCGTCGACATCACGCGCGACGGAGGCACGACGTTCGAGCTCCTGGCCGACAATCTACCGAATTCGGGCTCTCGAGTCTGGACGGTCAAGGGTCCGACATCCTCGCATTGCCGCGTTCGCATCCGTGCAACGAACAGTGCCGATCTCACGGGCACCGACTCCAGCGACGCAGAATGGACCATCACACAGGGAGTGGCGCCCGAGCCGCTCATGGCCGCCTACCTCGGCTCCTTCGGTTCGGCGGGCGGTGCGGCGGGGCACTTCAGCGGGCCGGACGGCATCGCACTGAGCGACGATGGATTCATCTACGTGGCGGACACGTACAACAGCCGTGTCCAGAAGTTCACCCTGGACGGCCACTATGTTTCGAGCTTCGGCACCCGGGGCAACGGACCGGGGCAGTTCGTTCGCCCGTACGGGATCGATGTCGATGCCGCGGGCAGCGTCTACGTCGGAGATCTCGACCGACACGACGTCCAGAAGTTTTCGCCCAGCGGAGCGCTGCAGGCCACCATCGGGGCCGGACAATTGACCATGCCATTCGGCCTGTGGGTCGGCGACGACGGTATCGTGTACGTCGCGGACCCGTATGCACAGGTCGTCCGTCGATTTTCCCCGAGCGGACTGGCGATGGCTCCGATTGGCCCCGCACTTTCAGGCGGCGTGAGCCTGATTCAGCCTCAGAATGTCGAAGGAGATGGACACGGCACATTCTACATATCGGACGCGGGCGTCCCGCGCGTGCGGGTCGTGAATGCCGACGGGGCTCTTCTCGCGTCGTATGGGTCCGATTTCGACAGTCCGGCCGGATCGGCGCTGACGACGGGGCGACTGTTCGTCGCCGAGGGCTACGTGACGCAGACGGATCTGCTGTCCGGCGCGCAAGTCGGAACGATCGGGGAGGGCGGCGGCATCATTCTCAACACGCCGCTCGATTGCACCGCCTCGGGCGATTCCCTGCTGCTCGTCGTCGACGGTGGAAACAATCGCGTCGTTCGGTACCGGCTGGTTCACGGTACGCCGCCGCAGGTGACCCTGCTGGCACCGAACGGAGGTGAGTCGCTCCGAGTCGGGACCACGGCCGAGGTTCGGTGGGCCGCGACGGACGACGTGGCGGTGACGTCCGTCGATCTGTTGCTGTCGAGGACCGGCGGCAGCAACTATCAAATCATCGCCCAGGAATTGCCGAACACGGGCAGGTACATATGGAACGTGACGGGGACGCGCTCCTCGACATGCCGGCTGCGGGTCACGGCTCATGATGACATCGGCCTCAGCACCAGCGATGCGAGCGATCAGGATTGGACCCTGCTTCCGTCATTCTCGATTCCCGGCCTCGAGTACCTTGGGGCGTTCGGCACGCCTGAGCTGAACGGCCCTCGCGGAATTGCCACGAGCGACGACGGCTTCATCTATATCGCGGATACCTTCAACGCGAGGGTTCTGAAGTTCACCGCTGCCGGCGACTTCGTAGGTCCGGTCGGCGTCGTGGGCCCCGGGTTCCAGAGGCCCTATGGAATCGACGTCGACGCCAACGGAAACGTCTACGTGAGCGACTCCACGGCCCGTAGGGTCGTGAAGTTCGACCGCGATGGTGTATTCGTCAGGGTCATCTGGAATCAGCAGTTCGAGGTTCCGCTCGGCCTGTACGCGAGTGATGAAGGCATCCTCTACGTCACCGACTGGGTCGCGGCCCGCGTCTACGAATTCACGCCGGACGGTGTGATGCTGAGGTGGTGGCCACTGGGGGCCAACCAGCCCCAGAACATCGAGGGAACCTGGCAGGGCCGCTTCTACGTCTCCGATCAGTGGAATCCGTGCTGGATTCGTGTCGTCGACACTGGCCCGGACCTGGTGGCGAGCTTTGGCGAGGGGTGGGTCGGCCGGCCGAAGGGTATCGCGGTGCTTGGGCCCATGCTCCTCGTCACCGAATTCGATCAGAATCGGTTGACGGCGGTGGAGCGAACGACCGGCATGCCGATCGCGACGCTCGGAGAAGCCGACCCATCGTTGCTGTCCGCGCCGTTCGATGTCGCGACGCTCGGAGACTCCCTGGTGTACGTGCTGGATACCGGTCACAGCCGCGTGCTGAGGTACCGAAACACCCTCGCCACTCCGCCGCTCGTCACCGTCGTCACTCCCAACGGCGGTGAAACCCTCTATCTCGGAAACCGCAGCACCTTGAGATGGAGCGCGGAGAGCCTGGTGGGAGTATCGAGTGTCGAACTCGCCCTGAGTCGAGACGGTGGCAAGACATACGCTTCCATTGCCTCCGCACTCGCGAACACGGGCTCATATGAATGGGTGGTCACGTCGCCTGTGTCCGCGCACTGTCGCGTCCGCGTCCGCGCATTGGATTCACTCACCTTCGGAGGGCAGGATGCCAGTGACGCGGATTTCAGGATCCAGGACCGTGCGGTCCCAACCCTTCTCGCACGCTTCGAGGCGGGGCATCTCGAAGACGTCATCGAACTACGCTGGGAAGTCGGCGTCGGCGTGTCGCCCTCCGCATGCGCGCTGGAACGGGCGGAGTCACCCGAGGGCCCGTATTCGAGCCTGGGAGTGCCTGCGCGCTGGGAGGGTCGCCAGGGCTCGGCACGCGATTCCACGGTTCAGCCTGGCCGAACCTACTGGTATCGGATGGTGTTGAGCGACGGCTCCGGGCAGCATGTGTTCGGACCGATTACGGCCACTCTCGTGGCCTCGCTTTCTCTCGAAACCCCGTACCCGGCACCGGCTCGCGATGACTTCCGCGTCGATTTCGCACTTCCGCGGACCACGCACGCGCGACTCAGCGTGATCGACGTGCAAGGGAGACAGGTAGCCCTGCTTGCAGATGCCACGATGACGGCCGGACGCCACTCCGTGGCGTGGTCGGATGGCATTCACGGAACTCCGCTTGCATCCGGCGTATTCTTCGTACGCTTGCAGGTCGGCGATTCCGAGGCCTTGCACCGCAGGTTCGTGATCGCGCGGTAGCGGAGCGCGCTCCAAGCAGCAGCCACGGGCCGACCGCCACCGGTCGCAACTGCAGGGAGTTTGGTGCGCCGCGAAGGAATCGAACCTTCAACCTAGTGATTAAGAGTCACTTGCTCTGCCAATTGAGCTAGCGGCGCCCAGACGCGAGGCGCGCGGGGAGCGCGCCTGAAAGAGCGGCGCGTACTGTACGCACGGGGCTCCCGAGGCGTCAAGCGTTCTCGCCTTCGGCGTGACGCTCCCGGAAGCGCGTGCTAGTCTGCCCGATCCTCTTGCCGCATCCATGCCCACCGCCGTTCCGGCGCGCCCGGAACCGAGCGCTTGTGACCGATCCCGGGAGGCCCCGCCGATGGCCCGCCGCACGGCCGAACGACCCGCCGCCACGCTGCTGCTCGGCTACTGGCTGCCGGTCGCCCTCTACGTCGGGATGATCTTCCTGCTCAGCGCGCAGCCGAATCTCAGGCCGCCGTTCTCGTTCTCGAACTCCGACAAGCTGATGCATGTGCTCGAGTACGGCGGGCTCGGCCTCGTGATCGCGCGTGCCGTGCTCGCCACGGCGACCGGCCTGCCGGCGGTGCCGCTCGGGCTGCTCGCGCTCTGCCTGGGGCTGATGGTGGGCACGGGCGACGAGCTGTTCCAGTCCACGGTGCCGGGCCGGCAATCGAGCGCCTTCGACTTGATGGCGGACACCGTGGGCCTCGGGCTCGCGCAGTTCGTGTACCGCGCGTTGCTGCGGAGCTGACTCCGATGGCGCCCAAGCACCAGGCCCCGCGCGGCACGCGCGATCTGCTTCCGGACGAGCTCGAACGCTGGCACTGGCTCGAGGCCCGCGCGCGCGGCGTGCTCGATCGCTACGGCTACGGCGAGATCCGCACGCCGATGTTCGAGGACTACGAGCTGTTCGCGCGCACGTCCGGCGAATCGAGCGACGTCGTCCAGAAGGAGATGTACCGCTTCAAGGATCTCGGCGATCGTGACCTGGCACTGCGCCCCGAGGGCACGGCGTCGGTGTGCCGCGCCTACCTCGAGCACGGGCTCGGCGGGCGTTCGCGCATCCACCGGCTCTGGTACATGGGGCCGATGTTCCGCTACGGCCGCCCGCAGAAAGGCCGCTACCGCCAGTTCCAGCAGATCGGCGCCGAGATCATCGGCAGCGCCGCACCCGGCGCCGACGTCGAGATGATCGCCCTGTTCGTCGACCTGTTCGAGGCGTGGGGATTTAGCAGCCTCGCAGTACTCGTGAACAGCGTTGGGACGCCAGATTCGCGACGTGCGTATGCCGACGCGCTGCGCGCGTGGCTCGAGCCCGTGAAGGACCGGCTCGGCGCCGACTCGCGGCAGCGCCTCGAGGCCAACCCGCTGCGCATCCTGGACACGAAGGACGAGGACGAGCGTGCGTTGCTCGCGGGCGGCGCCGGTACGACCGGACCGTTGCCGCGCATGCTCGACCATCTCGATTCCGACAGCCGCGCGCACTGGGACGCGGTGCTCGCGGGACTCGCGGCGCTGGGCATCACGCACGAGGTCGATCACGGGCTCGTGCGCGGGCTCGACTACTACACGCGCACCGCCTTCGAGGTGCACGACCGCACGCTCGGCGCCCAGAGCGCGCTCGGCGGCGGCGGACGCTACGATGGATTGATCGAGGCGCTCGGCGGCCCGGCGACGCCGGGCGTGGGATTCTCGATCGGCGTCGATCGCGTCGCGCTCGTGCTCGAGCAACGCGGCGAAGGCGCGGGCGAGACGGCGGGCGGGGTGTTCATCGCGGCGATGGAGGCGACGCAGGCCCACGCGATGGCGCTGGCCCGGTCGCTGCGGCGCGAGTTCCGCGTCGAGACCGATGTCGAGGCGCGAGGCTTCGGCGCCCAGATGAAGGCGGCGGGGAAGAGCGGGGCGACGCTGCTCGTGATCCTCGGCGAAGACGAGTGGACACGCGGCGAGGTGGCGATCAAGCACATGGGGACGGGCGAGCAGCGCATCGTGGCGAAGGATTCGCTCGTGGCGGAGCTGCGCTCGGCATTGACGGCGGGGCGGACGGCGGTGGCCACACCCGCCGAAGGGAGCGAATCGCGATGACGGAGCAGGGCATGGAAGCGGCGCGCGGCATCGAGCTGGATGGGCTCGACGACTGGCGGCGGAGCCACACGTGTGGCGAGTTGCGCGCCACGCACGCGGGGTCGACGGCAATACTCATGGGCTGGGTGCATCGCGTGCGCGATCACGGCGGCGTGCTGTTCATCGACCTGCGCGACCGCTACGGCATCACGCAGGTCGTGCTGCGGCCGGAGTCGGCGGGTGCCACGACGATGGAGCGCGCCGGGCTGATCGGGCCCGAGTGGGTGATCGCCGTGCGCGGCGGGGTGGCGAAGCGCCCCGGCGAGTCGGCGAACGCGGAGCTGCCGACCGGCGCGATCGAACTGGACGCCTCGGAGATCCGGCTGCTGTCGGCGTGCGACCCGCTGCCGTTCCAGGTCAACGACGATTCGCACCTCGCGAACGAGGATCTGCGGCTGCGCTATCGCTACCTCGACCTGCGCCGGCCCGAGCTCGCTCGCGTGCTCGAGCTGCGCCATCGCGTCTGCCAGGCCGCGCGCGCGCACCTGTCGTCGCAGAGCTTCCTCGAGATCGAGACGCCGATGCTCGTGAAGCCGACGCCCGAGGGCGCGCGCGACTACATCGTGCCGAGCCGCGTGCATCCCGGATCGTTCTACGCGCTACCGCAGTCGCCACAGCTCTACAAGCAGACCCTGATGATCGCGGGCTGCGATCGCTACTTTCAGCTCGCTCGCTGCATGCGCGACGAGGACCTGCGCGCCGACCGCCAGCCCGAGCACACGCAGATCGACCTCGAGGTGAGCTTCGTCACCGAGGACGACGTGTTCGCGCACGTCGAGGGCCTGTTCGTCGCGATGTGGAAGGAGTGTCTCGGGATCGACGTGCCACGGCCGTTCCCTCGGCTCACGTTCCACGAGGCGATGAGCCGCTACGGGTCGGACAAGCCGGACGTGCGGTTCGGCCTCGAGTTCACCGACGTGACCACGATCCTGTCGCGCTCGCCGCGCAACGTGATCGCGGCGGGAGCGAAGGCCGATGGCGGCGTGGGCGTGGCGATGATCGTGCCGCAGGGCGGCTCGATCTCGGGCGAGCAGTTGCGGCGCTACGACGCGCTGGTCAAGGAAGCGGGCGGCGGAGGCCTGAGCTTCGTCAAGGTGCAGGACGACGACAAGGCGCGCGAGCAGCGCGCGAAGTACTTCGACGACGCGATGTGGACGGAATTCGTTGCCGCGACCGGAGCGAAGCCCGGCGATCAAGCACTGTTCACGTCGGGCACGTGGGAACCGACGCTCAAGGCGCTCGGCGTGCTGCGCACGCATCTCGGCCAGCCGCTGCTCAAGGGCAAGGAACGCGAGTGGCGCTTCCTGTGGGTGCGCGAGTTCCCGCTGTTCGAGTGGGACGCCGAGCGCAAGGGATGGGCGCCGCGGCACCACATGTTCACGATGCCGCGCCTCGACCAGATGGACCTGCTCGAGACCGACCCGGCGGGCGTGCACGGCCAGCTCTACGATCTCGTGCTCAACGGCAACGAATTGGGCTCGGGGTCGATCCGAATCCACCGTCCGGACATCCAGCAGCGGGTGATGAAGGTGGTGGGGCTCACGCCGGAGCAGATGCAGGAGAAGTTCGGCTTCCTGATCGACGCCTACCGCTATGCCTCGCCGCCGCACGGCGGCATCGGGCTCGGTCTCGACCGCATCGTGATGCTCATGGCCGGGCGCGACTCGATCCGCGACACGATCGCGTTCCCGAAGAGTGCCAGCGCCGCCTGCCTGATGGACGGCTCACCGGGCGATGTCGAGCCCGCGACGCTGAAGGAGCTGCGGCTCAAGGTGCAGCAGGCATGATGCCGCGCGCGGCGTCGATTGCGTGTATCGCGCTCGGCGCTGCGCTCATCGGGGTGGTGTCGGCGGGCTGCGGCTCATCGACGAAGCAGGAGACCACGACGACCGCGCCGCCGCCGGAGGCATTGCGACCGTCGCCGGTCGATCGCGAAGCCGAGCCGGCGCCCGCGATGTTCGACTGGACGCACCACATCGGCATCGTCGGGCACGATGCGCGCGGGCACCTCGTCGTGGCGCTCAAGGACGACTCGCTCGCGGTGGGTACCGTGATCACGATCGTGTGGATGACCGATCCCCAGCGCACCTCCGAGGCGCGGGTCGTCGGCCGTCGCACGAGGGCATGGGAGGTGGCGAACACACCGGTCGACGGACGCGCCTACGACGCAGACATCAGCGCCGGGGCCCCGATGCAGATCGAATACGGCATCGCAGTGGTCAGCACGCGCGCGGCGGCTGCCGCGAACGGCCCGCTCGTCCACATCGATCTCGACGGCGACGGCGACGCCGAGACATTCCGCCAATGCGCGAGCGCCGAGGGCCTGCACCTCACGGTGTGGACCGGCGAGCCGCTCAAGGGCCCGCTCGATTGGCACGGCTACGTCTACCTCGGCACGGATCTCGACGTCACCTGCACCGAGACGGAAACCGGCCAGCCCTGACGGTGTTCGGAATATGCCGCGACCGCACGTGGATCGCGCGGCGGATCATGGCTCATCCCGCGTCGCCTCACCCGCCCGTCTCGAAGCCCAGCCGCTTCATCAACTCGGCATAGCGCGGATCTCCGCGGAGTGGGTCGAGGCGCGGATCCACCCTGAGGAATGCCAGCCAATCATGCCGAGTCTCGGTCGCCTTCTGAAACCACCGGAAGGCCGCGTCCTTGTCGCCAAGACCAAGGTAGACGAATGCAATTCCTATCGACTCTCGGGGATCCGTGGTGGCCGCATTCGTGAGCTTGGCGAGGAGGTCATGAGCTTCCCGTTTGTGTCCCAGGCGCCCATACGCGTTTCCCAGAAAGGCACATGTCAGATCGTTGTCGGAAGTCTGGCAGTCCTGCCTCAGTTCGCTCAATGCCCGGGCGCTGTCGCCCGTGCCGAGGTAACAGAGGCCCAGCCCGCTGTGGAGCATGAAACTCTCGGGCTGGACCTTGAGCTGCGCCCGGAATTCCCGGACGCCGGCGTCGTAGCGGCGCGCAAAGTACTCGACCCAGCCGCTCTGCTGCGCGGCGAAACTCGAATGTGGGTCGAGTGTGCGCGCCTTCTGGGTGGCTTCGCGATCTCGATCGCTCTGACCGACTCGCCGGAGATAGAAGCCGTACCAGAGCCACACGGACGACGAGTTGGGGCTGAGCTCCACGGCTCGCCGGAATTCCCTGTCGGCGGTTTTCCAATCCCAGTAGTAGCTCATGGCCACCCAGCCCAGTGCGGCATGGGCTTCGCCCAACGTTGAGTCCAGCTCCAGGGCACGCGTCGCCGCGGCCCGCGCCCTGGGCATGGCTTCGTCTTCCGGCATCGTGGGTCCTGATAGCCCGCTGTAGGCATTCGCGAGTCCTGCGTAGCTGGGGGCATACGCCGGATCGAGACGGATGGCCTCGCCGAAGTACTCAAGAGCCTTCCGGAACCCCTCGGCGCTGCCCAGCTCCCAGGCGAGTCGCCCGCGCAGGTAGGCCTCGTATGCCTGCGGATCGACCGCGCGTGACACCGCGAGTCGCCTGCGTTCGTGGGGTCGGAGCTGGATGTGGATCCGGTCGACGATCGCCTGTGACACCTCGCTCTGGAGTCCCAACACGTCTCTCATGGGTCGCCGATAGCTGTCCGCCCACAGTGTGCGGTCATCTCGCGGCCGGATGAGCCGCACGGAGATCCGTACCTCGTCGCCGGCCCGAAGCACCGACCCCTCCACGACGGCATCCACGTGCAACTCACGAGCGATGCGATCCAGCCGCTCATGCGTTCCCTTGTACTGGATGACCGAGCCGCGAGCGATCACGCCGACGCCCTGCAGATTCGCCAGACTCGTGATGAGCTCATCCGTCATGCCGTCCGCGAAGAATTCCTGGGCCGGATCCCGGCTCAGGTTCTCGAACGGCAGCACCGCGAGCGCGGTTACGGCTCCCGGTCGCGCGCCCCGCTCCCTGTGGCTCCACAACATCAGGGAAGTCACGGCGAGAGCGACCACGAGGAGCCAGCCGAATGCCACCGGGCTCGGCGTGAACCCGAACCTGCGCCTTCGAGGCGAAGGGGATGACGACCCCGTTCCTCTGAGGCGCTCGAGATCCGTTGCCAGCTCCGAGGCGGAGGCGTGGCGGAGCATCGGATTTCGTTGCATGGCCTTCGTGATGACCGATTCGAGCGGCGGCGAAATCCCGGGATTCGCCTCACGGAGCGGCCGCGGTGCGAGGTTCACAATCGCGTAGATCATTTCGGCCGTGAAGGGTTTGTCGAATGCTCGGCGTCCGCTCGCGAGCTCGTAGAGCACGGCCCCCGCGGCGTAGAGGTCCGTCCGTGCGTCAGGGGTCTGGCCGGTGAACAGTTCGGGCGCCATGTACGCCAGTGTCCCGGCGAGATAGTGGGACTCCGTCGTGAGACTGGCCGTGCCCGTCTCTTGAGGATTCCGCGCAAGCCTTGCCAGGCCGAAGTCCAGGATCTTGAGGCGACCGTCGGGAGTGAGCTTCAGGTTCGCTGGTTTGAGGTCGAGATGAATGACTCCCCGCTCGTGTGCGGCTGCGAGCCCGCGGGCGAGTTGAATGCCGAGCTCGACGAGCTCGTTCTCCGGACGTGCACCGCCCGCGAGCATTTCGTCGAGTGTGATTCCGGGCACGAGCTCGAGCACCAAGAAGTCGACGTCGCCCTGGGTATCGAAGGCATGGACGGTTTCGACGTTTGGATGATTGAGGCGGGAGAGTGCGTGTGCCTCGCGGCGAAACCGACGGCGGGCAGCCTCGTCCTGGAGCAGGCCTTCAGGGAGCAGCTTGATTGCGACGTCGCGTCTGAGACGATGGTCATGGGCTCGATAAACGACTCCCATGCCGCCAGCGCCGATCTTTTCGACGACCTCGAACTGCCCCAGGCGCGACCCGATCATTGTCATTCTCCAGTGCGGACCACGGCGCATACTACCCGGCGGCGGGTGGCTGGGCGTACCCTCCGAGGCGTGAAGGAGGTTTGCATGCCGAAGACGAATCCGTGGCGCTCCGCCGCCGTTGCCGTCCTTGCCGCGAGCATCGTCTTCGCCGCGCCGTCGCTCGCCGACTGGCCCGCGTCGGGGCTCCCGCTCGCGACCGGCCCGAGCGATCAGACCTTGCCGGTGGGGCTCACGGGGGTGGGCGGTCAGCTGCATGCGTTCTGGATCGACCGCGGACCGTCGGCGACGCACGCGCTGTTCGCACAGCATGTGGCGATCACGGGCAACCCCGCCAACGGATGGCCGGCGGGTGGCCGCGGCATCGTCGTTCCGCCGGCTCGCCCGTCGACGCCGAGAATCACGCCGGACGGCTCGGGCGGCGCGATCATCGCGTGGTACGACGTCCGCACGTCGGGCGGTCCGCGCGGCATCTACGCGGTTCGCGCCGACGGCGAGGCCGCGGTCGTGCCGGGCTGGAGTTCGAGCGGCACGCCGATCTGCACCGCCACCAATACACAAGGGCTCGGGCCGCTCAACGACCTCGTGGCCATCTGCGGTGACGGCGCGGGCGGTGCCTTCGTGGCGTGGACGGACGCGCGCAATACGCCGCTGGCCGGGCCGCTGATTTACGACGTCGTCGCGCATCATGTGCTCGCGAACGGCTTGCTGGACGCAGGCTGGCCGGCCACGGGGCGATCGCTCACATCGGGGTCCGGATACAAGTACCCGCACTCGCTCGTCGCCGACGGTGCCGGCGGATTCTGGCTCGTCACCGAGAACTCGAACGCGACCGAGCGCGTCGCGGCCACGCAACACGGCTCGGATGGCACCGAGCTGGGTCGCTGGACGAGTCCCTCGTTCGCGAGTCGTGCGATCGGTGAGAGCGACGGCGCCGGCGGACTCTTCCTCACCTGGCGCGACTGCCGCGATTGCATGAGCGGTTCCGATGCGATCTATGCGGTCCGCCTGGCGCCCGGCGCCGTGGCGCGCGCGGGGTGGCTGGCGGGCGGCATTCCCGTCGGAGTGTCGCCGGGCGACGACGACTTGCCGGTGATCGTCGCGACGGGCGACGGTGCCGCCATGATCGCGTGGCTGGAGACGGGCACCGCGCCCGATGCCTACG
Source organism: Candidatus Eiseniibacteriota bacterium (assembly GCA_031364505.1). Lineage (GTDB taxonomy): Bacteria > Eisenbacteria > RBG-16-71-46 > RBG-16-71-46 > RBG-16-71-46 > JANLWK01. The sequence continues at coordinate 5,481 of JANLWK010000025.1, read as the reverse complement.
TGGCCCGGCGCGTCGAGGCCGACGGCACGTTTGCTCCCGCGTGGCAGGGCGGCGAGCGGATCTTCGCGCAGTCGTCCGACATTCTCTCGGGATGGCCGCTGATCGCGCGCGACGGCGATGGCGGCGCGATGTTCGCATTCCGCCGCAACCGACCGAACCTGTTCGGCAGCCGAGTCGATGTCGCGGCCGTCGTTCCCGCGGCGTTTCCCGACACCGGCCTGTCGCTGTGCACGGTGTCCGGGAACCAGTTCCCGGCGTCACTGGTGTCGGATGGGCTGAGCGGCGCCTACCTCCTCTGGGAGGACCGGCGCGATGCCACCGCCAGCCAGACCGACGTCTACGTCACGCACTTCACGCGCGATGGCGAGATCGGCGAAACGGCGAGCGTGCCCGGCCCGATCGCGCCGTCGCTCGTGCTGTCGGCGCCGTGGCCGAACCCCGCGTCGTCGTCGTCGTCTCGGTTCGTGCTCGAGATGCCGACCGCGGGCCCGGCCCGCGTCGAGGTGATCGATCTCGCGGGCCGGCTGGTGAGCGTCGTCCACGACGGCGCGCTCGGCGCGGGGACCCAGCCGCTGCAATGGGACGGTGAGGATCGCGCGCACCGCCGCGCGCCGCCCAGCGTCTACCGCGTGCGAGCCGTCACGCCCAGCGGCACGGTCGCCCGCACCATCGTGCGCCTGCCGTAGCCGCGGTTCACGTGGCTTCGCCTGCCGGTTGCGCGCCATACCAGTCGACGCGCCGGGTCAGGTACATGATCACCGCCAGGATCGCGAACACTCCGATCGAGCCGATCAACAGCGCGTAGTCCTCGTTCGTGAGCACCACGTAGAGGTAGCCGAACAGGACCGCGCACATGCCGCTGACGATCGCGGCACGCCTGCGTGACTGGAGCACGGCCCTGCAATACCCGGCGATCTGGGCGACGATCGCGACGGTGGCGACGCTGTACGCGAACGCGAATCCCAGGTGCTCCGACAGCGACAGCTCGAGCAGGTAGAACACGCACATCGCAGCACCGATGAGCAGGTACTGGATGGGATGCACGGACACGCGCGCCAGCACTTCGACGAGCCACAACGTGGCGAACGTGAGCAGCAGGAACAATCCGGCGTACTTCACGCTGCGCGCGGCCAGCTGGTAGTGATCCGTGGTCTCGATGAGATCGAATCCGAAGCGAGCTGACTCGAGCGTCTCCTTCGATATGGCCGCGTCCTTCCACGCCTGGGGAAAGTTGCGGCCGAGGTAGGCGATGTTCCACTCGGCCTCGAAGCCCTTCGGGCCCACCGATCGTTGCTCCGGCAGCCAGGCGCCCTGGAAGCTCGGGCTCTTCCAGTTGGATCGAATGGCGACCTCCGTCGTCTTGCCCATCGGCACCCAGGAGGCGCCGGCGCTGCCCTTGAGCGGCAGGTCGATCGAGAACGGAATCGCGGGCGCCGCCGTTGTCGCCGCCGCAGCGCCGGAGGCTGCCGTTACCGGCGGCTCGGGCACGGGCGCCTCGGCATGCACACCGCTCGTGACGACGGCGCCTTCGGCAGTCCCGGGCAGCACCTCGGCCGGGGCCCCGTTCCACTGCATGGCGGCCGTGGACTCGATCGCCCGGTTGTCCGAGATCCCGACGACGAGTTGGGCGCGCGACCACTGGACGTCCTTCGTGTCGATTCCCCAGGCGGCGAACGAGGGGCGAGCGAACGCGCCCTCGATGTGCAGATTCGCGCGGTACACCGATGTCGAGAAGATCCCGCGGCGGCGCTTCTCGGCATCCAGGGTTCCCCGGGTGGACAGCCGCTCCGGCAGGAACACGGCCTGGTGGGCTTCCTTGCGCACGACGGATCGGCCGCCCGCCGCGGTCTCCGTCGAATAGGTCGTATATGGCACGATCAGCATCGGGCCGACCACCACTTGCTTGCGCCCCCACTTCGACGCCACTTCTTCCACCGCGCTGTCGCGGCGTTCCCGTCGCTCGCGGATCAGCCCATCCAGCGCGAAGATCGGAATCTGAAACAGGATCACGAGCACGAACAGCATCAGGACGCGAACGACGTTCGAGTGAAGGAACAGCGTGATCAGTGACGGAGCGGGGCTCTGCATCGGCGCCTCCAAGGGGTGGGATCCTGCGGCAAGCGGACCCCAGTATCGTCTATTGCAAAGCACTTTGTCAAGCAAAGTCGATCGGCGACAGACGTGCAGGCCCTGGAGGCCTTGGAGTCTTGGGAGCTTGGAGTCTTGGGAGCTTGGAGTCTCGGGAGCCTTCGAGTCGAGTCGCGGGCGCTCGGGGTTGGGGCCCGCTACCTCATCCGCACCAGCGGGCGGCTGAACGTGCTGCCGTCCGTGCGCAGGGTCACGAAGTAGACGCCCGGGCTCGCCGGCGTGCCGCCGTCGCGCAGGCCGTCCCACGTGAGCGTGTGCGCGCCCGCGGCGAACGCGGCGCCGCGCGCCACCGTGCGCACCCGGCGGCCCATGACGTCGCTGACGAGGAGGTCCACCCGGCCCGCGCGGCCGAGCGAGAAGCCGACCGCGGCGCTCGCTCGGAACGGGTTCGGCCCGATCGAGCGCAGCGCGAACGCCGGCGCACCGGAACTCACGGCCAGCATGTTCGGCGTCACGGCCGGGTTCGCGGGGTCGCCGCCGCCCACCATTTCGTCGCCGTCCCGGAACCCGTCGCGGTCGCGGTCGATGCCCATGCGCGTGCCACTGCCCGGCGGCACACCCGTGAACGTGACCTCGTGGCCGGCGCCCGCGAGCGCGAGCACTTGCGCCGTCGTGATCGCCGCCTCGTTCGAGAGGTCCGACGTCCAGGCGTCGTTGCCCTGGTACAGCCACCCGCGCGCGAGGCCCGGGGTCCGACCCTTGGCGATGAGGTCGCAGTCGAGCGCCTGCGCCTCGCTGCGCAGCGTGTCGAGCCGGGCGAGCATGGCGGTACTACCGTTGTTCGTGCCGTCGAAGGTGAGCTGAGTGCCGACGGCGGGCGCCATGCCGGTGTCGAAGGCGAGCAGGTACGCCTCGAGGTCGCGCCGCGTGGCGTCGGCGGCCGGGTTCGCCCCGAAATTGAAGCCGGGGAACTTCAAGAACTCGAACAGGTTGTCGACTGACCCGTTGTGCGTGTAGCCGAAGCCCTTCTTGTTCACGACGCCGGCGGAATCGCGAAATCCCGTCTTCTTGTAGAGGTTTCGGAGCTGCGGAATCTTCATGTCCTGCGCCGCGAGCAGCGCCGAGTGATTCACGACCTGCCCGTTCGTGCCGGTCGGCAGCGCGTGGCAATCGACGCACTTGAGCGGGCCGTCGACCGGGTTCTGCATGTAGAAGGTCTGGCCGCGCAGCGCGCTCGCCTGGCCGGGCGGCGCGTCGGGCATCGTGCGGTCGAGGTTCCGGTTCGGGTTCGGCGGGTACGCGAGCGGCAGGACGAAATTCGTCATTGCCGTCATCTCGCTGTCGGGCAGCACCGCCGCACGCCCCATCAGCGACACGAACGCCGGGTTGAACGCCGCCAGGTTCGCGCGGTCGCCGCGCCAGTGGAGCAGGCCGGTGCCCGGCAGGCCGCGCAGGCTCTGCGTCATCATCGGGCCCTTCATCGGGTGGAACCCCTGCAGCGCCGGATCGAGCATGCCGGGCGGCTTGGGCTGCATGTCGCCCTGCGGGTTGCCGAGATCCCAGCCGAGGTTGTCCGTGTCGCCGAAGATGTGGCACGAGGCGCAGGCCTCCTCGCCATGACCCGAGGTCGAGCCGCTGTAGAAGAACTTCCGGCCGTTCACGATGTCGTCGGGCGTGGGGTCGAAGCCGATGCCGGTGACGGCGAGACTCGCGAAGTTCGCGCTCGACAGCACCTGGAGCTGGTTGCGGAAGCGTCCGACGACGTAGACGCGAGGGCGCGCCGGGTCGGCGAGGAGGCCCGTCGGGCCCGCGACCGTCGCGACGCGCCCGAGCAGAGCGCCGGTGTTCGCGTCGAACACGCCCAGCTTATTGGTCGCGAACGACGACAGGTAGACGCGGTTGCCGTCGGGGGAGAACGCGACGCCGGTCGGGATGCCGATCGCCGAGTCGCGCTCGGACTGGGGGCCGGTCGGCACGTTGTAGTTGATCTGGGGGTTCACGAGCGGTCGGAAGCGCGTGCCGTCGTTCCTGCACAGCGCGAGCCGGGCCTCGGTGTTGTGGCCCACGAGCCCCGGCTCGAACCGTACGTCGTTGCGGGCGTACGTGCCGCTCACCGCGGCGACGTCGTGCACCGGGTCGTACGCCGCGCCCATCAGGATCACGCCAATGTCGTTCCAGTTGTGGACCACGGTCTTCGTCGTCGTGTTGATCTCGAGGTACTCGACGAGCTGGAGGTCGTAGGGGATCTTCGAGTTCCACAAGTGGTTCGCCTCGTCGCGCCAGTCGTTCGTCACCGTGTTCTTGCGCACGATCAGGCTCACCTTGGGCGCCGGCGGCAGGCCCGCCTTCATCGGCGGGGTGGGCGGCGGCAGCGAATCGCCGGCCTCGGCCTCGGTGAGCGCGGTCGTCGTGTGATTCGTGTTGAAGACGGCGACGAACACGCTCGAGCCGTTGGGCTTCGCCGCGAGCGCCCGCGGCATGCGCGCGGCGACCGGTACGACCTGCGGCGCGGCGGCGAGGTTCGCGGGGTCGAAGACCTTGAGGCAGTCCTCGTTCGACACGCTCACCCACGCGTGGGCGTTCGCGAACACCACGTCGCTCGGCTCGTCACCCACGCGCACCGTCGCGCGCACGTTCATCGTGGCGAGATCGACGATGCTGACGTCGTCGGAGAGCGTGTTCACCACCCACGCCTCGGTGTTCGACAACGCGGCGACCGACACGGGTTCGAGCCCCACGGGAATCTCGGCGACGCGCACCGGCGCGGCCCCCGTGACGTCGAAGACGCCGAGCCGGTTGTCGGGCGTGTTCACGACCAGCACGCGCGCGCCGTCGGGCGTCATCGCGATCGGATGGACGTGGCCGCTCTCGAAGTGCGCGAAGTCGGCGGGGCCGGCGGCGCGCAGCGGCGTGCGTGCCGGGAGGGCGGTGAACGCCGAGGCGAGCGCGACGAGCAGCAGGATGAGAGGCAGGCGACGCATGGCAGGGGCCCCGAATCGTAACGGCGCTGGAACCGCGCTCACAGGGGAGGGAGCAAGAGTGCGACCATGAGGGAGGGTGGCCAGATCGCCGCGATTCTAGCGGGTTGGGCGAACGCGCGCAGCCGAAAACGCAACGGCTCTTGGACATGTCCCCTGCGTTGTCGAACAATGCGCGCGGCGATGAAGACGAACGCGAAGGACGACGCGATGGGTGGCGCCGAAGCCGCCCGGTTGCGCGAGGACGCGGCGCGCGAGAAGAACTGGAAGCGCTGGGGTCCGTACCTGTCCGAGCGGCAGTGGGGCACCGTGCGCGAGGACTACTCCGAGCACGGCGAGTGCTGGAGCTACTTCCCGCACGACCACGCCCGCTCGCGGGCGTACCGCTGGGGCGAGGACGGCCTGCTCGGGTTCA
>JANLWK010000022.1:0-10950 GCA_031364505.1 Candidatus Eiseniibacteriota bacterium | reverse complement strand
CCGAGCCGCGACACCCGCACCGGGTTGCCACTCGTCGATACCGTGCCGTCGCCGTTGAGCGTGCGCGTCCCCGGCCGCTCCGCCGTGTTGTAGATGCCGATCACCGAGTTCGTGGCGCTGGGCGCCTGACCATCACGAGTGAGGCGCGTCATCGGCACCTGGAGAGCGATCGTCATGACGTTGAAACCGGCGAGCCCGTCGACGCCGCGGCCGCGGTTGCCCGGAGGCTTCCGGATCGTGAGCAGGTCGAAGATCGCGGCGAGGTCGACATAGAACGGATCGTCGCGCGGGCCGACGAACACCTTGGAACCGTCGGGTAGCGTGTGCACGGCCGCCTTGGCGAGGCTGCCGTAGTCCGGCATCGACACCGGGCCCACGAAATTGGGCGCGACGGGGAGATCGGTCGCGAGCACCGTCGGCGCACCGTCGTCGTAGCGAGTGATCGTGTAGGTCTGACGCACGTTCAAGTCGGGATCGTTCAGCGACGTAACGACACCCGTGTTGTAGAGGAACGTGTTGCCGTTTTGGCGCGTGTTCTTGAACGTGAATGTGTACTGGATGTGATCGAGGGCATCGCCGACGTTGTCGATGTTGATGTAGTACGACACTTCGTCGTCGAAGCCGGCGAAGTTCGGCCCGCTGTTCGGTTCGATCAGCGGAATCCAGTTGCCCACGAACGTCACGGCATTCGCGGCGTCCTTGGCGACCCACGCGTACAGGTCGGTGTCGTCGGCGAGGCGGTCCTTCGAGGTGCCGGGGGCTTCGCTGTGGCTCGACGCCCATGCCATCGGCACGGACACCGCCAGCACCGCGAAGGCCGCCAGTGCGAGCGCGGCAAGTGTGCGACGCTTCATGAGGAGTGCTCCTATCTCCGCGCGGCGGGCGCGGTCCGTCGATGCACGCGGGGCGCCGCCGGCCGGCGGCGTCCCGAAAACCCCGATCGAGGGGCGGGCAACGGGTTCAGCTACACCCCCACTACGGCACGCGACGCCGATCGGATGAGTTGTGCCGGCCGCCCCGGCTCGCCTAGTGTCGCGGGCGGCGCCGGTGACGGCGCCGGCCGCCGAACGCACGCTGAGGACATCCCTTGGACATCCACCCGCGGGTCCCCCGCATCCACTCGCCCCTTCGCGTCCGTAATGAGGGTGCGAGCGCCTTTTGGAGGCGCTGGGACCCGGAGGCCGGTTGCACCCGATGAGCGAATCCGACCGCGACATCGCCTGCATCACTCGTATCCGGGCCGGAGACAGCGGCGCCCTGGCGGAGCTGTACGACCGCCACGGTGGCCTTCTCTATTCGGTGATCCTGAAGATTCTCGGGCGCGCGGCGGATGCGGAGGATGTCCTGCAGGAAGCGTGGTTCCAGGTGTGGAAGCAGGCGGCCAGCTACGACCGCAGCCGCGGCCCCGTCGTGGCGTGGCTCGTGACGCTGGCGAGGAGCCGGGCGATTGACCGCTATCGCAGTGCCGCCGCGCGCCAGCGCATGGAGAAGGCCGTCGAGGCCGATCCCGAGGTGGCGACGCTGCCGGGCCCCGCGGCGACGGCCGAGCAGGACCAGCTCCACGAGCGCGTGTCGACCGCACTGGAGTCCCTGACGCCCGAGCAGCGCCAGGTGCTGCAGCTCGCGTACTTCGGTGGCCTGTCGCAGAGCGAAGTGGCGACGCGCATCGGAGCACCGCTCGGCACCGTCAAGTCGTGGACCCGCCAGGGGCTGCTCAAGTTGCGTGAGCTGCTGCCGCAGCAGGAGTGGGCATGAGCGCGCATCGCGAGCGGTACCTCGATCTGTGCGCGGCACGCGTGCTCGGCTGTCTCGACGAGTCCGACCGCTTCGAATTCGAGGCGCACCTCGCCTCCGCCTGCGCCGAGTGCGAAGCCGAGCTCGCGCGCCTGGGCGAGGGCGCGGCGTTGCTCGCCGCGTCGGCGCCGCCCATGGCGCCGCCTTCCCACGTGCGCGCCCGGCTGCTCGAGCGCGTGCAGGCGGATCTCGCGAGCGAGGGCGCCACCGAGCGCGGTGGAGTCCGAGCCCCGCGCGCGGCGCGATCCCACTCCTCGTCCTGGGGCTGGGCCACGGCGTTCGCCGCGGCCGCAGCGCTCGCGATCGTGAGCTATGGCTCGTGGCAGACCGGCGAGCGGCTGCGCCATGAGCTCGAGACGACGCAGGGCCGGGTGACGGAACTGACGGCGAAGGTCGAGAACGAGCGAAGCTGGGCCTCGCTGTTCGACTCGCGCGAGGCGCGCATCGTCTCGCTCGCGCCGACGGGCGCCGACAGCACGGGGCTCGCGGGACGGCTCGTCTACGACGCCGCGAGCCACCGCGCCGTGGTGATCCTCGACAACGCGACGGCGCGGCCGGGATCCGACTACGAGCTGTGGGCGATCCGCGGTGGCGCGCCCGCGAGCCTGGGCCTGTTGCGCCCGGACGCATCGGGACGGTTCACCGTGCGCCTGCCGGATGCCGGCGACATCGCGGGCCTGGAGGCGTTCGCGGTCTCGCTCGAGCGCGAAGGCGGCTCGGGCAATCCGACGGCGCCGGGCGGACCGGTCGTGCTCGTCGGCAAGGTCGCCGGATAGCCGCGACACGGCGCTCATCCGCGCGGGCGCCGCGGCCGTAGCGTGAGCATATGCCCCTCGCGAGCCTGCGGCAGAGAATGAGTCGGGGTCTGCGTCCTCGTCATCGGGCGCGGGCGTGTGCCCGCGGCGTGCTGGCGATCTCCTTCGGCCTGCTCCTCGCGCCCGCCGCCGGCGCCCACGAGTTCTGGCTCACGCCCACCCGCTACGTGCTGAGGGCGCGCGAGACCTCGGAGATCGGCGCCATCGCCGGAACGGGCTTTCGCGGCGAGACGATGCCGTACTCCTCGCTGCGCTGCGCGCGCTGGGTCGCGAGAACCGATCGCACGCTCGACCTGGCGCGCGTCGCCGCGAACGGCGAGATGGTGTGGGCGCGATTCGCACCCGCCGACACGCGCGGCGCGCTGCTGGCCTTCGAGTCGACGTTCACGCCGATCACGCTGCCGGCGCCGGAGTTCGACGCGTACCTGCGGCTCGAGGGCCTGGACGGCGTGATCGCCGCGCGCAAGGGATCGACGGCCCCGGGCCGCGAGCGCTACCGCCGCTGCGCCAAGGCGTGGCTCGCGGGGAGCGACGCGGCCCGCGCGACGCGCGCCGTCGGGCTCCCGGTCGAGATCGTGCCCGAAGCCGCCCCGGGTGCCACGCCGTCGCTGCGCGTGCGCGTGCTCGCCGCCGGACGCCCGCTCGGCGGCGCGCTCGTGCGCGCATGGCGCACGCCGCTCGACGCCTCGGGCTTGCCGCGCGACCCGGCGGTGCGTGATTCGGTCGGCCCGGCCTGGCAGGCGCGCACCGACGCGCGCGGAGAGGCAACCGTGCCGGTGGCTGCCGCGGGCGAATGGCTCTTGAGCTGCGTCCACATGACGCCGTGCCGCGATCGTTCGGTCGCCGACTGGGAGAGCGCGTGGGCGTCTCTCACGTTCGTGCGGCCGCCCGCCGCGACGCCGCGATGATGCGGCGCGGGATTCGCGGGGTTCGCGGGATCGGGTGGATCGCAAGGATTAGGGGGCTCGCCGCCGCGCTGGCCGTGCTGCTCGCGATCGCGGCGTTCGCGCCTCGGGCACACGCGCACAGCCAGCCCTTCAGCTACGCGGACGTGAGGCTCGAGCCCTCGGGGCTGACGCTCACGCTCTCGGTGCATCCGGTCGACGCCGCGGCAGCGCTCGGCATGGCGCAGCCCGAATCGGTCGTGGATTCCGCCCTCGGCGCCGCAGCCCGCATGCGCCTCGCCTCGATCCTCGCGACGCGCATGCGATTCGAGGCAGACGGGCGCGACGCCGCGCTCGAGATCGTGTCGGCGAGGCCGCGCGCGGACAATCCCGGCGTCACGATCGAATACCGCTCGGCGTGGGCGCGGATGCCGGGTCGGTTCCACGCGCATGCGCTGCTGTTCCCACACGACTCGCAGCATCAGACGTTCGTGAACGTCTACGAGCGCGGCCGCCTGCGCCGCCAGGACGTGCTCGATGCCGAGCACACCGAGGCGACGTTCTTCGGCGGCGGCACGCAGGGCCTGCTCGCCGTTACGGGCACGTTCCTCGCCGCGGGGATCCACCACATCTTCATCGGCCCCGATCACATCCTGTTCGTGATCGGCCTGCTGCTGCTCGGCGGCGGGATCAAGCGCATCCTCAAGGTGATCACCGCGTTCACGGTCGCCCACAGCATCACCCTCGCACTCGCCGCGTTCCAGCTCGTGAACCCGCCGTCGCGCGTCGTCGAGCCGCTGATCGCGCTGAGCATCGTGTTCGTCGGCGTCGAGAATTTGAGATGGCGGCCGGGCCACCGCGACGCGCGCGTCCTGATCGCGTTCGCGTTCGGGTTCATCCACGGCTTCGGCTTCGCGAGCGTGCTGCGTGAGTTCGGGTTGCCGCGCGAGGCGCTCGCGGCGTCGCTGTTCGCGTTCAACGCCGGCGTCGAGGTCGGGCAGGCCTGCATCGTGCTCGCCGTCGTGCCGCTGCTGGGCCTCGTGCGCGCGCGGGCGCCGCGTTTCGCGCCACGCCTCGTGACCGCGGGCTCGGTGGGCGTCGTGATCGCCGGCGCGTTCTGGTTCGCCCAGCGGGTGCTGCAGGCCAGCTAGAGCGGCGCCGACTCCGCGACGCGCGCGGCGAACTCGAGCAGCCACTTCGACTCGTCCGGCGTGAACTCGCGGTCGCCCATGCAGCCGACACCCAGCGTGCCGACGACGCTCGCGCCGCGGACGATCGGCACCACGAGCGCTCCCTGCAGGCCCGTGGCCTTCGCCCCGGGCCGCACGTCCGGCGACTGGGTCGTCTGGATGTTGCACACGCTCACCGGCTCGGCGCGCTGGGCCGCCAGCCCCGCCATGCCCTTCCCCCACGGCACCTCGCGCACGACGTCGAGCACGGGGGGCGGAATGTTGCGGCTCGCGGCGAGCACGAGCACGGCACGATCGGCGGCCCTCAGGTGCAGCGTGCCGGAGTCGGCCGACAAGTAGGCGATGGCGTCGTCGAGCGCATGCTCCCAGCGATCGGAGATGGCCATCGCCGCTTTCCGCTTGCGCTGGAAGAACTCCTTGAGCAGCTGGCCGCACTGCTCGGCGAGCACGCCACTCGACACGTCGGCGCGGTGGTTCAGGCGGCGCTCGTGAATCACGTCGAGCACCGAGCCGCAGGCACCCGCCTTGGGATCGCTGGCGCCGTACACCAGGCGCCCCACGCGCGCGAGGATGATCGCCCCCGCGCACATGGCGCACGGCTCGAGCGTCACGTACATCGTGCACTCGATCAGCCGCCACGACCCGAGCGTGCTGGACGCCGCGCCGATCGCGACGATCTCGGCGTGGGCCGTCGCGTCCTGCAGCGTCTCGGTCTGGTTGTGGCCACGGCCGATGACCAGCCCGTCGTGGACGATGACGCAGCCGACCGGCACCTCGTCGGCCGCGGCCGATGCCTTCGCTTCGCGCAGGGCCGCGGTCATGCCCTGCTCGTCGTCGCGGATCAGGACCGACATGCGGCTAGTGGCTCGTGGCGGCGCTGTCGGCGGGGGCCGCCGGCGCCGGGGCCTGGGTCGCACCCGAGGTGCCCGTCGTGTCCGTCGTTGCCGCGGCGGGCGCCGCCTCGACAACGGGTTTCGCCGGGAACTGCTCGACGAACCGCGCGAGCAAGGTGGTCAGCACCTCGCGGTAGCTCGGAGCCCCGCCCTGGCTGGACACCGGCTTCCGGTCGAGCCCCGAGTCCTTGACGGACGTCGGCGCCGTGCTGGGGTCGTAATAGGCGCCCTCTCCCGTCTGCGTGCCGCTCGCCGTCCACAACAGGCGGCCCGTGGCGTCGACGAGCGCGGCGCGGAGCTGGACGGTCGTGTATGGCTTGCCCGCCTGGTTCCATTCCGGCGTCACCTGGTTCCACTGGTCGACGCGCATGCTGAGCATCGCGTCGCACCGCAGCGCCGCGGCGATCGACGGCGCCGCCGCGGAATCGACGCGGGCATTCGCGAGGATGCCGGCCTTGATCGCCTTGAGCAGCGAGTCGTTGGCCGAGCGGGCGCGCAGCAACTCACGCGTCGTGGTGCCCGAGACCCAGCGGTACGACGTGCTCTTGAACGTCGCGCCGAGCACCGATTCAACCAGGTTCTCGTTCTGGATGACGTTGTCGAAGCTCGCGACGGGAATCAGCGCGATCCGGTCGACCTTGAGTTGCGCGTAGTCCGGCTGCGTCCAGAACGCGTCGCGCGTCTTCTTGGCCGCGACGGCTGGCGTCGCGACGACGCAAATCGCGGCGACGAGCAGGGCTACGACAAATGCGCTCCGCACGGCGTCAGCTCCCGCTGGGGGTCGTGGTCGCCGCGGGCGCCGGAGTCGTACCCGCATCGGGCGTGGCGCCGCCGCCGGGAGCCGCATCCGCGACGGCGGCGCTCTTCGCGACGCGCGCGTTGGCGTCGCAGCGCGGACACTTGCCGGCGCTCGTCACCGCCTTGTCGTCCGCCGGGCAGATGTACGACACGTTCATCTTGACGAGATCGACCTTGCACATCGTGCACTGGCCCGGTCCGGTGAAGTCCATGCCGCATTCGGGACAGCTCCAGACGGTCGTCTGGTCGGTGAGCGAGGCGATGAGCGTGGGGGCGTTCGCGTTGGACTGGGCGGCCGGCTTGGCCTGGCAGCCTGCGATCAGGAGCAGAAGGACTGGCAGAATCAGAGCGTTACGCATGCAGACTCCTCGACGGGGGCACGTGGCGCGTCGACCGCGGACCGCGGACGACCGGCGTGGATTCTACATCCTTTGACGCGCCCCGCGAACGAGGCGCGACATGCGGATTTCCCCGCCCTGTGCGAGCGATGTCCGGTGAGCTTCATTGCCCACGAGCGAGGATCCCGGCCGCCGGTGAAGCGGGCGTTGGGTTCAAGACATAGAAGGTGGGTCGATTGTCGAGGGGCAGGAGCGCGACAGGATGGAGGCCCGGGGCTGCTCGCTCCAAAACGGGCGCCAGTGCATTGCGCTCGAAACGCGTCCTGGCGATGGCCCTCGGCGCGAGCCTCGCGACCCGGTTCGGGTAGTACTTTTCCACCGCGTACGCCGTGGCGTGGTTATCCACAACGGCCTTGATTGCCACGAATGGCATATTGTCCGTGCACACCAGGTCCAAATCGCTGCGGCCGCCAATCCATGAATATAGACGGAGCGCTGCGTATTGGTGCCACGCAGCCAAAACCAGAGCCCTCGGTTTCGCGGTTGAGATGAAGCCTTTCAGCCGTGCGCGGTAGGTCGCATCCGGCTCATCGAGCCACAGCGCGCACGTGGTCACCGCGAACAATACGACTGCAGCAACTGACGCTGACCGCATCAGCACGCTCGGCCGTTCCTGCCAAATCATCAGAAGTCCGCGTGCGGCCAATAGGGACAGAAACGGATACAGAACGAAGAGGAAGACTCCATCTTCTTTCATGCCCAGGAGTACGGGAGCGTGAACAATCAGCAGTGCCACCATCAGGCCGAGAACTCTCGATCGACTCCGCCACTCGGCGAATGAGCCCAGTACCAGGAAGGGGAGCAGCCAGTGGAGGTTCTTGAATAACGCAAGCCCGTTGTAGGCGACGATCAGCGGCGAGTATCCTTGGTACCCTGCAGTCGAGAGCAAACCCCGTGTCCCGTAGAAATATTCGTGGCGGGAGACCACGAGCAGTGCTGCCAGGGGGGCCGCGGCGACGGCCAGCGTAGCCAGTGCCCGCGAGATGGGTTTGCCACGCACGGCTCCCCACAGGAAGAAGGGGCTCCCGAACAAGGCGAGGGGCGTGACCAGTAATGCTGCACCAAAGGCAATCCCTGCCCACACGGCCCTACCGGCGAGAAAGAGGTTGTAACTCGCCAGGACGAAGCACATCTCCAGTGCGTAGATTTCTGCGCTTGTACCCTGCGTGATCGCGTTCCCGGTCAAACCAAAAATGGACGCGGTGAGCAGTCCGGTTACGTGTGAATGGCCCATGCGTCTGGCGAGCAAGTACGTCAACAGGAGCGCAATCACCATGAGCACGCCGTTGAGAATGACGAGACTGTCGTCGGGTGCGATGCCCAAACGACCCAGGCCACGCATCGCCAACCAGCCCACGACGTAATACCCAAAGTGAACTGACCGCTCGAAGAAGTGCGATTGGGCGATGGACAGCGAATAAATCGCTGCGTCGCCCAGCAACACACGCCCCCGAAAGCAATAGAACAGCAAGCCGAAGCCTGTTGCGAGGAGCAGAAGATCGCGTGTGGGTGAGCGGTGAAACGTGCGGAAGGCCCCTGAGGGGCCATGTGGTCCAGTTACCATGCGAGCCTTGCTTGGATGGCGTGGCAATGATGGTCTAACTAAACTAAGGCTTGCGCGTGTCGGAACCGGCGAATCTTGCGCGTCCAGCCGCCTAATGACAAGGAGCGGACGACCGGCGTGGATTCTACATCCCTTGACGCGCCCCGCGAACGAGCCGGAGCGTTCGAATGTCCCGGCCCTGCGTGAGCCTCAGAATGACGATACCCGGCGGGACGCTCTGCAGGCCGTCGATCTCGACGCGCGGCGCTCGGCCGGCCCCGGCCGCGAGCGTGTTCGACCAGATGCGACGGCCGGCGATGTCGAACAGGTCGAGGCGCGCGGTCGATCCCACGCGAAGGGCGAGCTGAACAACGAACGACTCGCCGAAGGGATTCGGCCCCAGCAAGCGCATCGACGGCGCGGCATCGTCCACCAGCGCCACCGGTCGCTCGACTCGCTGACTGGTGCGCTTGCGGTCTCGCTCGAGATCCAGCGCCCACATCCAAGCGTTCTCGATCGTGACGATGCGCCGGTGGCGGGAGTCGTACACGGCACGCGGCGACATCCACGGCGGCAGGAAGCCGGACGGCGCGGGGACGAGTCGCCAGGTGCGGTCGTCGAGTCGGAACTCCCACATGTCATCTGGATAGACGCCCGTGAACGTCCCCGGCACGTACCCACCGATCATGAGCAGCCGATCTGCGACCGGATCGTGGACGAGCACATGAAGCATCCGTGGGTAAGGCAGTTCGCCGGGCCGGTATCCACCGGCATCGAGTTGCCGCCAGCGCCCGTCGCCGGAGAGCGGCAGTGCCCACGTATCGTTGAAGGCGATCCGCCCATCGCCACTCGACTGCCCTCCTCCGATGACGATCAAGCGATCGCGCACGGGATCGTAGACCGCCCCGACAGAGAAGCGCTGACCCGGGCCCCCCGACGAATCGATGACCGTCCACTCCGCGGCTGCACCGAGTCGCAGCGCCCACGTGCGTACCCCCCCGCAGACGATCATCCGGTCGCGCACAGGATCGTAGACCGCGGTGGCCTGTTGCCCGACGGGTTCCGGGCCCGTCACGGCGACGCGAGACCACGACGGTGTCCCATCCACGTTCAGAGCCCACGTATCGGACACATACCCCCGTTGGACGTCGAACCCGCCGTGGATCACGAAGCGACGCCGGATCGGGTCGAAGATGCTCGCGGGCTCGCGCGGTAGCGCGGCGTCGCCCGAGATCGCCGATGCCGTCCACCGCGCGTCCGAGCCGTAGCGCCACACGTGACCGCCGTCATAGCTGATCAACACGTCGTCACGCGCGTCATAGGCAAGCCCGCCCCGTGCAACGGACGCTCCTTCCACCAGAGGGGTCCAGGCGGGCACGTCGCCCAACCGGAGCGCCCAAGCGTCGCCGAGCGGAGCACCACCGCCCGACACGATCAACTGCCGTTCCTGTGGATCCCACGCGATCGAACCGAAGGTGCGTGCGGGCGGCGCGCGTGACGCGACCTCCGCGTGCGACCACGTCAGATCTGCAATCGCAAGCCTCCACACGTCGGAGTTCGCCCCGTAGCATGGCGAGGAAGGATTGGGCACCGCACCCTCGATGATGATCATGGCGTCGTCGACCGGGTCGTAGGCAGCCGCGTGACCCACGATCCCTGCGCACGGCCCATCACCGGACATGCGGGCCGTGAGGTCGACCCATGCGGGCCGGCCCTCGAGCGACAGCAGCCATGCATCGGCCATTCCTCTCGGGCACGGGGGATAAAGGCAGCGATACGCGTTGTTGCCACCCAGCACGACGATGCCGCCCAGAGACGGAACGAGCACCGCCGAGTGTGCCGATCGGGGGTACGGTGTCGGCCCGGTCGGTTCGATGCGCGTCCAGGCGAGGCGTGGGGCAAGGTCGAGCTGCCACACGTCGACTTCGTACAATCCGGTCCCCTCCCCGCCGATCACGATCGCGCGGCCGCCGCCGGCGTCGAGCGTCGCCGTGGCCCTGAAGCGGGCAGGTGGGACACGCCCCGCGGGACGCAGCTCACGCCACCGCGGCTGGCTTCCCAGGGACAGCTCCCAGAGATCGTTGCGCAGGCGCCTCGACGAATCCTGTCCGCCGAAGACCAGCACCCGGTCGTGCAGCGCATCCCACACGGCCACCGCGCCGAATCGTGGCGATGGCGGGGTCCCGCGAGGCACGATGCGTTCCCAGCGCGCGGCGCCGGACACCTTGAGGATCCAGACGTCGTTCGTAGCGTCGACGCGGTGGACAGTCTCCGGTCCGGCTCGCCCGCCGATGACGATGAGCCTGCGCCCGCCGACGTCGAAAGCGGTGGCGGCCTCCGTGCGCGCGGGCGAGGCCAACTCGACCCAGCGAACATCTCGGGGCGCGAGAATCGCTGCATTGCTGGAAAACGGGTCGGCGGCTGCAAGGGCCGGAACGGCCCTCAGGCCGAACGCGAACAGGACAGCAAGACGGTAGGCGCCGCCGCACAAAGAGCGGGCAGGCATGCTGCTCACCTCGATCCCGGTGGAACATCCCAACCATACCACTTGGCACGCGGGCGAGTAACCGCTTCGATACGTACGTGCCTCCCGCGCTCATGACCTTCGACATCTTCGGCACCGTGCTCGACTGGC
>JANLWK010000012.1:0-7339 GCA_031364505.1 Candidatus Eiseniibacteriota bacterium | reverse complement strand
CAAGGTGGACATGCTGGTCCTGGGTGGCGGCATGGCCAATACGTTCCTGCTGGCCCAGGGCAAGGCCATCGGCAAGAGCCTGGCTGAGCCGGATCGCGTGGACGAAGCCCGACGGATCCTCGCGACCGCGGAAAAGCTCGGCGTCCGGATCGTCCTGCCGATCGACGTCATCGTCGCCAAGGAAGTCACCCGCGGGACGGAGTACAAGACGCTCCCCGCGGAGAGGATCCCGGCGAGCTGGCACATCGTGGACCTTGGCAAGGCGTCACAGGAGTTGATCCTTGACGCCCTGGCAGCGGCGAAGACGGTCTTCTGGAACGGCCCACTGGGCGTCTTCGAGATCCCCTCGTTCGCCCATGGCACCAACGCCGTCGCCCGGATGCTGGCCGAGGCCGCGGAGAACGGGGCCACGGTCGTCGTCGGCGGGGGCGACTCCGTATCCGCCATCACCCAGCAGGGCCTGGCGGACAAGATGACCCATATCTCAACCGGCGGAGGCGCATCGCTCGAATTCCTCGAGGGTCGCGAACTGCCGGGCGTGACGGTCCTGCTGGACCGCACCGAAGCCAGGACGGAGACACCCGCGTGACCACCATCGATTTCATCGACGCTCGCGAGATCCTCGATTCGCGGGGCAACCCCACGGTCGAGGTGGATGTCGTTCTTGTTGACGGCTCCGTCGGGCGGGCGGCCGTGCCCAGTGGCGCGTCCACCGGCGCCCACGAAGCGGTGGAGCTCCGGGACGGAGACAAGGCTCGCTTTGGCGGAAAGGGCGTCCTGGGAGCCGTGGCCAACGTGACCGAACGGATCGCGCCGGAGCTGCTGGGGCTGGATGCCGCCGATCAGACCGGCATCGATGCCTTGCTGATCGACCTGGACGGCACCCTGAACAAGGGTGAACTTGGCGCGAACGCCATCCTGGGCGTCTCGCTCGCGGCATCCAAGGCGGCGGCCGCGGCGGTGGGCGTGCCGCTCTACCGGCACCTCGGGGGCGTGCACGCGCGGACACTGCCCGTGCCGCTGATGAACGTCGTCAACGGCGGGGCCCACGCCGACAACAACCTGGACCTCCAGGAGTTCATGATCGTGCCGCTCGGCGCACCGAGCTTCCGCGAGGCGCTGCGCTGGGCGACCGAGGTGTTCCACACGCTCGCGGGCGTGCTCAAGTCTCGCAAGCTGTCGACGGCCGTGGGCGACGAGGGCGGATTCGCGCCGAATCTCGGATCGAACGAGGAGGGGCTCGCCCTGATCGTCCAGGCGATCGAGCAGGCCGGCTACGCGCCGGGCAGCCAGATCGCGATCGCGCTCGATCCCGCGGCGAGCGAGTTCTTCAAGGACGGCCGCTACGTGCTCGCGGGCGAGGGCGGGCGGTCGCTCGCGCCGGCCGAGATGGTCGAGTACTACGCGTCGCTCGCCGAGCGATACCCGATCGTGAGCATCGAGGATGGCATGGCCGAGGACGACTGGGACGGCTGGTCGCGCATCACGCAGCGGCTCGGCGAGCGCATCCAGCTCGTCGGCGACGACCTATTCGTGACGAACGTCGAGCGGCTGGGCCGCGGGATCCGCGAGCGGGTCGCGAACTCGATCCTGATCAAGGTGAACCAGGTCGGCTCGCTCACCGAGACGCTCGACGCGATCGAGCTGGCGCACCGGGCGGGCTACACGAGCGTCATTTCGCACCGGTCGGGCGAGACCGAGGACGTCACGATCGCCGATTTGGCAGTCGCGACGAATGCCGGCCAGATCAAGACCGGCTCGCTCTCCCGCACCGACCGCATCGCCAAGTACAACCAGTTGCTGCGCATCGAGGAAGAGCTGGGCGACAACGCCCACTACCCCGGAGCCTCGGCGTTCCGTAGAATCGCCTGACGCGGCACCGGGGTCCCCAGAGGCTCTAAAGGACGGGGCCCGCCGGCGTCGCTCGTTTCAACTCCGGCCGCCGAACGCGGGACAGGACAAGGACGTCATGCGCGACATCGAACGCAGGATCCAGCGGTATCGCCTCTCACGCTATGGCTCGACGGGCCGCCGCTGGCCGATCCGCTGGGTCTGGGCGGCACTCGGCGCGTGGCTGCTGTGGGCCGGTGTCGCGAGCGACCACAGTTTCTACCAGCTGTGGAAGCTGCAGCGCGAGAACGCGCGCCAGCGCGCGACCCTCGCCAGCGTCCGCGAGCAACTGCGCACGCTCGAGCGCGAGACCAGCGACCCCGCGCTGCGCCGCGAGCAGGCCGAGCGCGTGCTGCGCGAGCAGAACGGCATGGCCCGCCCGGGCGAGATCATCTATCGCATCGAGAGCGACTCGGCGCACACGCGCGGGGACTAGGCGCGGATCGCGGGCGGAGCTAGCGGACGACGGTGACGCCGGTCGTGATCGTGCGCCCCGGTACGCGCAGCGTCGCGGTGTACCGCCCTGGCTGCACCGCCCGGCCCGAGTCGTCGCACGCGTCCCACGAGACGACACGCGCGCCGGCCGGGAACTCGCCACCTCCGAGCCTGCGGACGACGCGGCCCTGCACGTCCGCGATGTCGAGCCGCTGGCCGCCCCGACGGTCGGTCACGAGCCTGAGCTCGACGCGGCCATGCACGGGATTCGGCGCGGCGACGAGACTCACGCGGGGGGACGACACCGTAACCGGCGCCGAGGTCACGCTCACACCGATGCCGATCAGCGCGTCGCTCGAGCTGTCGGGATTCACGTACAGCCCGCCGTTGTAGAACTGGAGCCCGGGCAGGAATCTCACGGTCGTCACCTGCGCGGTGTTCGACGCGTGGAAGCGGAGCTTGTAGATCTGCCCCGGCCCGGTCAGCGAGGTCGCGGCGCACAGCAGCACGTCGGTGATCGTGTCGCGGTCGGCTCCCGGACGGAACTGGTGGAAGCGGCTCGCGCACCCGGCGACGAAGTACGATCCCTCCTGCTGCGAGATCGGCACCGTGGGCAGCAGCGTGAGCGCCGCGGGGTCGTAGCCGATGTACGCGTCGAACGCGTTGAACGGCGATCCGGCGCGCGTGACTTCGAGCGACAGCGTGAAGTCGGACCCGGGCGCCACCGACTGCGCCGCGGGCAGCAGCGCCACCTTCACGCCCTGCGCCGTGGCGACGCGCGGCGCCGCGATGCCGAGCACGGCGACTAAGCCGGCCAGCATCGCGGTCCGCATCGGCCGAGCTGATCCCCCAGACATCGACTTCATGGGCGGGAGTATCTCACACCGCCCCCACCCCGGCGCCGTCCGAAACACCGAATGAACGTCAGTAAAAGCACGACGGCCACCCCCGAAGGGAGGTGGCCGTCGGTGTTATTGCTGCTGGAACAGTGCGCTTAGCGGCTGATTGCGAACCGCTTCACGAACGTCTGGTCGGGCGTCTGGTAGCGGATGAAGTAGATCCCCGCCGCCGCGTTTCCGCCACGGTCCGTCCGTCCGTCCCACTTCACGGAGTAACGACCCGGCTGGTACTTGCCTTCCGCCAGCAGCTGCACCTGGCGGCCCTGGATGTCCAGGACGCTCAGCTTCACCGACACCTCGCGGGACACGGCGAACTCGAGGTTCATCGCATCCTTCATCGGGTTCGGCCACACCGAGCTCAGTGCGAACTCGCGCGGCGATCCGCCCACGCCCTGCACCGGGCCGAACGTCGCCTTCTGGCCACCCGCCATCGTGCCGACCAGCCGGTACCAGTAACTCTGTCCGCCGCGTGCCGTGTGGTCCACCGCCGTC
This sequence comes from Candidatus Eiseniibacteriota bacterium, assembly GCA_031364505.1. Lineage (GTDB taxonomy): Bacteria > Eisenbacteria > RBG-16-71-46 > RBG-16-71-46 > RBG-16-71-46 > JANLWK01. The sequence goes on along the minus strand of JANLWK010000012.1, from coordinate 3,623 downwards.
ACCGCCAGATCACCGTCTTCCGTGATCTGCGTCGACAGGGTGTTCCACGGGCCGACCTCGCTGTCCGCGCGCTCCAGCTCCATCGTCTGGAAGACGCCGCGACCGGAGAGCGCCCACTTGATCGCCACACCGTTGTCCACAGTCTCGGCATTCAGCTTCGTCACCAAGACCGACGTCGCCAGGTCGAAGATCGCGAACGGCGCGTCGCTCGTGTCCGATCCCTGGTTGAACGCGTTGTCGTACGCCACGACCATGAACAGCGCCGTGAACTGAGGCGTCACGCCCACGTTCGTCCCCGGCGGGGTCACCGTCCAAATGAAGGATCCGTCGTTCGGCTCGCCCAACCCGATGGCCTGGTACGTCGCGCCGTTGTCACGCGAGACGTACAGGTCCACCGACGTCACGCCGTCGTTGTCCGTCGCGGTCCAGGTGAAGTCGTAGGGCTGACCGACCAGCAGGATTTCTCCGCCGTTCGGGAAGGTCACCGTGACCTGCGGTGCCTGCGTATCGGAGAAGAAGGCGCGAACGGTCTTGTCACCGTTCATGAACACGGTGTTCGGATTCGTCGGGCCCGACAGCGCCCCACCCCACGTCACGAACGACCAGCCCGGCGCGGGAACCGCCGTGAGCTGCACCGGCGAGCCGCAGTCGTAGGTCGCCTGGTTCGGATTCTGGTTCACCGAGCCGCTGCCGAAGATCTGAATCGTCAGCGTCTGCTGGAAGACTCCGACCGTCGTCGCGATCGTGTGGTTCGTCTGCACGTTCGAGAACGTGTAGGTCGTCACCGGACCGACCGGGTTGCCGTCGACGATGACGTCCGTCAGGAAGTGGCACTGATCGACCGCGATCGAGAAGGTCTGGTCGGCGCCGCAGTTGACGCCTACCGCACCGCTCGGCGTGATCGTGCTGCCGGCCGCCGGGCTCGTGGTGACCGTGTAGACGATGATGCTGAACGACGCGGTGATCGTGTGGTCCACGGTCACGTTGTTGAACGTGTACGTGGTGACCGCGCCGACCGAGCTTCCGTCGACGATCACGTTCGCGACCTCGTAGCACGGGGCCGGCGACATCGTGAACACCTGGGTCGTACCGTTCGGCACCGACACGGCACCGCTCGGGGCGATCGAGCCGTTCGGACCCGACGACGCCGTGATGACCGGGTCGCGGATCGTGAAGTCGGCGTCGCTGTCGTCCGAACCGGTGTTGCACGTGACGTCATGCGCCGTCACTCGCACGCGCGCCGTCGTCGACGGCGTGGTGGGCAGCGTCCAGACGTAGGAGCCGCTGTTCGGGGCGCCCAGGACGATGATGTTCGGATACGTGGTGCCGCCGTCCGTCGAATACGAGATGTCGACGTTGGCCACGCCCACGTTGTCCGTCGCCGTCCACGTGATGGTCTGGTTCGACCCGTCGAGCAGCACTTCGCCGCCGTTCGGGAAGGTGACCGTCACGACCGGCGCCGCGTTGTCGATGGGCACCGTACCGACCGTGCCCGGAACGATGGCCAGCGGGCCGTTGCTGCAGTCACGCAGCTGCGACGCCGTCACCGAAACCGAACCCGGGCCGCTCGGCGAGCTGCTGGCGACCGAGACGTTGAACAGCGATCCCGAGGTCGCCGTCGGGCCGCAATTGGCGCCCAGCACGACCGCGTCGACCGTGTACGAGCCGCCGCCGTTGCTGATGACGTTGAACGACGTCGGTCCGGCGCTGTTCAGGAACGTGCCCTCGGTGATGCTCCCGGGACCCGCGCACAGCGTCAGTTCCGGCGACAGCTGGATCGTCACGCTGTAGCCGAGCACCGGCGTCGAATAGCTGCGCGAGATCGTGACCGGCAGCGTCTCGCAGGGATGCGTCGGGCAGATGTAAGTGGCCGACGAGCCCACGTCCACCGTTCCCGGCGCGACGACGAAGGTCGCCGCGATCGTGTGGTTCGCGGTCACGTTGTTGAACGTGTACGACGCCACGGCACCGCGCGAGACCGCGTCCACCACGACGTCGTCGATGATGAAGCCGACGTCCGGGGTGATCGTGAAGCCCTGGTTCGCGCCGCATCCGACGACGATGGCGCCCAACGGAGCGATCGAACCGTTCGGGCCCGCCGACGACAGGATCGTGTAGTTGATCAGCGCCGCAACGGCGTGAATCGTGTGATCGGTCTGCACGTTGAGGAACGTGTAGCTCGTCACCGGGCCGCGCGAAACGTTGTCGACGAGGACGTCCGTCAGCGTGTGGCAGGCGTCCACGGAGATCGAGAACGTCTGGTCACCCGCGCACGCCACCACGACCGCGCCGCTCGGGCTGATCGTGGCACCCGGGTCCGCCGACGCCGTGATCGTGCGATCCGGAACGACGGTGACGTCCGTGGTCTGCGAGCCGGCATTGCAGCCGTCGATGGTGACGGTGTAGGTGCCGGCATCCAGGGCCGTCATGCCCGGACGGGTCGGGTTCTGGAGATTCGAGCTGAAGCCGTTCGGACCCGTCCACGCGTACGACACGCCGGTCGACGAGCTGGCGAACAGCTGCAGCGTTCCGTTGATGCACACGGGGGTGTTGCTCGAGGCCACCAGGGTCGGGTCGCACTGGTCGAGCGAGACACCGAGGTTGAACTTGAAGTCGTTGCCCGGCGCGAAGTCGAAGAAGCCCGAGCCGATCGGAATCTCGCCGAAGAACGCGCCGGCGCGGATCGGGGACTCGGCATCGAAGCTCAGGCCGAAGTTGACCGTGTTCGTCTGCTGGACGCCCGCATAGAAGTCACCCGGTCCGACGGCGACCGGAGACGGCAGCGTGATCGGGTTGGAACCGGCGGGATTCCCCACGCGATCGGCGGCGTCGATGTAGATCTGGGCGCCGTTCTCGTCGTAGAGCACGATCTTCCACGTCGAAGTCGCACTCGCGGCAGCCCACTCGGGCACGACCTTGGTCACGGCCGTCGCGGAGGTCACCGGGAACCGTGCGATCAGCGTCGTCGTATTGCCGTTCACGCCGACGCCGCCCACGGGAGTCGATCCGGGGTGCTTGTACGAGTAGTCGGCCACCGTGACGGCCATGTTCTTCGTCACGTTGTTGTTGCTGTTGATGTCGTCGGGCGCAACGAAGACCGAGATCACGTCGTTGCCGATGGCGCTCGGCGTGAACGCCGCGAAGTCGACGATGATCTGACCGCCGCAGCCCGCGAGGAACCCGGTGTTCTGGACGTCGCCGAACGTGTCGGCGCCGGTCACGCTGAGCGTGACGCTGACGTTGGCCTTGTCCTGGGCGCCGTTGTTCGTCACGACGGCCGAAACCACCTGCGGGTCGACGAGGCCGAACGGCACCTTGCCCAGCGCGTAGATGTAATCGACGCTGACGTCGTTCTGGATCGTCGAGGCGAGGAACGTCTCAGGGCGGAAGCTGCTCACGGCCATCGTATTCCCGGCTTCCGCGGTGGTGCTCTGCGCAGTCGCGAGGCCACCCACCAGACCGGTCGAGTTGCACCATATGACCGCCACCGTCGACAGGGTGCCGGTGTAGGTCGCGGTCCCGCCCCAGTTGAAGGCGACATAGAGGCCACCGCCGGTGTAGGTGAACGGCGATCCACCCACGAACGGAATGTCGAACTCCCCGTTGGCCGGAGCTCCGCTCGC
>JANLWK010000009.1:0-4545 GCA_031364505.1 Candidatus Eiseniibacteriota bacterium | reverse complement strand
CCCTCTCTGCCAACGTGGATGAGACACCGAACCCCCGGAAGTTTAGTGTAGAGGGCGAGTCGGGATTCCCTGATGTCCACGATGACGGAGGCTCTGCCGTTGGCGCACGAGACCGAGGTGACGGCGAAGGCCCAGCGGCGGCGGTTCCCTGCCGCCGAGAAGCTGCGGGTGCTGCGCGAAGCGGACCGCTGCACGAAGCCGGGTGAGCTGAGCGCACTGCTGCGGCGCGAGGGGTTGTACTCCTCGCACCTGTCGACCTGGCGCGCGGCGCGTTCGCGCGGAGAACTGGCCGGGCTGACGCCGCGCCGCCGTGGCCCGCATGCGAAGCCGATGGACCCGCGCGACAAGAAGCTCGTCGAACAGGGGCGCGAAATCGCCCGGCTCCAGGCGCGGCTCGAGCGCGCCGAAGGGCTGATCGCGGTCCAAAAAAAAGTTGCGCAGCTGCTGGGCATTCCTCTCGCGAACGACGAGAACACGTGATGCAGACCGTCACCGAGATGGCGCCGCGGTTGGGTGTCGCGCTGACGTGTGCGGCACTGGCCCTGCCCCGTTCCACTTACTACCGCGGCCAGCAGCCGCGCCCCGAGCCCAAGCCACGGCCGACGCCGGTGCGTGCGCTGCCGCCGGAGGAACGCGCGCACGTGCTCGCCACGTTGCACGAGCCGCGGTTCGTGGACCTGGCGCCGGCGGAAGTCTACGCGACGTTGCTCGACGAAGACCGCTACCTGTGCTCGGAGCGCACGTTCTATCGCGTGCTGGCGGAGAACGCCGAGGTGCGCGAGCGGCGCGACCAGCTCCGTCATCCGCACTATGCCGCACCGGAGGTGCTGGCCACGCGGCCGAACGAGCTGTGGAGCTGGGACATCACGAAGCTGCTGGGCCCCACGAAGTGGACCTACTACTACCTCTACGTGGTGCTCGACGTGTTCAGCCGCTACGTGGTGGGCTGGATGCTGGCGCACCGCGAGCTCGCACGGCTTGCCGAGAAGCTGATCGCCGGGAGCTGCGAGCGGCACGGCGTCGCGCCGGGCCAGCTCACCGTGCACGCCGACCGTGGTCCGGCGATGACCTCGAAGCCCGTGGCGTTGCTGATGGCCGACCTTGGCGTCACCAAGAGCCACTCGCGACCGCATGTCTCGAACGACAATCCCTTCTCCGAGTCGCAGTTCAAGACGATGAAGTACCGGCCCGACTTCCCCGACCGTTTCGGTTCGCTCGAACACGGCCGCGGCTTCTGCGCCGACTTCTTCCCCTGGTACAACACCGAGCATCATCACGTCGGGCTCGGGCTGTTCACGCCGCACGACGTGCACTACGGGCTCGCCGCGGCGAAGCGTGACAAGCGCGCACTCGTGCTCGCCGAAGCGTTCGCGAAGAACCCGGAACGGTTCCCGAATGGGCGGCCGTCACCGCGGCCACTGCCGAGCGCGGTGTGGATCAATCCGCCGAAGACGCGCGTCGACAGCGAGGAGGCCGAAAACGCCATGACCCTGGAGTCGAACCCGATCACGATCGGGGCTGTGCGGTCATCCTTGGAAGCCGATCTCGAGCGAAAGTCGCCCGAGACCCCGAATCTCAACTTCGCAAAGCCGTGCATGGCGGTTGCTCAGTAAACTCACGAAGCGAGTGTCTCAAAGTCGTTGACAGGTTCCGCCAGCGCTAAAGCCTCACGAAGTCGGATCCTCATCGCCCCGCTGCGAATCGCATTTCAGCCGCGTGCATCAGCGAAACAGGATCTTGAGGCGGCCCCAGGTCGTGGCCTTCGTGGGAGTCGCAGGATCACCGAACTTCTGGATGCGGTTATTGCCGGCGTCCAGGACATAGATGCTGCCGGCAGCGTCGGTCGCCACTGCACTCGGGCGGCTGAACTGAGCGTCACCGACACCCTCGTTGCCCCACTGGGTGACGTATGCGCCGGTGCTGGTGAATTTCTGGATGCGGTGGTTGTAGGAGTCCGCGACGTACACCTTGCCCGCGGCGTCGGTTGCCACTCCGGAGGGATACTGGAACTTCCCATCGCCGCTGCCGAACGAGCCCCAGCGCGTGAGGAAGGCGCCGGTGTTGGTGAATTTCTGGATACGGTTGTTGTCGAGGTCCACGGTATAGACGCTGCCTGCGGCGTCGGTCGCCAATCCGACCAGCTGCTTGAACTGCCCGTCGCCAACGCCCTCGCTGCCCCACTGGGTGAGGTAGGTGCCGGTGCCGGTGAACTTCTGGATGCGGTGGTTGAAGCTGTCCGACACGTAGACGTTTCCGGCTGCGTCGGTGGCGACTCCGTTGGGAGACCTGAACTGCCCATTACCGCCGCCGTTGGAGCCCCACTGGGTGACGTAGATGCCCGTGTTGGTGAACTTCTGGATGCGATGGTTGTTGTAATCGGCGACATAGACGCTGCCGACCGCGTCGATCGCTACGCCATAGGGAACGTCGAAAGATCCGTTGCCATTGCCAGGTAAACCCCACCGGGAGAGAAACGTACCCGTTCCGGTGAACATCTGGACGTCGTAGGACTCCGTGACGAAGACGTTGCCGGCGGCGTCGGTCGCCACTCCGGTGGGATACTGGAATTGCCCGTCACCGCCGCCGAACGACCCCCACTGGGTGATGTAGGCGGGAGCCTGCGCTACCACCACCGTGGGGCAGACGACCACGCATCCGAGGGTCGCGAGCGCGATCACAAACCGCCAATGCCGGGAGGTCATGGGGCGTCGTCCATCTTTTTGAAGCGGCCGTCGCGAACGAGCAGGCCGGTCGTGGCACGGGCTCGACCCGTTCCGAGGGCAACAAGGGGGCCGGGAAGCCGGCGTGGGACGGCCTGTCTCGCGAGGCCATCATGTTACCACCCGGCAATCGCCGTGCGGAAAGACGAACCCGGGCAAGGATCGAGGTGTAGGACCTGGCTGAGCGCCTTCGTCGCGGACCGGGTCCGAGAGAGGTGTGAGTCGATGAAGCTCGTCGCATGAGACGACTCTCGTTGGTTCTGATGGCTGCGCTGGCCCCCCCTACTTTGCCTCGCACGCGACGACGGCTTGCGCGCAGGACACCCTCTCGTTCTCCATGTCGGTCGAGCGGTGGAGGCACGGGAGCGTGCCGAGCCTCGGGCTGATGGTGGACGGCCGCGTTCCAATACCGTTCAGCCTCCTCGACGCTCCGGGGAAACACAACGCCGAGCTGCACTGGTACTCGCCCTACGCGGTGATGAAGGAATCCGACTTGGATCCGACACTCACCGATGCACAGGGTGCGCAGAACAACCGCTCGGTGCTCGCCCTCTCGATCCCCCGGCGGCCGAACTCGGCCCTGCTCTCGGACACGCTGTGGGTCAGCCTCACCTATCCGCTCGATCCGGCGGGGCTCGACTACTCCCGATCCGGCGTCATCGAGTTCTGGGTGAACGACTGGCGTGACCAGTCTCTCGTTCGTGGTCCGGGTCTCAAGCTCCACGTGGACCTGGGCAACGTGAGCGAGGATCAGATGCGAGCGCCCGACCAGCCTCCCAACCAGCGCCTCGACACCGAGGATTGGAGCCCTCCCGACGGGCTGCTCATTCCGCAGGAGGATACGGGCGTGGACGGAGTTGGCGATTCGGCCGGCGACGACCTGTCCGCGCCGCTCGACCTCGTGACAGCCAACACGGAAGATCAGGCCGGTGACGACTTCGACTTTCCTGTGTACGGGTACGCGGAGATCGACCCGCGACGCTGGATCGGGGTCAACGGAGCCGAGCGCAATCGCTCCGTCTCGCCCTCGCCGGACACGGAGGACCTGAATCTCAACTACTACCTCGACGTCGACGAAAGCTACTACGAGTACACGATCGACCTGAGTGACACGAGCCGGCGCTACCTGGTGACCGACGTGTACGCCGACCACGTGGGCGCCGCCCATCCGCCCCGTGAGGACAACGGCTGGCGCCGGTACCGAATCCCCATCGACGACGCGGCGAGGGTGCAGTTCGGTGTGCCGGACCTGGCGATCAGCCGTCACGTTCGCATCTGGGTGGACGGCATTGTGGCTCCGGACGGTCCCGAGAAGGCATCCCGGAGGCGCCCCATCCTCATGCTCGCCGGCGTCGATCCAACGCCGGACTTTCCGAAGCTCGCCGCTCTCGAATTCGGCGCTCCCAACCCGTTTTCGAACTCGACGACATTCGCCTACCGTCTCCAGGCTCGCGCACGCGTGCATGCCGTCGTGCTCGACCTTCAAGGACGGGAAGTCGCCGTGCTCGACAACGGCGATCGCAACCCGGGTGAGCACGTCCTCGTGTGGGACGGACGACGCGCTGACGGCCAGCCCGCGTTGCCCGGCCTCTACTTCGTGAGGGCACGCATCGAGGGCAGCCCCGGCCGGCTCTGGCGCGTGGTTCATGTGAGGTAGTGTCTTCCGCCGTCGTACACACGCTGTCTAGCCTCGCAGCGCGGACGCGTGGAAGCTTCTGTTCATACCCTCCGCATGCGCGTAGGATTCCCTGGCTGTGACGGCGGAGCTTGATATTGGCTCGTGACCCCCTCGAGCACACGACCCCCGCCTCCTCAGGAGCCGCCA